>DBBK01000239.1 GCA_002292165.1 Brevundimonas sp. UBA986
GCGCCAGATTTAGGTTCTGGTATCTTCGGGTGTGGGGGTTCGAGTCCCTTCGCCCGCACCAACTATTTAGGTCGGGCCCGTACATAATTGGTCGGTCTTCTGGCTGACGGTGAAAGAGAGATTTATGCAGGTTACAGAAACCAGTAGTGAAGGCTTGCGGCGCGAGTTTTCAGTAGTCGTTCCCAAGGAAGACATTGAAGGACGGATGAACACACGCCTGGCTGAGGTCGGCGCATCAGTGAATGTGCCCGGTTTCCGACCCGGTAAAGTGCCTCTGGCCGTTCTGAAGCAGCGCTACGGAAATTCTGTCCGTGGCGAAATTCTAGAACAGACCATACAGGACACCATCCAGAAGACGATGGAAGAGAGAGAACTTCGCCCGGCAATGGAGCCGAAGATCGATCTGGTGACCTTCGAGGATGGCGTCGACCTTGAGTACAAGCTCACGGTTGAGGTGATTCCTGAAATTCCGCCGATTGATTTTGGCACCATCAAGCTCGAAAAACTGACGGCCGAGATTCCGGACGACGATGTCGAGCAGTCGCTTACGCGCCTGGCAGAGCAGCAGAAGACATTTGCTGCCGAAGACGGACGCGCGGCGGCCAGAGGTGATCAGGTCGTAATGAATTTCGTCGGCAAGATCGACGGCGAGGCATTTGACGGAGGTTCGGCCGACGGCATGGAACTCGAACTCGGCAGCGGCCGTTTCATTCCGGGCTTCGAAGACCAGTTGATCGGCGCCAAGGCGGGAGAGAAAAAAGAGGTCAACGTGACCTTCCCGGACGATTACCAGGCTGAAAACCTGAAATCCAAATCGGCTTCATTCGACGTAGAAGTCACCGAGGTCCGCACACCGGCCGCCGTTGAGATCAACGACGAGTTTGCGACGTCGATGGGCGCGGAAAACCTTGATGCGCTCAAGACGATGGTTCGGGATCAGATCGGGAATGAGTACACGCAGGTTTCGCATGGACGTCTGAAACGTGAATTGCTCGACCAGTTGGCAGACAAGGCCGATTTCGAAGTACCCCCCGGCATGCTGGACGAAGAATTCGAAAGCATCTGGAAGCAGCTTGAAGAAGCCAAGGAGAACGACAAGCTCGACGAAGACGACAAGGGCAAGTCGGACGACGAACTGCGCGAACGGTACCGCGAAATCGCGGCCCGTCGTATCCGTCTCGGCCTGCTTCTGTCGGAAATCGGCCGGGTGAATAACCTGACGGTCAGCCAGGATGACCTGAACCGCGCAATGGCCGAACAGGCCCAGCGTTTTCCGGGGCAGGAAGCGATGGTGATGCAGTATTACCAGGAAAATCCGCAGGCGATGCAGGAGATGCAGGCGCCGATCTTCGAAGAGAAGATCATCGACTACATCCTGGAACTCGCCAAAGTGACCGATAAGAAGGTCTCGACGGAAGAACTGCTGGCAGACCCGGAAGGGGAAGCCACGGCGGACAAAAAGGGCAAGACGAAAAAGGCCAAGAAGAAGAAGGCTGCAAAAGGCAAAGCCAAGGCCAAAGGAAAATAGGCTGACAAGGTTGGGATGACGACCTGAAGGTTGAAACCGGCGGACCCGATAGAGACGGGAACGCTATAACATCGCTGGAGATCGAATGTACCCCGCTAACGAAACCCACATGAACGGCCTGGTTCCTATGGTGGTCGAGCAGACCAACCGTGGCGAACGCGCCTATGATATCTATTCACGCCTCCTGAAGGAGCGGATCATCTTCCTGGTAGGACCGGTGGAAGATCACGTATCCAGCCTCATCTGTGCGCAGTTGCTGTTCCTGGAATCGGAAAACCCGAAGAAGGAAATCTCGATGTACATCAACAGCCCCGGCGGTCAGGTGACCTCGGCGCTCGCGATCTACGACACCATGCAGTACATCAAGTCCCCGGTTTCGACCGTGGTCATGGGCATGGCCGCCTCGGCCGGCTCCCTGATCCTGACGGCCGGTGAGGCGGGCCAGCGCATCGCCCTGCCGAACGCCCGCATCATGGTCCACCAGCCCTCGGGCGGGTTCCGTGGCCAGGCTTCGGACATCGAGCTGCACGCCGCCGACATCCGCTACACCAAGCGCCGCCTCAACGAGATCTACGTCCAGCACACCGGCCGGACCTATGAGGAGGTCGAATCCACCCTCGACCGCGACCACTTCATGGACGCCGAGGCCGCCAAGGCCTGGGGCATCGTCGACCACGTCTACGACAAGCGGACCGAAGCCGAAGCCGACGGCATCAAGACCGTCTGATCCGACGATCTTTTTGGATCGAAGAGGGGTGCGCCGGACACGGCGCGCCCCTTTTTCTTTGTGCTAGCGTCGTTCCATGACCCTTCGCACGACTCTCTTCGTCATCGCCGTTGCGGCCGCCGCGACCCTGTCCGGCTGCTACACCTATCGCCTGACCGGCGACGACGTGGTTCCGACCGACGCCCGGCTGACGGCGGCGGGGATGCGGATGACACCGGGCCTGCCTCTGGCCGAGGTCGGCGCCCGGCTCGGCCTGACGGTGACCGAGGAGACCCTGCCGGCGGCGTTCGGCCCGGTGGCCCTCACGCGCTTCGAGCATTCCTCACCGAAGCCCCTGATCGTCTTCTGCGGCGGCAACATGTTCCGCCGTGAACTGGGCGGCCAGAAGGTCGTGGCCCTGCTGGCCCCGCTCGGCGACGTCTGGATCTTCGACTATCCCGGCTATGGCGACTCAGCGGGGCAGGGGACGCCCGACCAGTTCGAGGCGATGAACCAGGCGATCTCCGCTCGGGTCGACCACGCCTTCGCCACGGGCCGCACCGGCGATCTCGCCTTCTGGGGGCACTCGCTGGGCGGCACGGTCTGCGGCGATCTGGCCGGGCGCACCGACCACGCCTCCGACCTCGTCCTGATCTCGACCTTCCAGAGCTTCGAACAGGTCATCCGCGCCGGCGCCGCCCAGAAGGCCGGCCCCCTCGGCGGTCTGGTCCGGCCCGTGGTCGGCGACGACGTACCCCGCTTCGATCTGGGCGCGGCCCTTCAGGGCTATCGCGGAACGGCCGTCGTGGTTGCGGCCCGCAACGACGACACCGTGCCCTTCCTCGCCACCTCGCGACTGGAGCAGACCCTGCGCCGCGAGGGCGTCTCCACGCGGCTGATCATCGTCCCCGCCGCCGACCATTCCGGCATTCAGGAGACGCCGGGCCTGATTGACCAGATCGTCGACGCCCTGAAAGCCGCCGGCTTCGGCGACTAATTCGCCGACTCTATGGTATGGGGCCGCCCATGCAGCACACACGCGATCAGAAGGGGACCGTCGAGGTCGACGGCGAACTCTACGACTGGGAGCTGCGCCGCCAGCCCCGGCGCACCACCGGCAACAACTGGGAAGGCATCGCCGTCAGCCTCTGGCTCCAGGGCTACAAGCGCGAGGCCATCATCCAGTTCCCCATGCCGATGCGCGCCAACGGCCACCCGGACCTCGAGAAGCAGAAGGTCAACGTCGACTACGTCAAGAACGCCGTCACCGCCGCCATCGAGGCCGGCTGGGAGCCCACCTCGCGCGGCAAGGCCGTCGAGTTCGACGTCGACGCCCAGGGGCGCTAGGTTGGGGCGTTGATCGCCCCTACGGCCGTCCCTTGAACACCCGAAAGCCCTTCTCGGCGGCGATCTGGAGCATTTCCGTATCGCCCGAGGTGTCGCCATAGGCGGCGGCCAGCCGGACGTCGGGGCCATAGGCCGCCTGCAGCCGCCGCACCTTCTCCGGCCCCCGGCAGTTCGGCCCCGCGAAGGCGCCGGACACCCTGTCGTCGGCGTCGAAGAACAGGGGGGTGCCCAGAAGGGCGTCCGCGCCCAGCCGTTTCGCGAACGGCGCGACCGTGGTCACGGGCGAGGCGGTGACGATCACCCGGTGCGCCCCTTTGTCGCCCCACGCCTTCCAGCATTCCAGTGCGTCGGGCCGCATGAACCGGTCCCAGACGGCGTCCGCGAAGCGTTCGGCCTCGGCCTCCAGCGTCTTCCGGTCCACGCCGCCCAGGAATTCGCGCACCGAGGCCGCCTTGATCCGACCCCGGTCACGGTCGCGGGCATAGTGGGCCACCGCCGGCGCCATCTTGACCAGACCGAGGGCCCAACCCGCCGGACCGGCCCGCCAGCGCAGGAATTCGGTGAAACTGTCGCGGATGGTCAGGGTGCCGTCGAAATCGAACGCCACAATGGGTTGTCCGTCCGCCAGGCTGGCGTTCGAACCCGCGCCCGCGCCCGGTTCGCCCCTCTGGCGAACGGCGTCCGTGCTCCCCATGTCACTCATAAGCCGTGATCCCCATCCATACAGACCAATCCACGCTCATCACGAACTGCTCACCAGAGCGGGGTTGTGAGTGGCGTTGGGATGGGTGATTGTCATTTTTTGAATATCTTCGCGTCCATAGTGGTGGAATCAACGCGAAGGAAGCGCGTCAGTCTCAACCTCACCTGAGGGGAAAGGCTCCGCGAGAGTGAGAAGGGTCCATGACCAAAGCCGCCGGAACTGACGCCAAGAGCACCCTGTACTGCTCCTTCTGCGGGAAGAGCCAGCACGAAGTGCGCAAGCTCATCGCCGGGCCGACCGTGTTCATCTGCGATGAATGCGTCGAACTCTGCATGGATATCATCCGCGAAGAGCACAAGATCGGCTTCGTGAAGTCGAAGGACGGCGTCCCGACCCCGAAGGAGATCCGCGAGGTTCTCGACGACTACGTCATCGGTCAGGGCCACGCCAAGAAGGTCCTCTCGGTCGCGGTGCACAACCACTACAAGCGCCTCAACCACGCGACGAAGAACAACGACGTCGAGCTGGCCAAGTCCAACATCATGCTGATCGGGCCGACCGGCTCGGGCAAGACGCTGCTGGCCCAGACGCTGGCGCGCATCATCGACGTGCCCTTCACCATGGCCGACGCCACCACCCTGACCGAAGCCGGTTACGTGGGTGAGGACGTCGAGAACATCATCCTGAAGCTGCTCCAGGCCTCGGACTACAACGTCGAACGCGCCCAGCGCGGCATCGTCTACATCGATGAAATCGACAAGATTTCCCGGAAGTCGGACAACCCCTCCATCACCCGCGACGTCTCGGGCGAGGGCGTGCAGCAGGCCCTGCTGAAGATCATGGAAGGCACCGTCGCCTCCGTGCCCCCGCAGGGCGGCCGCAAGCACCCGCAGCAGGAGTTCCTGCAGGTCGATACCGCCAACATCCTCTTCATCGTGGGCGGCGCCTTCGCCGGCCTGGAGAAGGTGATTTCGGCGCGCGGCGCGGGCGCATCCATCGGCTTCGGCGCCAAGGTCAAGGAAATCGACGAACGCCGCACCGGCGACATCCTCAAGGGCGTCGAGCCCGACGACCTGATGCGCTTCGGCCTGATCCCCGAGTTCATCGGCCGTCTGCCGGTCCTGGCGACGCTGGAAGATCTGGACGAAACGGCCCTGGTCACCATCCTGACCGAGCCCAAGAACGCCCTGATCAAACAGTACCGCCGCCTGTTCGAGATGGAGAACGTCAACCTGACCTTTACCGACGACGCGCTCAACGCCGTCGCCAAGAAGGCCATCACCCGCAAGACCGGCGCGCGCGGCCTGCGCTCGATCCTGGAAGGCATCCTGCTCGAGACCATGTTCGAGCTGCCGACCTTCGAGGGCGTCGAGGAAGTGGTCGTCAACGCCGAGGTCATCGACGGCAAGGCCCAGCCCCTGCTGATCTACGCCGAGAAGAAGAAGGCGGCCGACGGCGCGGCCTAAGCCGGCCTTCAAGCCAGACGATCAAGGGGCGCATCCAGCCGGATGCGCCCCTTTTTCATGCCCGGACCGTTCCGTCCCGCTCAGCCCAGCGCTCTCAACAGGGCCAGAGCGAATTCGTCCATGGTGCGCTGGGAAACAGCGGTGTTGTTCAGGATGACCGCCGTGCCGCCACCGTCGAGCCGATGGCCCAGGACCGAGCGATAACCGGCCGTATTTCCGGTCTCCCAGGCCGCGGGGATGGTCATGCCCCCGATCTCCACCTGCCAGATGCGTCCGCCCAGCGCATATCGGTCCGAGGCGACCTCGACCGTGGTCAGGGCGCGGCGGGAGGCCGGGCTGAGGAAGCCCGTGTCATAGACCCCGTGCGAGAAGCGCTGCAGGTCCGCCGCCGTGCTGAAATAGCCTCCGGCCGCCACCAGATAGTCCGGACGCGGGCTGATCCACGGCGTCGGCGGCGCCACGGTCCGGTATGAGGTCGCATTGGCCGAGGCCAACTGGGTGGTCTCCATCATCCGCAGGGGATTCAGGACCAGCGCCCGCATCGCTTCGGGGTAGGGCAGGCCCGTGACGGCCTCGATCACGCCGAGGATGATGATCCAGTTGGTCATGGCGTAGTCGAAGCGCGCGCCCGGCTCGAACACCATGTCCCCCGAAGCGAAGGTGGCGATGGCTTCGCGCGTGGTCATCGGCTTGTTGATCAGCGTCGGATCGGCGCTGTTCAGCCCGCCGAACAGGTTCGGCACGCCGCTGCTGTTCGACAGCAGCCGGCGCAGGGTGACGCGGGCGCCCGTGTCGGCCCGATAGTCGGTCAGCCAGGTCGTGATCGGGGCGTCGAGATCCAGTTTCCCCTGATCGACCAGCCGCATCACCGCCACCGCCTTGATCCGCTTGGAGATCGAGGCGATGCCGAGCGGCGTGTCCGTCGTCATGGGCACGGCCCGTTCGATGACCGCCTGACCCGTCGCCCGGGCGAACCGCGTCCGCCCGCCCTGGCCCAGGAGCACCACGCCCTGGAACCCGCTGTCCCTGACCATGCCGTCGATCAACGGCGTCACACGGCTCTCCAGCGAGCTTCCGCCCGCGAGGGCGGGGCCGGGCAGGGCGGTCGCGGCTGCGGCGCCGCCGGCCAAAGCCAGCAGGGAACGGCGGTTGAAGCCTTGGGGTCTGGTCACGGTCACGCTAGAAAGCTCCTCACTCTTGTCGGGGACTGGCCGGTCGCGGCAGGGTGATCCAAACACCCAGATCCGCCGCCCGGAGCCCGTCTCATTGGTCCTGCCGACCGTCCTTCCAACCGGATTTCGGTGAACGACCGTGGGCGTCGGTGAGCGTCTGCGCGTCCGGGCGACGGCGCTTTTCCTCCTGCTCGCGGGACTGGCGGTCCTGATCGGGCCGGCGGTCCAGCCGCTGCTGACGTCGTCGACATCTCCCTCCCGTCCGGCCCTCGTCTGGAGCCTGTGCGACACCCCGTCGACCTGCCGACCGGTCCGGATCGACAGCCTGCGTCTCGATCGCCCGGTCACCGTTCTCAGGACCAGTTTCGTCGCCGATCGGGGCCGGACGCCGGCGCCGCTGACGGTCCACCTCGTCGCCATGGCCAGCGACGAGGTCTGGTGGAACGGACAGCTGATCGGCACGAACGGCCGTGTCGGCCCGGACCGCGCCGCCGAGATCCCGGGCCGGTTCAGCGCCGTCCTGTTCGTGCCGGCGAATCTTGTGCGCGAGGGTCCCAACACGGTCGAGGTCCGGCTGTCGGCCCATCATCTCTGGGCGCCGGTCGCCCGGCCCATCCATCTGATCGGCATCGGCGGCTATGACGACCCGCTGAAGGGAGCGCTGGTCCACTATCTGCCGACCCTGCTCGCGATCGGGCTGTTGGCCCTGGCCCTGCTGTTCAACATCCTGCTGTGGGCCACCCGCCGTCCGCCCGCATCGGCCGCCTTCGCCGTCATGGCCGTTGCGGTCCTGTGTCAGGCCGTGATCGAGGCCGGCAAGCTGGTCCAGACCTATGGCTATCCATGGCAGTTGGGGCGGCTGATGGGGATCGTCGCCTGCGCCGTCCTCGCCGCCGCCGCCCTGGGCGGTCTGGCCTCGCGCTTCCCCCCCGACCGGCGCGCGCGCCTCGCCCTGAACCTCGTTCTGGTCGCCGGGCTGACGGTCGCTGTCTTCGGCCCGCCCTGGTGGGACGCCAAGGCGCTGTGGGGCTTCCGTTGCGGCCTCGCCGTCCTGCTGGCCGGAGCGCTTGCGGGCCTGCTCGGAGACCGTCGCGGCGCCCTCTGGGTCGGCATGGCCTGCGTGGTCGCCCTCGGCCTGTCCTGGACCCGCAACTTCCTCGACACCGGCTACTACTGGGGATTCCTGGCCCTGTTCGGCTGGTGGGGCGTCCACGCCGTCCGGTCGCTGCGGCGCGAAGCCTCCGCCCCGGCCTTGGGCCCGGTCGTGCCGGACGAGGCGACCCTGTCGATCCCGAACGGCGGCTCGCGTCACCGGGTCCGGGCCGGTGAAATCCTGCATATCCGCGCCGACGACGACTATTGTCTGGTCCGGCTTGCGGACGGGCGAGAGCTGCTGTCGACGGCCAACCTGTCGGCCTTGATGGCGCTGGCCCCCGGCCGCTTCCTGCGCATCCACCGCAGTCACGCCGTCAATCCGCGCCGCATCGCCGTGGTCCACCGCGCCGGCCGGTTCGCGCGCACGGTCGAGATGGAGGGCGGCGAGCGCCTCGCCGTCGGCCGCACCTACTGGACCCGACTGGAAGCCGGCCTCGGGTCGTCTGAGGGGTAGCCTACCGGGGGCGGACGGGTCTAGGGAGCGGTTCTGAACCGGAGGCCCCGCCCGTGACCCAAGCTGACACCGATCCCGACTTCGATTCCGGCGGTTACGACATCGACGACTGGTCGCGCCTTGTGGCCTTCACCGGCCGGGTCGCCACGCTGGACGACGTTCAGGCCAAGCGGGCCGTCTTCGCGCTCGACGATACCGAGCGGCCGTTCCCGCTGGATCTGGACCTGCCCCAGCCGGTGATCTGGTGGGAGGAGGACGGCGAACAGGCGGCCGTCGCCGTCCAGGCCGAATGCCACACCAATGCCGAGGGCGTGGAGATGGAAGTCGTCGGCCTGATCCTGCCGGACGGGGAGGCGGCGATCGCCCTGCTGGAAGACATCGACATCGTCGACGACACCGACCCGACCTGGCGCACCCTCGTCACCGGCGCCGTCGACGGCGTTTCCACCGATGACTGAACCTCAGGCCTCGTAGCGGATCAGCGGCGTATCACCCCGTAAATACAGGGGATGTTTCGGACTGCCGTCGCCGTTCTGGCCGAAGCACCAGAGCTCGACCCCATCGGCCCTCAGGGCGTCGATCAGGGCCTTGCCGGCGGGGGCTAGCGCCTTGTTCAGCTTGCCGTGGCAGACCACGACCTTGCCGGCCTTCGCCGCCTGGGCCCGGATCGTCGGCAGGTTCTCGGACGAGACCGCCTCGACGCCGGGCGCCAGCAGCATTTTCGGATCGGTGGCGCGATAGTCGCCGACATTGGCCTTGACCATGGCGTCGAAGCCCTCGCGCTGGGTGAAGGTCCATTCGCGCGCGCAGGTCGGGTCGTTGACCAGGGCGTCGGCGGTCGAGGGGTTCATGCCGATGAACAGCATGTAGCGCTCGGGGAAGGCCTCCCCCAGCCAGCGCCGCATCAACTGGCGATATCGCCCGTCCGCGCTGAACGCCGCATCCCCCTTCACGCCCGGCATGAGGGCCAGCCGCACCTTGCCGCCGGGGTCATGCTGATCAGCCGTCATTATGGGCGCTCCTCACAATCGGACTGGCGCCGATTCCCGCTGTGTTAGACTTCGGCTCTGGTCTTTGACATTCGCGCCGAACCCGCAAGCCCTTTGCACGCCGTCTTTTCGGCGGCGGAATGAGGCGGACTTCTCGGGCACGCAAATTCAATCATTTGTGCCTGCATTCTGAGGTTTCACTTCCGAATTGCACTTTTTGCACCCACTCTTTTTCGAGTGCAAATACG
>DBBK01000221.1:0-693 GCA_002292165.1 Brevundimonas sp. UBA986
CCCCCGCGCCAGTCTGAAGAACGCCGCCGTAGCCGTTTCGGCCTCGGGCGGATCGACCAACGCCGTCATGCACCTGACCGCCATCGCCATCGAGGCGGGCGTCGACTTCGGCGTTGAGGACTGCCACCAGGCCTGTGTCGAGGCGCCGGTCATCTGCGACCTGAAGCCGGGCGGCAAGTTCCTGGCCTCACACCTGTTCGCCGCCGGCGGCACCCGTCTGGTCACCCAGCGGCTGGCCGAGGCCGGCAAGATCACCAACACCCCGACCGTCTCGGGGCGCAGCCTGTTCGCCGAGGCCGCCGAGGCCGAGGAGACCCCCGGTCAGGTGGTCGTCGCCACCATCGACCAGCCGATCATGGAGCGCGGCTCCTATGCGGTCATCTACGGCGACGTCGCCCCCGAAGGCGCGATCATCAAGCTGACCGGCCACAAGGTCGATCGCTTCGAAGGCCCCGCCGCCGTCTTCGACAGCGAGGAAGACGCCTTCCACGCCGTCCAGGACGGATCGGTGGGGGAGGGCGACGTCATCATCATCCGCTACGAAGGGCCCAAGGGCGGTCCGGGCATGCGCGAGATGCTGCAGGTCACCGCCGCCCTGAAGGGGCGCGGCATCTCCGACGTCGCCCTGCTGACCGACGGCAGGTTCTCGGGCGCCAGCTACGGCTTCGTCGCCGGCCACGTCTCGCCGGAAGC
>DBBK01000221.1:715-13435 GCA_002292165.1 Brevundimonas sp. UBA986
GACCGCATCACCATCGACGTCACCAACCGCCGCATCGACGTCGCCGCCGACCTGGCCGCGCGCCGTGCGGACTTCGTCCTGCCGCCCATGGCCCCGGCCCACGGCGTCTTCGCCAAATACCGCGCCTCGGTGGCTTCGGCCTCGCAAGGGGCGGTCACCATTCCCAACCCTCCGCCGGCCCAAACGCCCGCGAATATCAAAGCAACCGAGAAGGCCTGAGCCATGGAAATCTACACCAACGACGACATCCGTCCCGGCGTCATCGCCGGCCAGCGCATCGCCGTCATCGGCTATGGCTCGCAGGGCCGCGCCCACGCCCAGAACCTGAAGGACAGCGGCCACGACGTCATCGTCGGCGTCCGTGAGGGCGGCAAGGGCTGGAAGAACGCGACCTCGGACGGTCTGGCCACGGCCGAACCTTCGGAAGCGGTCAAGGACGCCGACATCATCGCCATCCTGACGCCGGACATGGCCCAGGCCGAGATCTACAAGACCGTCATCGAGCCCTTCGCCAAGGCCGGTTCGGCCCTGCTGTTCGCCCACGGATTCTCCATCCTGTACGGCCGCGTCACGCCGCGCGAGGACATGGACGTCATCCTGGTCGCGCCCAAGGGGCCCGGCGATCTGGTCCGTCGTGAATACGCCCGCGGCCGCGGCGTCCCGGCCCTGTTCGCCATCGAGAAGGACGTCACGGGCAAGGCCCGCGACCGCGCCATGGGCTATGCCAAGGGCATCGGCGGCGCCACCGGCGGCCTGCTGGAAACCAGCTTCAAGGAAGAGACCGAGACCGATCTGTTCGGCGAACAGGCCGTCCTGTGCGGCGGCGCCAAGGAACTGGTCATGGGCGGCTTCTCGACCCTGGTCGAGGCCGGCTACCAGCCCGAGATCGCCTACTTCGAATGCCTGCACGAGCTGAAGCTGATCGTGGACCTGTTCTACGAGGGCGGCATCACCAAGATGAACGAGTTCATCTCCGAGACCGCCAAATGGGGCTCGGTCGTCTCCGGCCCGCGCGTCATCAACGGCGAGACCCGCGAGCGCATGAAGGAGATCCTGACCGAGATCCAGAACGGGACCTTCGCCCGCGAATGGATCGCCGAGAACGAAGCCGGCAAGGGCGCCTATGACGCCCTGGTCAAGGCCGACAGCGAGCATCCGATCGAGGTCGTCGGCGCGGGCCTGCGCGAGCGCATGGCCTGGCTGCACGCCCCCAAATCCGAAGCCGCCTGAGCGCCTGAGACAATAGAGCCAGACCGATGAGCGCCGCCGCGACAGCCATAAAGCCCTCCGCCGAGACCGCATCCCAATCGGGTGCGCGTCTGGTGGTCTCCACGCTCGAGAAGCTGGGGGTCGAGGTGCTGTTCGGCTATCCCGGCGGCGCCATCATGCCCATCTACGACGCCATCGCCGGGTCGAAGCTGCGCCACTACCTGTGCCGTCACGAACAGGGCGCGGCCTTCGCGGCCGACTCCTATGCGCGGGTCTCGGGCAAGGTCGGGGTCTGTATGGCCACCTCGGGGCCGGGCGCGACCAATCTGGTCACCGGCATCGCCAACGCCATGCTGGATTCCATCCCCATGGTCTGCATCACGGGCAATGTGGCCCAGGGCGTCATGGGCATGGACGCCTTCCAGGAGGTCGACATCCTGGGCGTCACCCTGCCGATCGTGAAGCACTCCTATCTGGTCCGCAGCGCCGCCGACATTCCGGCGGTGATCGAGGAGGCCTTCCACATCGCCCGCTCGGGCCGCCCTGGGCCGGTCCTGATCGACCTGCCCAAGGACGTCCAGTTCGAGATGACTGACGCCCCGCGCGGCATCCATCTGTCGAACGAGATCGATGTCGCCGAGGCCTCGATCATCGCCGAGGCGGAAGCCGCCATCCGCGCGGCGAAGAAGCCGATCCTCTACATCGGCGGCGGGGCCAAGATTTCGGGCGCGGTCGAGGCCGTTCGCGACTTCGCGGCCATGACCGGCATCCCGCAGGTCTCGACCCTGAACGCCCTGGGCACCATCCCGACCGGTCAGGACAACTTCCTGGGCATGCTGGGCATGCACGGAACCCGCGCCGCGAACGAAGCGGTTCAGGACTCGGACCTGCTGATCGTCGTCGGCGCCCGCTTCGACGACCGCGCCACCGGCAAGCTGACCGAGTTCGCGCCCCACGCCGGCGTCGTCCACTTCGACATCGACCCGTCGGAGATCGGCAAGCTGCGCCCGGTCGCCGTCGGCGTCACCGGCGACCTGAAGCCCAATCTGGAAGCCCTGAACGCCCGGCTGGCGCGTGGCGCCCCGATCGACGTCTCCGGCTGGGCGGACCAGTGGCGCGCCCGCTCGGCCGAGACCGCCTTCGACTATAATGCGCCGGGCGAGGGGGTCTTCGCGCCGCAGCTGCTGAACGAGTTGTCGAAGAAGGCCGGGCCCAACTTCATCGCCGCCTGCGACGTCGGCCAGCACCAGATGTGGGTCGCCCAATACTGCGAGTTCTCGCGGCCCCAGGCCCACATCACCTCGGGCGGTCTGGGCTCGATGGGCTTCGGCCTGCCCGCGGGCATCGGCGCCAAACTGGCCGAGCCGGACTCCTGCGTCGTCACCATCACCGGCGACGGCGGGGTGATGATGAACATCCAGGAGCTGGCGACCGTCAACCGCTTCAAGATCCCGCTGAAGATCATCCTGCTGGACAACTCGCGTCTGGGCATGGTGCGCCAGTGGCAGGAGTTCTTCTTTGAACGGAACTTCTCAGAGGTCGATCTGTCGGACAATCCGGACTTCGTGAAGGTCGCCGAGGCCTTCGGCATCCCGGCCTTCCGCATCGACCGCCGCGATCAGGTCTCGGCCGGCATCGACCGGCTGCTGGCCGCCGAAGGGCCGATCCTGGCCCACGTCATTATCGATCCCGCCGACAACGTCTGGCCCCTGGTTCCCCCGGGCAAGAACAACGGTGAAATGCTGGAGGGCTCACGATGAGCGACACCATCCATATCCTGATCGACCGCGCTGACGGTGCCCTGCAGCGGCTCATCGGTCTGGTGGAGCGGCGCGGCTTCCACATCGACGCCATGGACATGGCTTCGGAAGGCTCGGCCCTGCGCATCGCCCTGACCGTGCGCGGCCGCGACGCGGGCCGTTCGATCACCAACCTGGGCCAGCAGATCGACCGTCTGGTCGGGGCGCGCCGCGTCTCGAACGACGGCGCCTTTCGCTTCGAGGCCGCCTGAAGCATGACGGCTCCGCGTACCCTGTATGAAAAGGTCTGGGACCGGCACCTGGTCGTGCCGGAAACCGAGGCCACGCCCGGCGTTCTGTATATCGACCTGCATCTGGTCCATGAGGTCACCAGCCCTCAGGCCTTCAGCGAGATCGAGAGCCGGGGGCTGAAGGTCCGCCGGCCCGATCGCACCTTCGCGACGCTCGACCACTCGACCCCGACCCTGCCCGCCGTGAATGGCCAACGCCCCTATGTCACCGACGAGGCGCGCGATCAGGTGGCGCGGCTGGAGAAGAACTGCGCCGCCCACGGCGTCGAACTGGCGGGCTGGGATTCCGATGCGCGCGGCGTCGTCCACGTGATGGGGCCGGAGCTGGGCCTGACCCAGCCGGGCATGACCGTCGTCTGCGGCGACAGCCATACGGCGACCCACGGCGCCTTCGGAGCCCTGGCCTTCGGCATCGGCACCTCCGAGGTCGGCCATGTGCTGGCGACCCAGTGCCTGCTGCAACGGACCTCGAAGACCCTGCGCGTCACCGTCGACGGCGAACTGCAGCCCGGCGTCTCGGGCAAGGACGTGGCCCTGGCCGTGATTGCCGCGCTCGGCTTCGGCGGCGGCACCGGCTACGTCATCGAATATGCGGGCGAAGCGGTGCGGTCGCTGGACATGGAAGGGCGCATGACCCTGTGCAACATGTCCATCGAGGCCGGCGCCCGGGCAGGGATGATCGCCCCGGACCAGAAGACGATCGACTGGCTGCGCGGACGCCGCAAGGTTCCGCAAGGCGCCGCCTATGAGGCCGCCGCCGCCGAATGGCTGACGCTGGCCTCGGACCCCGGCGCGGTGTTCGACAAGGAGGTCGTGCTGGACGGCGCGGCCATCCGCCCGATGGCGACCTGGGGCACGACGCCGGACGCCGGCGCCCCGATCGGCTCGAAGGTGCCCGAGCCGCAATCCGACAGCGATCGCAAGGCCATCGCCTATATGGGTTTCGAGGCCGGGCAGACCACGACCACCCAGGCCGTCGACGTCGTCTTCGTCGGCTCCTGCACCAACGGCCGCCTGCCCGACCTGCGCGCCGCCGCCGAGGTGCTGAGGGGCCGCAAGGTCAAGGACGGGGTCCGTATGCTGGTGGTCCCGGGCTCGGAAGCCGTGCGCCGCGACGCCGAGGCCGAGGGGCTGGACCAGATCTTCATCGCCGCCGGGGCCGAATGGCGTCTGCCCGGCTGTTCGATGTGCATCGCCATGAACGGCGATGTGGTCGGCGCCGGCCAGCTGGCGGTCTCGACCTCCAACCGCAATTTCGAAGGCCGTCAGGGCAAGGGCGCCCGCACCATCCTGGCCAGCCCCGCGACCGCCGCCGCCTCGGCCATCGCCGGGGTCCTGACCGATCCGCGCGAATACCTCACCAACCCCGAAGGGGCGCCCCTCAAGCAGTCGAGCGCCGCGCGCGAGACGGTAGGGGCAACGAACAATGCCTGAGCCCATTCGAGTCTTCACGTCGCGGTCGCTGGTCCTGACCCAGGCCAATATCGACACCGACCAGATCATCCCGGCCCGCTTCCTGACCACGACGGAGACGACGGGTCTGGGGACCAAGGCCTTCTACGACTGGCGCTATGAAGCCGACGGCTCGGCCCGGCCCGAGGCCGTGCTCAATCGCATCGACCCGGCCGAGCACCGCATCCTGGTCGCGGGCGACAATTTCGGCTGCGGCTCGTCGCGCGAGCATGCGCCCTGGGCCCTGTACGACTACGGCTTCCGGGCGGTGATCTCGACCGGGATCGCCGACATCTTCACCTCCAACGCCCTGAAGAACGGCCTGCTGCCCATCGTCGTCGACCAGGCGACCTGGGACGATCTGGTGGCCCATCCGGAACAGCCGGTGACCATCGACCTGGAGACCAATGAGGTGCGGCGCGGCAACCATGCCCCCGTGACCTTCGCCGTCGAGGCCTTCGCCCGCCAGTGCCTGCTGGACGGCGTCGACACCCTCGGCTGGCTGCAGAACAAGCTGCCTGATATCGAAGCCTTTGAAGGCGTCCACGACGCCCACACCCGATCGGAAACCGTCTGATGGCCACGCCCAAAACCTGGAAGATCGCCCTGCTGCCCGGCGACGGCGTCGGCCCCGAGGTCATCGCCGCGACCAAGGCCGTGCTGCAGGTCATCGGCGACTTCTACGACCACGACTTCCAGTTCTCCGAACATCTGATCGGCGGGGCGGGGATCGATGCGGTTCAGAACCCCCTGCCGCAGGACACCATCGACGCCTGCCTGGCCTCGGACGGGGTGCTGCTGGGCGCCGTCGGCGGGCCGAAGTGGGACGGCCAGAAGCTGCGGCCCGAGCAGGGGCTGCTGGGCTTGCGCAAGGCCATGGGCCTCTACGCCAACCTGCGCCCGCTGCAGGTCTCGCCGGTCATGGCCCACCGTTCGCCGCTGAAGAAGGAGATCGTCGAGGGCGTCGATCTGATCGTCTTCCGCGAACTGACCGGCGGCGTCTATTTCGGCGACAAGGGGCGCAATGACGACGGCTCCGCCTATGACGTCTGTTCCTACTCGATCGAGGAGATCGAACGGGTCTCGCGCGCGGCCTTCAAGATCGCCATCCAGCGTCGCGGCAAGGTCACCTCGGTCGACAAGGCCAATGTCATGGAGACCAGCCGTCTGTGGCGCGAGGTCGTGACCCGCATCCACGCCGAGGAGTTCCCCCAGGTCGAGCTCAAGCACGCCCTGGTCGATTCGATGGCCATGCACCTGATCCAGCGGCCGCGCGACTATGACGTCATCCTGACCGAGAACATGTTCGGCGACATCCTGTCGGACGAGATTTCGGTGCTGGGCGGCTCCATCGGCCTGCTGCCGTCGGCCTCGCTGGGATCGGGCGGGCCGGGCCTGTTCGAACCGATTCACGGTTCGGCGCCGGACATCGCCGGCCAGGATCTGGCCAACCCGGTCGGGACGATTCTGTCGGCCGCCATGCTGCTGCGCCACGGTCTGGGACTGGAGGACGAAGCCGGTTCGATCGAGGCCGCGGTTGCCGCCGTCCTGGCCGCCGGGGCCACCACGGCCGACCTGGGTGGCGAATTGGGCACACGCGCCGCGGGAGAGGCGATCATCGACGCCATCCGCGCCATCCACTGGGCCGCCGCGCATCGTGTGCAGATGCACTGGGGTTAAGCTTTTCGTTAGCATTTGCGAAAGAGGTGTGAATTTCCGAATTCGTGCCTCTTTCCGGCAATATTCCTCACGAGGGCCGTGCTGAAATAATACGCCAGCACGAAAATTGCGCCGACCACGGCAAACCCTCTTGCATATGTCCGTTTTGCGATGGTTACCTCGCAGTTGCGAGATTGCAGAGGGGCTACAACGCAAATGTCACAGGTACTGAATCGACTTCCGGGCATCCTTGCCCTGCTGGTATTGACCGCCGTGCTGTTCTACGCGGGCGGCGCCTTCGCGCAGGAGGCCGCGGCTCCCGCGCCGGTCCTGCTGGCTCACCAGGCCGCGCTTGATCTGAACGGCGCGGACACCGCCTGGCTGGCCACCTCGGCCGCCCTGGTCCTGCTGATGACCCTGCCGGGCCTGGCCCTCTTCTACGGCGGCATGGTGCGCCGCAAGAACGTCATCGCCACCATCACCCAGTCGGTCGGCGTCTTCGCCGTCGTGACCATGGTCTGGTTCATCGCTGGCTATTCCCTGGCCTTCGGCAAGAACCCGGACCCGACCCTGAACAACTACATCGGCAGCCTCGACAGCCTGTTCCTGAACGGCGTGACGCTCGAGACCGCCCACAGCCTGCTGCCGGGCATCCCGGAGTTCGTCTTCCTGACGTTCCAGATGACCTTCGCCATCATCACCCCGGCCCTGATCACCGGCGCCTTCGCCGAGCGCTTCAAGTACTCGGCCCTGCTGCTGTTCACGGCGCTGTGGTCGCTGCTCATCTACTCCCCGATCTGTCACTGGGTCTGGGGCGGCGGCTTCCTCGGTTCGGCCGGCGTGCTGGACTTCGCCGGCGGCGCGGTCGTTCACGTCAACTCCGGTGTCGCCGGTCTGGTCTGCGCCCTGTTCCTGGGTCGTCGTAAGGGCTATGGCGTCGAGCCGATCAACCCCCACAACCCCGTCCTGACCATGATCGGCGCCTCGCTGCTGCTCGTGGGCTGGATCGGCTTCAACGCCGGTTCCGCCGGAGCCGCCAACGGCCTGATGGGCGTGGCCCTGTTCAACACCATCGCCGCCGCCGCCGCCGCCGCCCTGACCTGGAAGATCATCGAGGTCATGCACAAGCGGAAGCCGTCGCTGATCGGCATGCTGTCCGGCATCGTTGCCGGTCTGGTCGCCATCACCCCGGCCGCCGGCTTCGTCGATCCCAAGGGCGCGGTCATCATCGGCCTGATCGCCGGTCCGGTCTGCTATATCTCCTCGGTCTGGATCAAGAAGCTGCTGCGCTACGACGACTCCCTGGACGCCTTCGGCATCCACGGCGCCGGCGGTCTGCTCGGCGCCCTGCTGACCGGCGTGTTCGCCTCGACCGCGATCAACAGCCTGTCGGAAGGCGCCAACATCGGCGCCCAGGCCCTCGGCCTGGCCTGGACCATCGCCTACTCGGCGATCGGCACCCTGGTCATCCTGATCATCTGCAAGTTCACCACCGGCCTGCGGGTCTCGGATGCTGAAGAAGCCGAAGGTCTGGACACCGTGCTGCACGGCGAATCGCTGGAGCACAGCTAAGACGCCTACCGCGCGGGATGCGGCTGGAAACGCATCCCGCGCACCACCTCAACGACGAACAGACCACCAAGACTGCAACCGACCGGAGCTCCGGAGCTCTCTCATCCGCCGGCCGGCTCTCACAAACCCACTGGAAGGGGATACCCATGAAACTACTCACCGCCTCCGCCCTCGCCGGGGCCGCCGCCCTGGCCCTGATGGCCTCCGCCGGCGCCGCCTCGGCCCAGGACGTCGCCGTCACCGCCAACATCGCCGTCACCAGCGACTACGTCTTCCGCGGCTTCAGCCAGTCCAATGAAGATCCGGCCGTCCAGGGCGGCGTCGACGTCCCCGTCGGCTCCAGCTTCTACGCTGGCGTCTGGGCCTCGAACGTCGACTTCGGCGACAACACCGAAGCCGAGATCGACGTCTACGGCGGCTTCCGCGGCGAGACCAAGGGCTACAGCTGGGATGTGGGTCTGATCACCTACCTCTACGCCCCGGGCGCGAACCAGGACTACGACTACGTCGAGCTGAAGGCCGCCGGTTCGCGCGCCATCGGTCCCGTGACCGCCGGCGCCGCCATCTACTTCTCGCCGGACTTCTTCGGCGCGGACAAGGCAGCGACCTACGCTGAGCTGAACGCCTCCTACGCCACCCCGGTCACCGGCCTGTCGGTCTCGGGCGCCGTGGGCGAGCAGTGGCTGAGCGTCTCGGACGACTATGCGACCTGGAACCTGGGCGCCACCTACGCCTTCGCCGGCACCCCGCTGTCGCTGGACGTTCGCTACACCGACACCGACGTCGACAACCCGGCCATTCCGATCAGCGATGGCCGCGTCTTCGCCACCGTGAAGGCCACATTCTAGGTCCGAAACGGTGTTATAGGGGATCTGTTCGTGGTGTGAGACGCGAACAGGTCGCCCCCGCCCCAAGGGCGGAGACGACAAGGAATGTGGCCCCGCGGCGCGCCCGCGGGGCCACTTTTCGTTACGGCGGGGCTTAAGGGGCTGGACCATACGCCCCTGTCCGTGGAAGCAAGGCGGTATCCAAGAGCCGCGCGGCGCCGTCGCCGCAGGGGCCGCCCGGGAACCGCACAGGACCTCATGAGCCAGTCAGACGTCACCGACACCGCAGCCCCCAAGGGCGCAGGCCTCGCCTTCGCCTATGTGACCACCCTCTTCTTCGCCTGGGGCTTCGCCACCTCCCTGGTCGATCCGCTGATCGCGGCGGTGCGCGGGGTGTTCGAGCTGAGCTTCACCGAAGCCCTGCTGACCCAGTTCGCCTGGTTCACCGCCTATGGCGTCTTCTCCCTGCCGGCCGCCGCCGTCCTGTCGAAGCTGGGCTATGCCCGGTCGATCGTCAGCGCCCTGGGCGTCATGGTCCTGGGCGCCCTGATCGTGCCCCTGTCGACCCTGATGAACTTCTATCCGGGCGTGCTGATCGCCCTGTTCGTGATCGGCGGCGGGGTGACCCTGCTTCAGGTCGCGGCCAACCCGCTGGCGGCCTCGCTGGGCTCGGCGGGCAAGTCGCACTTCCGCCTCGTCTTCTCCCAGGCCTTCAACTCCCTGGGCACCGTCGTCGGGCCGCTGCTGGGCGCGACGGTGATGCTGTCGGGCGGCATCTTCGTCGCCGGCGGCGTGACCGAGCTGGCCTCGTTCGAAGGGCTTGTCCTGCTGGGTCTGGGCCTCGTGCTCGGCGCCGTGGCGGGCGGCCTGATCGGCGGGCTGAAGCGCTCGTTCAAGAGCTGGCTGATCATCGGCGCGGCCCTGGGTCTGGCCATCGGCTGGCTGGTCTTCCTGCAGCACTACATCGGCCAGGTGGAGGCCACCGGCGCCGCCGCCGCGGCCAATGTCGATCTGGCCCCTGCCGCTGCCGCTCCGGCCGCCGCGACGCTGGATCCGGCCCTGCGCGCCGTGACCCTGCGCAACATCGACCAGGTCTTCTTCATCCTCGCCGTCCTGTTCGGCGCCCTGGGCGCCTTCATCTGGCTGATCCGCTCGCGCCTGAAGGCTCCGGGTCAGGAGTCGGGCCACGTCGAGTCGCCGTTCAAGGCCCTGTCCTCGCCCTGGGCCATCGCCGGCGCCGGCGCCATCTTCCTCTACGTCGGCTCCGAGGTCTCCATCGGCAGCCTGATGACCAACCTGCTCCACTCGGAAGGCACCCTGGGTCTGCGGATCGAGGACGCCGGCCGTCTGGTCGCCCTCTACTGGGCCGGCGCCCTGATGGGCCGGTTCGCGGGCAGCGCCCTGTTGACCCGCGCCCCGGCCGCCCTGCTGCTGACCGTCTGCACTGTGGCGGCGGCGATCCTGAGCTTCGTGGTCTTCCAGAGCACCGGCGCGGCCGCGGCCTTCGCCGCCCTGTCGATCGGCCTGTTCAACTCCATCATGTTCCCGGCCATCTTCACCCTGACGCTGGAACGGTCGACGGCCCCGGCCTCGGCGACCTCGGGCCTGCTGGTCTTCGGCATCATCGGCGGGGCGCTGCTGCCCCTGCTGGCCGGGCAGATCGCCGACATGGGCAATCTGAACCACGCCTTCGTCGTGCCTCTGGTCGGCTATGTGCTGCTGACGGTCTTTGCCGTCGCCGCCACGCGGACCAAGCCGGTCACGGCGGCGGGGGTGAGCGCCGCCAGCCACTGATCTGAACCGTCTTTGCACTCGAAAAAAGCGAGTGCAAAAAGTGCAAGGCTTGAAGCCGGGTAAGAAAGGCGGCCGTCAGGGTGCTGATCTTGCCCGGCTTTTGTTTTGGCCGGTGGCGGGCGCCGGATTGCACTCGAGTGCAGAGGGCGTGCGGTGCGCATGCGAGCGGGCGGAATGTCAAAGACCGGAGCGCGGAAGTGTACCTCAGCCGGGGAGGGCGCCGGATCGAATGCGGCGGATTTCTCGTAAGGCGCTGTTCGGGAAGGGGATCGGGTTCGCCGGAGTGCGAGGTTGAACCACTCTCCAACACCAAACCCCTCATCCTCGGGACGAGCCCGAGGATGACGGACAACAATTGGAAAGGGCGGGCCGTAAGGCTCGCCCTTCGTTGTTTCGCTCTGGGGCCCCGCCTTCGCGGGGATGAGCGGATTGATTAGCCCCCGAAGCTGCGGCCGCCGCCGCCGAAACCGCCGCGGGAGACGACGGTGGTGCGGCTCTGGACGCGGGACGGGGCCTGACGGGCGACGTCGACGTCGTTGCGGTTGGCGACGGTGCGGCCCGTGCGGTAGTCGCGGCTGAGATAGCCGCCGCCGTAGCCGTTCGAGTACTGGCCGTCGCGGTCGCGATACAGGGGGCCGCCGCCACGATAGCCGCCGCCGTTCATCAGCTGGCCGATGATGAAGCCGGTCGCCAGCGGACCGAAGAAGGAGCCGCCGCCGTGGTTGATCGGGCGGCACTGTTCCGGCCCCCACTGGCCCTCGCAATCGGCCTGGGTGGCGTAGCGGGGGCCGTTCTCCTTCGCCTGATCGTCGGCGGCCTTCCAGGCGGTGTCGCACTCGGCGTCGGAGACGTCGTTGGCGGCCTTGCAGTCGGCCAGCGAGGTATAGGCCGGGGCCGGATCGGGTTCGGGCGCCGCGATCTGGGGCTGGCCGCAGGCGGCGAGGGAGAAGCTGGCCGTGGCCATCAGGCTGGTGACGTGCAGGCTGCGCGAGCGCATCAGCCGGCGCATGGAGCGCGACCCTTCCTCGGGGCGCTCCTCGACGGGTTTGGGTGTGGTGTTGTCGGTCATGGATCTTACGCCGTCATACAGGCGGCGTTGAGCAGCCCGATGCAGATGGAGATTGAGGCCAGATAGACGGCGGCGGAGGTTTCCCCCGCCTCGATGCGCTCGGCCATCTTCCGATAGACGAGGCGGCTGACGATGACGAAGGCCAGGATCTGGATGATGGCGGCCAACAGGGCCCAGGCGGCGAATTCGCGGAGGGTCACCGTGTGCGACAGGGCCGAGGCGAGCGGCAGGACGTAGCCGATCAGGGCGCCGCCCAGGGAGATGGCGGCGGCGGTGTTGCCTTCACGGATCAGGGTCTGCTCGTGATAGGGCGTGACCCACTGGTAGATCAGCTTGAAGGCGATGGTGAAGACGCCCGCCGCGGCGAAGGCGATCAGGAAGGCGGTCGCCCCCTGGATGAAGGCGTAGCGGTCGAAGTCGAACATTCCAGTCTCCCCAAATGCGCGCGTCAGGCGCGGAACTCGGCCATCTCCAGTGGGATGCCGATCATGATTTCGTGGCTGAGGTCGCCCTGTTTGCCCCGGGCGTCCTCTGGCTGCATCTCCAGGGCCAGCATCAGTTCGCGGCCGTCATCCAGATCGCGCGCGTAGAGCATGCAGGTCTGGAAGATCTTGGAATAGGGGACGCGGGCGGCGCGGTCGTCCCAGACCGTCTCCCATAGCGTCACGGGCGGCTGGCGGCCGTCGGCCTCGGTGAACCAGAAGCGCGGATAGTCGGGCAGGCTTTCGGCCGCGCCGTGGAAGACGGGCTCGGACAGCCGGTCCTTCCAGATGCGCCGTTCGCGGTCGCCGGCCGGGTACGCTGAAGTCCAGGGCGTGAAGAGGGTGAAGTCGTAGCTCTCCAGCCCGGCCGCGTCGTCGCTCATGGCCTGAAGCATCAGATGGTCCTCGGTATAGAACCGGTGGACGAACTGGCCGCTGTCGAGGGTGATGGTCCCCTGGGCCGTGATGTCGAGGACGTCGCGGTCGAGGGTGAATTTGGTCTGGTCGCCCAGCCGGCGCCAGGCCAGCGGGTCCAGGGCGACGGTGCGGCCGATGGTGATGTTGCGCACCACGGCCAGGGCGGGCGCCGCCGGTGCATCCTGTCCG
>DBBK01000032.1:0-1840 GCA_002292165.1 Brevundimonas sp. UBA986
GCCGAAGATGATGGCGTTCTGGGCCCAGGTGATGACGGTGCGGGGCGACATGACGGTGGAGATGTCGCCGTTCATGAAGGCGTTGCGGGTCATGTCGGCGACGCGGACCATGGCGGCGATGCGGCGCAGGCCGTCGGCGTCCGACCACTCGGGCACCTTGGCGGCGACGATGCCGGCTTCGACGTCGTGCTCGAGGTAGTTCAGGGTGGTGACGATGTTCCAGCGGTCCATCTGGCCCTGATTGATCTGCTGGGTGCCGTGATACAGGCCGGAGGTGTCGCCCAGACCGATGGTGTTGGTGGTGGAGAACAGGCGGAACCAGCGGTTCGGACGGATGACGCGGTTCTGGTCCAGCAGGGTCAGGCGGCCTTGAGCCTCCAGCACGCGCTGGATCACGAACATCACGTCCGGACGGCCGGCGTCATATTCGTCGAAGACGAGGGCGATCGGGCGCTGCAGGGCCCAGGGCAGCATGCCTTCCCGGAACTCGGTGATCTGCTTGCCGTCCTTAAGGACGATGGCGTCCTTGCCGACCAGATCGATGCGCGAGACGTGGCTGTCGAGGTTCACGCGAACCAGCGGCCAGTTCAGCCGGGCGGCGACCTGTTCGATATGGGTCGACTTTCCGGTGCCGTGATAGCCCTGGACCATCACCCGGCGGTCGTAGGCGAAGCCGGCGCAGATGGCGAGCGTCGTCTGTGGATCGAAGCGATAGGCGGGATCGACCTCGGGCACATGGCTGTCGACCGTGTCGAACATCGGCACGACCATGTCGGAATCGACGCCGAAGGCTTCGCGCACGGTCACCTTGCGGTGCGGTTCGAACGTCAGGAGGGGATCGGGGGTCGCGTCGAGAGGGGAGGCCATGATTGTGCGATTAGCGCACGTCCGTCGGGTGGTCGAGACCCAGACCGCGCTTAAGCGCCATATCGACCAGACCGGGAATGGAGGCGGCGATCGGCGGGGCGATCCGCTTGGCGAAACGCACCATCGGCGACTGGTCGGTGACGAAGCCGGTCAGGCCGTGGGAGGTCTTCACCCATGCCGCATCGACGGCGTGACGCAGCCGGGCGTAGTCGGCGATGCGGGAAAGGTCGCCCTGCAAGGCGTCCACCGCGCAGGCGGCGAAGACGAAGCCGTCCTCGATGCCCAGATTCATGCCGCGTCCGCCGATGGGCGAATGGATATGGGCAGCGTCTCCGGCCAGGGCGACCCGGCCGACGGCCATGGTCGGGACCATCCGGTGCGAAACCCTGAACTCCGAAGCCCAGCGCACCTCTCCGGCCGTCCAGCTCGCGGGCAGGCGCGGCAGCAGGGGTTCGCCAAAACCGATCAGCCGGAAGGTCCCGCCGGAGAAGGGCAGGGCGATGATCGGGCCGCTGCGCTGGAAGTCGATCCGCGCCTCGTCCGCAGGAGCGCCGGCGATGTCGACGTCCATCAGATGCCAGGGCAGATCGGAAGCGTCGCCGGGGAAGTCGAGGCCCAGGGCGTGGCGCACGGCGGAGTGCGCCCCGTCCGCGCCCAGCAGCAGGGCGGCGGTGACGCTTTCGCCGTTCGACAGGGCCGCGGTGACGGCCTCGGGCGTCTGGGTCAGGCCGGTCAGGCCCACACCGCGTTCGGGCGTGACCCCGAGGTCGGCGAGCGCCTCGGTCAGCAGGGCCTCGGTCCGGGCCTGGGGCAGGATGGTCATGGGCCGTCCGGGCGCGACCTTTTCCCAGTCGGGCTGCAGGCTGGCGGTGATCCGGCCCTCGCGGGCGATGCGGATGGCCGAGACCGACTGGCCTTCGCTCAGGATCCGGGCGGTGACGCCGGTCGGCTGCAGCAGCTCAAGCGAGCGCGG
>DBBK01000032.1:1911-6751 GCA_002292165.1 Brevundimonas sp. UBA986
GGGCGCAGCCTCGATGATCCGCACGGCGACGCCCGCCCGCGTCAGGAACAGCGCCGCCGCCAGTCCCGTGGGGCCGGCGCCGACGATCAGGACCTGTGGCCTTGCCGGGCTGGGGGCGCTCATGCCCGACAGCCTATGCCCCGCCCGCAGACAGGTCCACCGGCCCACCTTTCGTAGATCATTGGTATATCAATTTCTCCCTATGGGTGTAGCTTCGGTTGCGGGAGGACGACCAATGGCCAAGACGATCCGTATCCTCGGGGTGCACGGGCTGGGCGATCAGCGGCTCAAGGACTGGGAAGGCGACTGGGCCAGGGCGGTCGAATCCGTCTTCCCCGATCCCTCGATCCTCAAGTTCGATTTCGTGAACTACGACGACATCTTCGCCGAGCAGGACATCGGCGTGGGCGACACCCTGGAGGCGGCGGCCAAGCTTCTGGGCAGCAAGTTCGGCTCCATCCTCCGGCCCCGGCGCGGCTTTCTGGATCAGGCGAGCCACCGCCTGCGGTGGACGGCCGGCTATGTCGTCGCCTGGACCGCGAGCAAGCCCTTCCAGCAAAAGAGCCGCAAGCGGGTTCTGGACACCATCAGGACGGTCAAGCCGGACGTGGTCCTGGCGCACAGTCTTGGGTCGCTGGTCACCTACAACGCCTTCAGCCACCCCGACGCCATGGCGGACCCCGAACTGGCCAAGGCGCTGGCCAGGGTGAACTATGTCACCCTCGGGTCCCAGATCGGCAACGACTTCGTCGTCGGCAACCTGACCAACGGCCGGGTGATGCGCCTGCCGGTCAAGCACTGGCACCACCTCTACAATCCGTTCGACAAGGTGTTCACCGAACCTCTGGTCGTGCAGTCGGCGGACAATTTCGACCAGATCATCACCTCCTTCGACGAGGCCGACGATCATGACGCCGTGAAATACCTGACCCACAGCGCCACCATCAACAATCTGTGGGGGCCGCTCGGCCGGGATGCGGCGAATGCCAAGGTGTACGGATCCAAGGGCTTCGATGCGGCCCTGAAGGCGGTCAAACCCAAGGCGAAGAAGGGCGGGACGCGCCGGGCCCTGCTGGTCGGGATCAACGAATATGCGGACCCGTCCCAGAATCTGGAGGGCTGCGTCAACGACGTCTTCGCCATGAGCGCCACCCTGCAGCAATGCGGCTTCGACCCTGGCGAGATCCGTGTCTGCCTGAACGAGCGGGCGACGGCCGAAGGGATTCTCAGCCGGCTGGGATGGCTGCTGGACGACGCCGCCGAAGAGGACGAGCGGGTCTTCTACTACAGCGGTCACGGGGCGCGGGTGCCCGAATACGGCGGCAACGGTGAGCCGGATTTCCAGACCGAAGTGCTGGTCCCGCACGATTTCGACTGGACGCCGGAACATTGGGTCGCCGATCAGCAGTTGCGGACGCTCTACAGCCAGCTGCCGGATAACTGCCGTTTCGCCATGATCCTGGACTGCTGCCACAGCGGCGGCATGCACCGGGACGGCGGGGCCCGGCCGCGAGGGATCACCCCGCCGGACGACATCCGTCACCGGGCTCTGAAGTGGAACATCGACGCCGAGATGTGGGTGCCGCGCGATTTCAAGCCGCTCAATGCGGAGTTCGCGCCGGAGTCGCAGGCCCGGCTGGCCGAGCAATTCTACGGGCGGGACAGGGCGACCTACCGCATCGGGCGGTCGGGGACGACCCGGCTGCTGTCGTCGCGCGACTACCAGGCGCTGAAGAAGGAGAACCCGGAGATGGCGCGCGGGGCCTATCTGCCCCTGATCATCGAGGCGTGCGGCGAGGATCAGTTCTCCTATGAGTACCGCCACGGGGCGACCAGCTACGGCGCCTTCACCTTCTGCCTGACGGCTATTCTCCGGGATCAGGTGAAGGTGGGGAAGGTCCCCACCTTCGAATCCCTCGTGGACCTGGTGTCCGCACGGCTGAAAGGCCTCCGCTTCGACCAGACGCCGGCGATCCTGGGGCCCAGCCAGTATCTCGGGGCCCCGGTGCCCTTCATGAAGGGCGGCGGCTGAGGCCTATTCGGCCGACAGGTCCACGTCGACGTTGCCGCGCGTGGCGTTGGAATAGGGGCACACCTGATGCGCCGCCTGGATCAGGCCGTCGATGGTGGCCTTGTCGAGGCCGTGGTCGGTGACCTTGATGCCGATGTCGAGGTTGAAGCCTTCGCCACGGGTGTTCGGGCCGATGCCGACCGTGGTGTGGATCTTCGTGTCCGGACCGACCGGCGTGCCCGCCTTGCCGGAGACCAGACGCAGGGCGCCCATGTAGCAGGCGGCGTAGCCGGCCGCGAAAAGCTGTTCCGGGTTGGTGCCGGCGCCGCCCTTGCCGCCCATTTCGGCGGGCAGGGACAGCAGGACGTCGATCTTGCCGTCGTCGGTGGTCGAACGGCCTTCGTCGCGGCCGCCGCCGGTGGAGGTGGCGTGAGCCTTGTACAGAATGTTCATCGGAAACTCCTTCGCAGCCGTCGCGTCGGCGATTTGTTTATCGCGATAAACATCCTCTAGGCCCGCCCTTTCGCCGAGTCCAGTGAAAAGTTTGCGACGCTAACTGTTATTGTGATAAATGACTGGGCATGGAAAACCCGTCCGCTCTGTCGCCCGCCGAGATGTCGCTCGACGACCACCTGTGCTTCGCCCTCTATTCCGCCTCCATGGCGGTGACGCGGCTCTACAAGCCCATGCTGGACGAGCTGGGCATCACCTATCCCCAGTATCTGGTGCTGAACGCCTTGAAGGATGCCGGTTCGGGGGAGGAGGGCTTTCTGACCGTCGGCGGTCTGGCGTCGCGGCTGGCGCTGGAGCCCTCGACCATCACGCCGCTGGTCAAGCGGCTGGAGGCGGCGCGACTGGTCACGCGGACGCGCAGCCCCAAGGACGAGCGCGAGGTTCAGGTGCGGCTGGCCGAGACGGGCCGGGACGTCATCGCCCGCTCGACCTGCCTGGCCGAGGCCCTGCGGGCCAAATCCGACATGGCGGTCAGCGAACTCGGCCATCTGCGCGATCTGGTGCGGGAGTTCCGGACGAAGGTGGCGGCTTAAGCGGCCAGCCCGGCCTTCTTCAGTGTCTTGTAAGCCTTGATCACGCGGACGAGCTTGGCCTCGGCCCCGCGGTCACCGCCGTTGTGGTCGGGGTGGCAGCGCTTGAGCAGGGCGTGATAGGCGGCCTTGATCTCTTCCTTGGTCGCCCCGGGCTCCAGGTCCAGGTCGCGCAGGGCCCCGCCCTCGATCTTGCCGACGCGGTAGACAGGTTCTGCAGGGGCGGCCGCGTGTTCGCCGCGACGACCGAACAGGCCGTAGCTGTCGCGCCACGAGCCCTCGCCGGTATTGTTGGCCGTACCCATCTTGGCGGCGAAGGTCGCGGCCTCTCTGGAGTTCTTCGAGGCCTTCATGTCCCAGGTCGGACGCCCGCCGGTCATGGCCTCGTTTTCCTTGGCCGCCCGGATCTGGGCCTCGTTCATGCCGGCGTAGAAGTTCCAAGCCTTGTTGTACTCAGCCGCATGGGGCTGGCAGAAATTATAGAAGTCGTTCAGCCGCTCGCGCGATTTCGGCGCACGCGCCGTCGCCGCTTTCGAGCAGTCGGGGTGGTCGCACGGCTTCTCGCCGGGCTTCAGACGCAGGACATCCTGTTCCGCCTCAGCCTCTCCGGGCTTCGACGGCTTGATCCGCATGTCCTTGAAACGGGGTTTGTATTCGAATGACGCAGCCATTGTCCCAAGTGTAGGGTGGATTTGGACCTCATCAAGGACGCATCGATGCCGGACGGCCCTGTAGCGACGATTATCCGGGAAAAATTGGTTTCAGCCCTGTCGCCGACCCATCTGGAGCTCGAGGATGACAGCTGGCGCCACGCCGGCCACCATCATGAAGGCGGCATGGACGCCCGGCCCGGCGGCGAGAGCCACTTCAACCTCACGGTTGTGTCCGAATCCTTCGAAGGGCAGGGGCGAGTCGCGCGCCAGAGGACCATCAACGCCCTGCTGGCCGAGGAACTGGCGGGTCCCGTCCACGCCCTTTCGATCCGTGCCCTGACGCCTTCCGAATCTCAAAACAAAGCGTTCACTTCGTCTTAGACACTTTTACGTAGCGTCTGCCCGGGCGGTTCAGTTTTCCGGGAATATCAATGGTCGGATCCGAGGGTATCGGCAAAGGGCTCGGCAGTGGCGCAGGTGATGCGGCCCAGGCCCTGACCGCCATCCTGCAGACCCAGTATCTGCGCTATCTGATCATCGCCAGCTGGGCCATCGGCCTGCTGGGCACGGTCGGCTGGACCAAGGCCCTGATCTGGTTCGCGGTCACCCTGACCGCCGGCGCCATCCGCGGCGCCTTCGAAAAACGTATGGCCGACAAGGTCGGGGCGGGCTGGGGCTTCGTCTTCCCGGCGGTCGCCACCGTCACCACCGGCGCCTGGGCCGCCGCCCCCCTGCTCGCCTGGTTCTCGGGCGCGCCGTTCGGCCATACCCTGGCCGTCGCCCTGCTGATTTCCGGCTATGTCCTGGTGTTCGCCCAGCTGCGCGGCGCTCCGCGTCAGGCCGTCATCATCTCCTCGCCCTACGGCGCCGCCGGCCTCATTATTCTGGCCAGCCAGTGGGGCGGCCCGCTGTTCTGGCCCTTCCTTTGCGTCCTGCCCTTCACCGCCGCCGGGATGTTCGTCCTGGTGACCATGACCATGCTGCGCGAAGAGCGGATCCGCGCCTTCCAGGAGCATCAGGCCCATCTGATCGAAGAGCTCCAGGGCGCCCGCGACAAGGCCGATGCGGCCAATGAGGCCAAGTCCAGCTTCCTCGGCGTCATCTCGCACGAGCTGCGCACCCCGATGAACGGC
>DBBK01000079.1 GCA_002292165.1 Brevundimonas sp. UBA986
ATCTCCTACGCCATCGGCGTCGCCGAGCCTCAGTCGATCCACGTGGACCTGCACCACACCGGCAAGATCGACGAGAGCGTTCTGGAAGAGAACATCCTGGGCCTTATCGGCGGCGCCACCCCGCGCGCTATCCGCGAACACCTGGGCCTGAACAAGCCGATCTACGCCCGCACCACGGCCTATGGCCATTTCGGGCGCGAACCCGACGCCGAAGGCGGCTTCAGCTGGGAGAAGACCGACCTGGTCGATCAACTCAAGGCCCTCGCCTGATACGCGCCTGATCCTTCGCGGTCCTGATTTCGCCGGTCGTTCCGAAAGGGGCGGCCGGCGTTTTCACGTCTCCATTCTTTTGGCCGGCGGCTTCTTTCCGTCGTCATCACCCGCTAGAGGGCGCCATGCCCGCCTCCAAGACCCCCGATCCCAACGCTCCCGCCGATACGAGCGGCCATCGTCCGATGCGGACCTTCGGCCGGATCAAGTCGCGTCCGATCAAGCCGTTGCAGGCGGCCCTGTTCGACACCCTGATGCCGTCCATCGCCGTGCCGGATCCCAGGGCCGGGCCGATCGATCCGGCCGCCCTGATGCCGGGCGCCAGGGCCGTGTGGCTGGAGATCGGCTTCGGCGGCGGCGAGCATCTGGCCGGTCAGGCGGCGCGCAACCCCGAGGCCCTGCTGATCGGCTGCGAGCCCTTTTTGAACGGCGTCGCCTCGGCCCTGCGTCATGTGGATGAGGGCGGGCTGAAGAACGTGCGTCTGTATGCCGACGACGCCCGGGCGGTGGTCGAGGCCCTGCCCGAGGCCGCGCTGGACCGGGTGATGATCCTGTTCCCCGACCCCTGGCACAAGGTGCGCCACAACAAGCGCCGGCTGGTCCAGGACGACTTCGTCGCCGCCCTCGTGCGGGTGCTCAAGCCCGGCGGGCGGCTGCGTTTCGTCACGGACTGGAAGGACTATGCCGAGTGGGCGCTGGAGCGGTTCCAGCGCAATCCGCAGCTGCTCTGGCTGGCCGAAAGCGCCGAGGACTGGACGACCGCCCCGGCCGACCATCTGGTGACCCGCTACGAGGAAAAGAAACTGGGCGATACGGCGCCGCTGTTCCTTGAATTCGAACGGACCGCCTAACAGATACCGGGCGTCCGAAAGCGGACAGGAAACACCCGGGAAATTCTCATGGCCTTCGGTCTCTACGACGCCTCCGCGCCGGTCTTCGTGCGCGCCCTGACCAATCTGTCCGCCCTGATGGACAAGGCCCTGTCGCAGGGCTTCGACGAGGCGAAGCTGATCGAGGCGCGTCTCGCGCCCGACATGCGGCCCTTCTCCAGCCAGATCCAGCTGGCCTCGGATTCGGCCAAGGGCGCGGTGGCCCGGCTGAGCGGGACCGAGAACCCGTCGATGGCCGATACGGAAACCAGCTTCGCCGAGCTGAAGGGCCGGATCGACGCCACCATCGCCTTCATCAAATCCGTGGACGCCTCCGCCTTCGAGGGCGGCGACGACCGCGACGTTGTCCTGAAATTCCCGGGCGGCGAACAGCATTTCAAGGGCGGCGCCTATCTGACCGGCTTCGCCCTGCCGAACTTCTTCTTCCATGTGGCGACCGCCTACGGGATCCTGCGCAACGCGGGCGTCGAGATCGGCAAGCGGGACTATCTCGGCAACGCCTGAATCACGGTCGTGACCGGAAGGGGCTGACAACCCCTTCCGGTTGGCCTATATGGCCTCCCACATCGTTAGACACCGGCGTCCGACGGCGCCGTTTCCAAGCGGCGGCCCGGACGGCCAGCCGCTTTTTCTTTGCCGTTTTATTGAGTTGATCCCCGCCTTGCGCGCCAAGACTGCCCAGGACCGCCAGCTGCTCGAACTGATCGACCCCATCGCGGAGTCGCTCGGCCTCGACATCGTGCGTGTGCGCCTGATGGGCGGCACCCTGCGTCAGCGGCTGCAGATCATGGCCGAGCGCCCGACCGACCACGACATCTCGGTCGAGGAATGCGCCCGTCTGAGCCGCGCGGTCTCGGAGGTGTTCGACGCCGCCGACCCCATCGCCGGCGAATATCTGCTGGAGGTCTCCTCGCCCGGCATCGACCGCCCCCTGACCCGTCCGCTCGACTTCGACCTGTTCGAGGGCGAGGAGGCGCGGCTGGAGACGGACCGGATGATCGAGGGCCGCAAGCGCTTCAAGGGCGTGCGGGCCGGCTATGAGGACGGCAATGTCCTGATCGACCTGGACGGCGAGGACGAGACCGCCCTGATCCCCTTCGACTGGTTGAGCGATGCGAAACTGGTCCTGACCGACGCCCTGATGAAACGGGGCGCCGCCATTCGCGCCGCGCGCGGCGAACCTGAAGACGACGGCCTGCCGGAAGGTGAGGCCGCCGATTTGACAACCGACACCACGACCCCTTCTGAGGACAACGCCTGATGGCCGTCACCGGTATTTCCGCCAACCGCCTCGAACTGCTGCAGATCGCCGAGGCCGTGGCCCGCGAAAAGAACATCGAACGCGAAGTCGTCATCGAGGCGATTGAAGAAGCGATCCAGAAGGGCGCCAAGTCGCGTTACGGCGCCCACCACGACATCCGCGCCAAGATCGACCCCAAGACCGGCGAACTGAGCCTGACCCGTCACGTCACCATCGTCGAGGACGACTGGCAGCCGGAAGACGAGTTGGAAGAGTTCAACGACAGCGCCATGGTGCGCCTG
>DBBK01000159.1 GCA_002292165.1 Brevundimonas sp. UBA986
CCGATCGAGGCCGAGGCGCGGCTTACCTCCTCCATCGCCACCACGTGCTCGAGGTAGCCCATGCCGAGGCCGCCGTATTCCTCTTCGACGGTGATGCCATGCAGGCCCAGCTCGCCCATCTCGGGCCACAGGTCGCGGGCGAACTTATTGGTCTCGTCGATCTCGGCGGCACGCGGCGCCAGCCTGTCGGCGGCCCAGCGGGCGGTCGTCTCGCGGATCGCGTCGGCGTTCTCGCCGAGGCCGAACTCCATGGATTGGGGGGCGAAGGGGATGCTCATGGCGTGTCCTCGGGTCCTCTGACGGGAGTCTGGCCGCCACCCTAGCGCGTCCTTGACCCCGGGGAAATTTCAATTGGGCGAGGCTTCAGTATAGTCTGTCGCTATGCTCGACCGGACCTTGCTGCGATATTTCCTTGCCGTTGTGGACCGGGGGAACTTCTCCCGCGCCGCCGCCCACTGCCGGGTATCCCAGCCCACACTGTCCATCGGCATCGCCCGGCTGGAGCGGACGCTGGGCGAGACCCTGTTCATCCGCAACAGCCGTCGGGTCGAGCTGACCGCCGCCGGCGTGCGCCTCTCGGCCCAGGCCCGGCGCATCGAGGCGGCCTTCCTCGAGGCCGAGACCGCCGCCCCCGCCGAGGCGCCGCGCAAACTGATCCGGCTGGGCCTGCTGTCCACCCTGCCCTCCTCCTGGATCGAGCGCGCGCTCGCCACCGTCCACGCCACAGCCCCCTCCGAACGGCTGGAGATCGTCGAGGGCCGCCAGTCCGACCTGCCCGCCCTGCTCGGCCGGGGCCGCGTCGATGCGGCCATCGGCGTGGTCGACGGCGCCGCGAAGGACCCGCTGTTCGTCGAGGACTACGGCCTGGCCATGCCCCTGTCCCATCCCCTCGCCCACCGCGCCGAGGTCGCCGCAGAGGAGGTCGCGGCCGAGACCATGATCGTGCGCCGTCACTGCGAGGCCCTGGCCGAGACCAGCCGCTATTTCACCGCCCGGGGCGTGCGCCCCTTCATGGCCGCCCGCACCACCCACGACGACCGGGCCCTCGCCTATGTCCGCGCGGGTCTCGGCGTCACCGTCCTGCCCCGTGGCTTCGCGGGCGAAGGCGTCGCCGTCGCGGCCCTGACCGGCTGGGGCCTGACCCGCCGCATCGGCCTGATGATCGAGCCTGACAGCCGCGCCCGTCTGGCCGGCGCCGAGACCCTGCGGCTCTTCGGCGACAGTCTAAGGGCCTCTGCGGGCGCGAGCTGAGCCGAACGGAACGGAAACGACCGCCGGTCATTGAACTGACGTAACCGGACCCGTTCCCATGCTTGCCCTGATCCTCGCCGCCGCCCTGATGTCCGACACCGCCCCCAAGGTGGAGGTCGCGCTCAAGCCCGTGCAGCCGGCCGTCCAGACGCGCGAGACGGACGCAGCGACGAACGGCCCGGTCCTGACCGCGGTCGCCGTCACTCTGGAATGCACCGCCCGCGCCAACGGCAATGTCGAAGCCTGTCACGTCTTGGGCGAGACCCACCCGGGCCTCGGCTTCGGCGACGCCGCCATCGCCCTGATGCGCGGCGAGCATGTGGCGCCCGGCGCGCGCGACGTTCAGTTCGCCCGAACCATCCAGTTCATGCCGTAAGGCCGCGGGCGTCGGGCTTAACCCAGCGCCGCCCCCGCCTCCTTCATCGCCCCTTCGATCACCGCGGCCAGTTGCTCGTCGTCGAGGTCTTCCAGCGCCTCCGCGCCCAGCTCCCAGCGCCGCCGCTCCATGGCGGCGCGAACGGTGTCCAGGAACAGGTCGGCGTGGTCGTCGGCGGAGGCCGAATCGGCGGGAATCACGTGTGGCGTCATGACGCGGGTATGCGCCCGACCGGCCACCGCCGCTGTTCCAGACGTGGGACGCTATCGGGGGGACGCTACTCGGCCGCCTCGGGCTCGGTCAGTACCGGAGGCATCACCGTCGGCAGCGGCGTCTCACGCTCACCGCGCTTGTTCCTCAGCCGATAGCGGCTCTGATAGGCGCGCCTCTGCTTGCCGACCTCATACAGGACGATGCCCGAGCTGGTGCCCAGGTTCAGGCTCTCGATCATGCCGAACATGGGGATGCTGACGCACATGGCGCTGCGTTCGACCGCGCGCGGACTGATGCCGATGGCCTCGCTCCCGAACCAGACGGCCAGCTTGGTCTGAACGGTGAAGTCGCCCTCATCCAGATTGATGCTCGCCTTGCCCTTCACATGGGGCGAGGTGACGATGGAGACGAAGTTGTTCTTCTCCAGATAGTCGAAACAGTCGTCGGTGCTGTCGAACCGCTTCACGAAGGTCCACTTCACCGCCGAGACCGACAGCTTCGACACCTGCCGATCGCCGCGCAGATCCTGCCAGTCGTCCGGCAGGGCGCGCCTGGGATCGACGACGAAGACCTTCTCGACCCCGAAGGCGTTGGCGTTGCGGATCACCGTGCCGATGTTCTTCACATCGGACGGGTCCTCGATCACCGCGATCAGATTCTTGCAGCGGAACGGCTTGATCGCGTCGGCGCGGGCCCGGACCTTGGGGCGGGGTTTCGTCTCTTCCATCCGGTCAGCCTACGGCGCCCGAACTGCCGTTCGCCAGCCGAAAGTCGTCAGTCCTGACCCTTGGGCTCCGGCGTCCGGATGAAATGCCAGGCCAGCAGCACCACCCCGATCCCGATGGCCCAGTCGGCCGGATTGCCGACCCAGGG
>DBBK01000018.1:0-288 GCA_002292165.1 Brevundimonas sp. UBA986
GCGGATGCGCTTCTTGCCGGTGAAGCTCGTGGCCGACGCGATCTGACCGTTGATGGTGAGACCGTTGAGGACGTCTGTCATTCAGTGTTTCCCAATCCTGGCAGCGTGACCTGCCGGAGAAATGCAGTGGCACGACACGCTTTTCAGCGGCCGCGCGTTTCGGTTTCGGCCTCCACCCTCGGACCCCGCGAGGGATCCAGGAGGCCTGAAATCTGGGGGCTCCCTGGGACAGGAGCCGCGCCTTCGCTCGGTCGGAGGGCGACTGACCGGGCCTCGGCGCTTTCGCGC
>DBBK01000018.1:341-3215 GCA_002292165.1 Brevundimonas sp. UBA986
CCTGCGGATTCCCGCTTTTCAGCCGTCCGAAACCCTGCCAACCGCGCCCGTCCAACATAGGAAGGCGGCCCGCATAGCGCCACTTTTCGGCGCGCCGGGACCCTGCTAGCGTCGCCGTATGACCCGCATCGCACGCCTCGCCCTGATCTCCGCCGCCGCCCTCGGCCTGACCGCCGGACTGTCGGCCTGCGCCGCCACCGTGCCGCCGACCATTCTGGCCGCCGCGCCCAGCGATGCGACGTCCTGGGTCCCGGCCCAGCGCGCCTATCTGGCCTGGAACCTGACCAACCGCGGCTGGAACGTCACCCCCTCGGGCCTGCAGTACCGCCGCGTCGGCCGCGCCTATCCCAAGGCCGCCATGCCGCTGACCACCGATACCGTCCGCGTCCACTATCGCGGGACCCTGATCAACGGGACCGAGTTCGACAGCTCCTGGTCGCGCAACGAGCCGGCCTCCTTCCCCCTGAACCGCGTCATCAAGGGCTGGACCGAGGGCGTCGCCCTGATGCACGTCGGCGAGACCTACGACTTCGTCATCCCCGCCGACCTGGCCTACGCCGGGCGCCGCATGGGCGACGACATCCCGGCGGAGTCGACCCTGCTGTTCCGGGTCCAGCTGCTCGCGGTCAATCCGTAGGGTCAAGGTATGGGCCCGGCGACATTGCTCCTCGCCATCGCAGCGCTCGCTCCGGCGAGAGCCGAAACGCCTCTCGACATCTGCCAGATCGCCGAAAAAGCGCCCGCGACCGGCAGCATCGAGATCGAGACTGTCTTCGTAACGGACGGTCTGCACGGCATGTATCTGACAGACAGCCGCTGCCCCCGCGATGCCTTGGTCCCCGTCATGTCCCTCGGCGGCGGCGAGGGAGAGATTAGCGATCCTCTCATCAAGGCCTATTGGCGGGCGCGGATAGCCGGAAGGTCTCCTGCCTTTCGTGTCCGGATGCGCGGCCGTCTTGAGTATCCGGGCAAGTCGCGGAGTGTCCGCTTCATCGTCGAGGACATTCCCGACTTCAGCGAGATCCCGCTTGATCAGGCCACGGCATTCCGGGTCCCCTGAGTGAACAGTCGATGGCGGCGGACGCGACGCGCGCCACCGGTCCCGCACCCTCGACCGAAATCCCGCATACTTGGCCTCGCCGCCTGATATACAACCTATAAGAGTCTATTTACCGCGTAATTGACGCATAGATTGTTTCCGATTCCGCCCGACAACCTCCCGTCCGATCCTGTTCATGGACGAGGAGACCTTCGCCATGGGCAAGCCGGGACTTTTGCTGACGACCGCACTGGTCCTGGTGGGCGGCGACCTGACCCATGCCCGGACGCCCCTCCAACACGCCGGGCCCGAGCGCACCCCTACCCCCTATGCGCCCGAGGATCGGGCGGCCGCCCCGCCCGAAGGTTTCCTCGTCCTCTGCGAACGCGATCCCGCCGAATGCCGTGAATCCGGCGAGGCGGACGGCCACGACGACGACGCCATCCGCAAGCAAGCATCAACCATTGAGTGGCGCGACGCCTTCGGTGGCCCGGCCTCGGCCGCCTTCCCGCCCGGCGCCACGGGAGGCCCTTCTGCGGGGATCCCGCCGGTCCACCTGCCCTCCCCGGCCGGAGGCGCGCCCCTGACCCCGACCGGCGCCCTGGTCATGACCGCCGAACGCTGGGCCCTGGTCGACCACGTCAACCAGTCGGTGAACCGCGGCATCCAGATGGAGAGCGATCAGGCCCAGTACGGCCAGGCCGACTACTGGAACATCCAGTCGGGCCGCGACGAGCACGGCGACTGCGAGGACTACGCCCTGACCAAGCGGCGTCAGCTGATCGTCGCCGGCGTCCCGCCCGAGGTCCTGTCCTTCGGCATCGTCCGCACGCCGTGGAACGAGCTGCACGCGGTGCTGATCCTGACCACCGACCAGGGCGACATGATTCTCGACAACCTCTCGGCCTGGATCCTCCACTGGGACCAGACCGGCTATCGCTGGGTCGAGCGCCAGACTCCCGGCCAGCCCTTCGACTGGCGCACGGTGGAGGCGTCCTGAGGTCTCGCGATCAGGCGACGGAGAAGCGGCGCGTGTCGATCTGGGTCTGCGAGGTTCCCGGCGGCAAGATGGTCTCCATCCGCTCGTCGCCGCGATGGACATGGGCGACGACGGCCCGACTGTGCAGCCGCATCAGGTCGCGAGCCTCTTCCAGGGCGTCCGTCAGGGTCGCCGAGACGAGCGGCTCCATGTGCGGCACAGAGGAGTTGTCGGATTCAATAAAGCAGAAAAAGGTCACGGTTCACTCCCTACGGCCAAACAGGCGGGAGTGTGCGGCGTGCGCTACCGATCTCTTCCAGCCGCGGACGCCCGATCAACTGGTCCGCGATAACGGCAGTTTGCGGCCGCCGGGCCCGGAAAACAAGGGAGGCCGCCGAACTGTACGGTATCAGACCGCCAAAGGCGTCCATTCGTCATCGGCCGGCAGGGGCGCGAACAGGGCCTCGACCACGGCGTCCGAAACCCCGTCCAGTGTCGCCGGCGACCATTGCGGCGCATTGTCCTTGTCGACCACCACGGCGCGGACGCCCTCCTGGAAGTCGTGGGTCCGGACGATCCGCCCGCCCAGCCGGTATTCCATGGCCATGTTGTCGGCGAAGTCGGTCAGGGTCGCCCCCGTCCGCACCTGCTTCAGCGAGACCTTCATCGAGGTCGGCGACTTGGTCTTCAGCGTCGCCAGCTGGGCCAGCGCCCAGTCCGACCCGTCCGCCTCCAGGCCTGAGAAGATCTCTTCCACGCTGTCGAAGGCGAACAGCCGGTCGATGGCCTCCCGGTCGATCGTCGCCGGTCCCGGATCGGCCGAGCGATGCTTCGCCGCCGCCTCCGCCGGCTCCAC
>DBBK01000018.1:3275-3527 GCA_002292165.1 Brevundimonas sp. UBA986
CCAGACGCCGGTCTGGCCCGGCAGCCGCGACAGGAACCAGCCGCCGCCCACGTCGGGGAACAGGCCGATCCCCGTCTCGGGCATCGCATAGGTCGTCCGCTCGGTCGCGACCCGCACCGACGCCGGCTCGGAGATGCCCACGCCCCCGCCCATGACGATGCCGTCCACCACCGCCGTGATCGGCTTGGGATAGGCGAACAGCAGATGGTTCAGCCGGTACTCGGTCTTGAAGAAGGCCTTGGCCTCGGACGC
>DBBK01000018.1:3572-3740 GCA_002292165.1 Brevundimonas sp. UBA986
CATGCGGATGTCGCCCCCGGCGCAAAAGCCGCGTTCGCCCGAATGGTCGATCAGGACGCCCACCACCTCCGGATCGTCGCGCCACTCGGTCAGGGCGTCGATCATCGCCTCGCACATCGCCTTGTTCAGGGCGTGCAGGGCCCTGGGCCGGTTCAGGGTGATCCGCCC
>DBBK01000023.1 GCA_002292165.1 Brevundimonas sp. UBA986
CCCTCGCCCTGATCCGCTCGCGCGCCCGGGCCCTGGCGCGTCAGGGGCTGGGCCGTTCCGAGGAGGTCCGCGCCCTCTCGGCCGAAGCCGCCCACCTCGCCGAACTGCCGGGCGCGCTGGAGACCCTGCCCAGCCACGCCGACTTCATCGACGAGCTGGAGATCCTCTCGCCCGCCCCGCGTGGAAGGCTCTGGCGTTAGGAGGAGGCGTCAGACCCGCCGGATCACGTCGATCAGCGGCCCGCCNNGGTCCCTCGGTCAGGGTCGCCTCCACCCCATAGGCCCGCCTCAGCACCTCCGGCGTCAGGGCCATGGCGGGCGGTTCGTCGGCCAGCACCCCGCCTTCCGCCAAAACGATGATCCGGTCCGCCGTCCTCAGCGCCATCGACAGGTCGTGCAGGGTCACCACCACCCCGACCCCGTCATCGGCCAGCCGGCGGAACAGGGCGGCGGCGTCCAGCTGGTGCGCCGGGTCCAATCCGGTCAGGGGCTCATCGGCCAGCAGCCACTCGGGCTCCCCGGCCAGACCGCGCGCGATCAGCACCCGCGCCCGCTCCCCGCCCGACAGGGTATCGACGATCCGATGTTCGAAGGCCTCGACATGGGCGGCCGCGATCGCCCGATCGACGGCGGTCCGATCCTCGGCGGTCTGGCCCCGCGCACCCACGAAGGGCGTCCGCCCCAGTTCGATCAGGGTCCGCGCCTCGACCGGCCAGGCGATCTCCGGCGTCTGCGGCAGGAAGGCCAGCCGCCGCGCCCTCTCGCGCGGCTTCATCTCTGACAGGACCGCGTCGTCCAGCATGACCGACCCGGACGACGGCGTGCGCAAGCCCGCCAGACAGGACAGCAGGGTCGACTTGCCCGCCCCGTTCGGCCCGACCACGGCGGTCACCTTGCCAACCTCGAGGGCCAACGACACGTCCGACAGGATGGTCTTGCCGCCGACGGCGACGCCCAGCCGGGAACAGGACAACAGGCTCATGCGACCGTCCTCCTGAGACGCAGCAGCAGGGCGAGGAAGAAGGGCGCGCCGAGCGCCGCCATGGCCACGCCCAGCTTGACCTCCCCCGCCGCCGGGGTCAGCCGCACCAGAATATCGGCCGCCAGCACCACCACCGCCCCGCCCAGGATGCTCGGGACCAGCAGCGCCCCCGGCCGGCTCCCGACCAGCGGTCTCAGCAGATGCGGCGTCACCAGACCGACGAAGCCGATCACCCCGGTCACCGCCACACAGGCCCCCGCCGTCAGCCCGACGCCGAGCGCGATGCTCCAGCGCGTGATCCGCATCGACACCCCCAGCGATCGCGCCCCGACCTCGCCCAGCGTCAGGGCGTCCAGCGCCCGGCCGGTGGTCAGCAACAGGCCGCAACCCGCGATCACGAAAGGCCCCGCCGTCTTCACCTCGTCGAAGCTGCGGTCGGCCAGCGACCCCATCAGCCAGTCGACGATCTCGCTGACCGCCCAGGGATTGGNNCAGGGCCAGCGACACCCCCGCCGTGGCCAGGATGTTCAGGATCGCCCCCGCCAGCACAAAGGTCACCAGACTGGACGCCGAGCCCGACAGCCCCATCAGGATCGCCACTCCGATCAACGCCCCGCTGATCGCCGCCACCGGCAGGGCCCAGGGCGTCGCGGCCGTCAGGCCGTAGTAGAGGGTCAGCACCGCCCCCAGCGCCGCCATGGACGACACGCCCAGCACGCCCGGATCGGCCAGCGGATTGCGCGTATAACCCTGCAGCACCGCGCCCGAGAGCCCCAGCGACGCGCCCACCGCGATCCCCAGCAGGGTCCTCGGCAGACGCAGTTCGAAGATGATGGCCCAGCGCGGATCGAGCTCCGGCTGCGTCCAGGCGCTGAACGGCACCCAGACCTTGCCGGCCATCAGACTGATCCCCGACAGGACCAGCAGCAGGGCGATCAGGATCGCATAGAGAAGGGGTCGGCTAAGGGGCTTCATCCTCGTCCTCTCAAAGCCGTCTCCCGCGCCCGCGCCAGAGCCTGGGCCGTCTGGATCAGCACCGGACCGCCACAGAACAGCAGCCGTTCGGGGAAGGTGGCATGGCTCATATGGCCGGCGAGGTGACGCAGCGCCGGATGGCTCATGACCCGCAAGGCCCGGCTCGGCGCGCCCGGCGACACCTCTCCGGACAGCAGCAGGTCCGGCGGATCGGCGATGACCTGTTCGAGCGGCACGCTCATCGACTGGCGCAGGCCGTATTTGGTCGCGGCGTTGTCGAGCCCCATCCGCGTCATCATCTCATCCATCAGCGTCCCCGGCCCCGAGGCGAATCCGCCGGGCATGAAGACCAGGGTCGAAAGCCGGGGCGTTCCCGGCTTCGGCGCCGCCTCGGTCAGGGCTGCCTCGATCCGCGCGACCATGGCCTCGCCCCGTTCGGGCGCCCCGACGAGCCGCGCCACCTCGCGCACCTGCGCCAGACTGGCCTCGACCGTCTCGGGCACGTCGAAGACAGCCGTGTGCACGCCGAGCCGGTCCAGCGCCCGCCCCGTCGCCGCCGAGAACCGGCCGGTGATCACCAGATCCGGCGCCCTGGCGATGATCTCCTCGGCCGTCCCCCAGGTGAACGGCAGGGTCCGGGCCACGGGTGCGATGGTCGAACCATAGGCCTCGCGCGAATAGTGGCTCAGGGCCGCGATCCGCTCGTGATCCACCAGCTGGACCAGGATCACGTCGAGGCACGGATTCAGCGACACGATCCGTCGCGGCAGCGTCGGAGCGGCGGGCGCGATCACCGCCGCAGCCCCGGCCCGGCCGACGGCGGCCACTGCCGAAGCCGTCACGGCCGCCGTCACGGCGACCGCCCCGCCCGCGATCAGCACACGCCTGTCGAGATCCATCCCGGTCTCCTCGCGGTCACAGCCGCCCGTTCCGTTTGCATCGGAACAGGCGACCGCGCCAGTTCCCGCCCTAGAAGCGGGCCCGCACGCCGATGAAGGTCCCGCGACCCGCGACGCCGTAGTTGGCCGTGGTCGCATACTTCTCGTCGCCGACGTTCTCGACCCGGCCATAGATCTCGACCGTGTCATTGACCGGATACGAGGCCCGCAGATCGACCAGGGTGTAGGCGTCCAGACGGGTCGTGTTCGAGACGTTGTCGAAGCTCTCGCCCGCATAGCGCACCGCCACCGTCGTCGACAGACGGAAGGGCCAGACATAGGTCGCCGACAGATTGGCCATGTCCTGCGGACGGCGAACCAGCTGCTTGCCGTTGTTGGCGCCGGCCGACTCATTCGTCGCGTCCGTGTAAGTGTAGTTGGCCTCGACCTCGACCGGGCCGACCGTGGCGGCGGCGGCCAACTCAACGCCGGTCGTCTTCGTCTCGGCGACATTGGCGTAATAGCCGAAGCGGCGGACGCCGTTCTTGAAGCACAGGGGCGCCGAGGTGATCGTCTCCGTGCCCGTGCAGGAGAAGAAGTCGATCTGGTTGGTCGTCTCCCGGTCGAACCAGGTCGCCGACACGGTCACGCGGCCGTCCAACAGATGCTGTTCGACCCCGGCGTCCCAGGCGTCCGCCTCTTCCGGCGATAGGCCGGTGTTCCCGTAGTCGCTGTAGAGTTGGTACAGGCTCGGCGCCTTGAAGCCCTGACCATAGCTGGCGCGCAGCACGGTCGCGCCGCCGTTCAGCGCCCAGGCCGCCGCCGCCTGACCCAGGGTCTTGCCGCCGAACGTATCGTGCTCGTCGCGACGCACGCCGCCCGTCAGGGTCAGGCCGTCGACGACCTCGCCCTGGACCTGCAGATAATAGCCGTCGAGGCCGACCGAGGCCGAGGTCGGGGCCGCGGTGAACTCGGAATCCTCATGCTCGGCGCCGAAGGTGGCGACCCAGCCCGAGGTGATGTCGAACACGCCCTGGTATTCGTACCGCTCGTTCTTGCCGGTCGAGTCATAGGTCAGGGGCGACGCCGGGAATGTCGGGTCGAAATTCTGGCGGTCCGTGCGGGTGTAGCCATAGGCGACGCGGTTCTTCAGCCGGGCTTTGAACAGGTCGAAGTTCACGCCGGCATAGGCGACCAGATCCTTGGTCGTGCCGTATTCGCGCGTGTCGTTGAAGCTGTAGAAGGGCGGCGGGAAGCCGTCGAAATCGACGCGGGCGCTGGAATAGACCGAGCGCAGATCGATCGAGACGTCGTCCGTCAGCTTGATGTTCAGACGGCCGCTCAGGCCCGTGTTCTCATAGCCGTCCTTCTCGGTCCCGGCCGCATAGGTCGAGAAGCCGTCGGTCTGATAGTGGGAGGCCGCCACACGCCACAGGATGCGGTCGCTGACCCCGCCCAGGCCGCCACGCAGGTACGAGGTCCCGCGCGACCCGGCCTCGGCGTCCAGCGACGCCTGGAACGGACGGGTCGGCTCGGCGGTGATCAGGTTCACCACCCCGCCGATGGCCTGGGAGCCCCACAGGGTCGACTGGGCGCCGCGCAGCACCTCGATCCGGGCCACGTCGCCGACCAGCAGATTGCCGGGGTTATAGCCGGCGCCGGTCGCCGAGGGGTCGTTCATCTTGACGCCGTCGATGACGAACAGGGTCTGGTCGGCCTCGGCGCCGCGGATGCGCAGGGCGGTGACCGAGCCCAGGCCGCCGGTGCTGGTGACGCTGACGCCGGGCGTGCGGGCCAGAAGGTCGGCGACCGCCACCGTCTGGTTGGCCTGGATCTGTTCGGCGGTCAGGACGGTGACCGACTGGCCGACGCGGTCAGCCTTCTGGGCCGAGCGGTTGGCGGTGATGACGACGTCGCCCGGCAGGGTCGCATCGTCGGCGGGGCTCACGGTTTGCGCGGCGGCTCCGCCGGCGGTCAGAAGCAGCGCGGCCGTGGCGGCGCCCAGGTAAAGTGCAGGTCTCATAACGGGTCCAATCCCAACGCGATGACGAGCCGGGCCCGCACAGCCATGACCGGATACGGACGCGCCCCGTCACGGCCGCGCGAACGCGGCACAAGAAGACGTCGTCATTCGGGAAAAGACCCGTTCCGCCCGGCACACCACGTCCGCGCGAAGGACGACCACGACGGGCAGGTCTCCTGGCTCACGGGTCAACACCGGTGCGCACCGCCTTCCCGGCCCTCCGGCTTTCGCCTTTGGAATCCAGTGGCCTGTGGTGCGCGGGCTCGCCGCTTACAGTTGCGTGGGCAGTCCGGGATTTTCACCCGAGTTCCCTTTTCATCCCCGTCGCCGGGGAACCTGTCGCGACGCGGGCCTTAGGCCAAAGCGGGGCCGCAGGCAATGGAGGGCGCCGCGTCTGACAGGTGACGCATCGCGATCAGGAATTTATTCCTCTTCTCGTCTTGCGTCGGATCAGAGCTGTCGCCATGTCGCCCGAACGGTCTTTGACAGGTCCAGCCCGCCTCTTCGCCGCCCCGACGCCTGGCCGCCGGATTTCACATAATCTGGCCGGGTCGAGTCACTCGGAATTGCCAAGCCACTGATAAGGCGCAACATCCCTGGCCAGCCTGGCACGATTTGGCACGGTTTGGCCGCGTTTTCCGGGCGCGGCCAAATGCCCTCAGCCGCAGCCGTCGCGGAACAGGGTGATGAAGGCCAGAGAGCCGTCGTCCTTCGCCAGCCCCTGCGGCTCGCGATAGAGGACCAGTTTTCCATCCGCGACGCCGCAGACCACCGTCTTGCCCTGCCGCTGCCGCGCCGGATCGAAATGGACCTCGGTCGCCCCCGCCGCCTTCGCCGCCGCCTCGGCGCGCTGGGTGAATCCCGGCTTCTGATGGCTCCAGGTCCAGTAGCCCAGGACCGCCAGGACGATCGCCCCGATCCAGCGGATGCGGTTGGTGCCCGGGTCGTTCGACAGGGACCTCGGCGCGCGCGGGACTGACCGATCCGCCATCCGACGCGGCCCGATCACGACGGCGTCTCCCCGACAGCATAGCGGGCGACGACGCCGTCCGGCTGCCAGTCGTGTTCGGCCAGGCTGTTCAGCGACCGGTCGACCAGCCGGTCGAACAGCCCCCGGTCCCCCGCCGTGATCGCCTGCTTCAGATAGTCGGTCACCACCGCCCGCACCGGATAGGTCCCGACCGGCCCGGGAATGCTCAGGGCGATCCGGATGCCGTTGTCGATCCAGTGGACCACGGTGTCGAAGAAGTCGTCGGATAGAAGGAAGTCGGAGCGCTCGATGACATAGAGGGTGATCTCCCCGTCGCTGAGCCCGTCAGGCCGCACGATCACCCCGCTGCGGTCGGGCCGCCAGTCGTCGGACAGCTCCACCACCCGCCAGACGCAGAACCAGGTCCGGCAGGTCTGCGGCCGGATCGCATGCACGCCGCAACCCGCCCCGTCCACGCAATAGGCGCAGAGCTCTCCCGTCGGCTTGGCCAGTTCGGGCAGGTCGAGCGGAATATAGCGGCAGCACTCCACGCAGCCGCCACAGGTCCGGTCGGGCAACAGAGGCAAGCCCGTCATGATCGATCCTTGGTCATGGCTCGGCCTACCTCACCCGTCCGAGAATCCGAAGGGCGTACTGGTCCGCCGGATGTCGTCGGGCAGGATCTGGCGGCCGATCGGCGGCGCCGACCGGGCCGTGCACTCCATCCTCTGGCACAGCCGGCAGGTGACCCCGATCGGCGTCGGATCGGGCTCGGGCGCCCCTTGCGTATAGATCAGTTTGTGGGCGTGCTCGGCCGCGCAACCGAGCGCAATGGCCCGCTCGACCCTCTGGGTCCCATAGGCGCCGCCGCCCGCCGTCACCGTCCGGGCGATGGAGAAGAAGCGCTGGCCGTCGGGCAGCTCCAGCCATTGGGTGACGATCTCGCGCGGCGTCCGGAAGGCCGAATGCACCGACCATAGCGGACACCCCCCGCCGTGCCGCGCGAAGGAGAAGCCCGCCCCGTCCAGACGCTTGGAGACATTGCCCGCCGGGTCGACCCGGATGAAGAAGAAGGGCACCCGCTCCTGCCCCGGCTTCTGCAAGGTCGTCAGCCGGTGCGCCGTCTGTTCGAAGCTGGTCCCGAACTGCCTTGCAAGCGCCTCCACGTCATAGCGCCGCGTCTCCGCCGCCCGCGCGAAGGCCGTGTAGGGCATGACCATGGCCGCCGCCGCGTAGGACGCCAAGGCCCGCTTGGTCAGCCGCTCCCCGCCCTCGGTCGCGAAGACCCCGCTGCCAGCGACGGCCTCGATGTCGGCCCTCAGGTCCAGCCAGGCGATCTGCAGGGCCAGCTGGAACTGGCGGCTGGCGCCGTCCAGGGTGTCGTCCAGCAGCACCTCGCGCCGGTGCAGGTCATAGCGCCGGATCGACCCTACCATGACGTCGGGCGGCATCCGCCGGGTCCGCAGGCCGTGCTTCTGGCTCAGATAGCCCTCCAGACCCCCGGTCTCCGCGACCCCCGCCGCCAGCCGCTCGGCCGCCTCGTCCAGCACCGGAAAGCTGTTGCGCCTCGCCGCCAGAAACCGCCGCGACTCGGCCACCGGATCGGCGCTGTCGGCCCCGTCCGAATCGATCGCCTCCACGCTCCGGTCCGCCAGCGCCAGATGCTCTTCCTGATAGGCGGTGTAGAGCCTCAGCAGGGCCTCGGTCACGCCCGGGAAGTTGGTGACGAGGTCGGCGTTCTCCAGCGGCGGCAGGTCGATGTCGGCGAACATCGGGTCCTTCAGCGCCGACTGCAGCCGGGCCGCGATATCGGACGAGGCGTCCCCCGCCAGGGTCGCCATGTCCAGCTTGTAGGTCTGGGCCAGCCTGAGCAGCATCTCGGCGCTGAGCGGCCGGTGGTTCCGCTCCAGCAGGGCCACATAAGACGCCGAAACCTCCAGATCGGACGCCATGTCCGCCTGGGTCAGGCCGAGGTCACGCCTCAGCCGCCTGAGGCTGGGCCCGACATAGAGGCGGCGTTGTGCGGGCATGGAAGGGCCTGAAAAGTCAGCGTCAGTCTAGACATTACATCATTACAGGAAAATCTTGTAAAGTTTGACAGCTACACCGCAAAGCCCCTGCCCGAGCCTGAACCTCGCGGTTACGGATGCGCTCAACGTCATCTCCGTGCGTCGAGGAACACCCCATGTCCTATCAGGATCACATCACCCAGGTCGCTTCGCTGATCGAGGCCAAGGCCGCCCCCTGGTCCGGCATCTCGGCCGAGGCCGTGGCCCGGATGCGGCTGCAGAACCGGTTCAAGACCGGCCTCGATATCGCCCGCTACACGGCGGCGATCATGCGCAAGGACATGGCGGCCTATGACGCCGATCCGTCCAAGTACACCCAGTCGCTGGGCTGCTGGCACGGCTTCATCGGCCAGCAGAAGATGATCTCCATCAAGAAGCACTTCGGCACCACCGACCGGAAATACCTCTACCTGTCCGGCTGGATGATCGCCGCCCTGCGCTCGGAGTTCGGCCCCCTGCCCGACCAGTCGATGCATGAGAAGACCTCGGTCCCGGCCCTGATCGAGGAGCTCTACACCTTCCTGCGTCAGGCCGACGCCCGCGAGCTGGGCATGCTGTTCCGCGATCTGGACGCCGCCCGCGACGCTGGCGACGCCACCGCCGAGAAGACCGCTCTGGCGGCCATCGAGGGCCACCAGACCCACGTCGTGCCGATCATCGCCGACATCGACGCCGGCTTCGGCAACGCCGAGGCGACCTATCTGCTGGCCAAGAAGATGATCGAGGCGGGCGCCTGCGCCCTGCAGATCGAGAACCAGGTCTCCGACGAGAAGCAGTGCGGTCACCAGGACGGCAAGGTCACGGTCCCGCATGAGGACTTCCTGGCCAAGGTCCGCGCCTGCCGCTACGCCTTCCTGGAGCTGGGCGTCGAGGACGGCGTCATCGTGACCCGCACCGACTCGCTCGGCGCCGGCCTGACCAAGCAGATCGCGGTCTCCAACGAACCCGGCGATCTGGGCGACCAGTACAACAGCTTCCTGGACTGCGAGGAAATCGCGCCCTCGGACCTGAAGAACGGCGACGTCATCCTGAACCGCGACGGCAAGCTGCTGCGCCCGAAGCGCCTGCCGTCCAACCTGTTCCAGTTCCGCGCCGGAACGGGCGAGGACCGCTGCGTCCTGGACAGCATCACCTCGCTGCAGAACGGCGCCGACCTGCTGTGGATCGAGACCGAGAAGCCCCACGTCGAGCAGATCGCCGGCATGATGGACCGCGTCCGCGAGGTCATCCCCAACGCCAAGCTGGTCTACAACAACTCGCCGTCGTTCAACTGGACGCTCAACTTCCGCCAGCAGGTGTTCGACGCCATGGCTGCCGACGGTCAGGACGTCTCGGGCTATGACCGCGCCAAGCTGATGAGCGCGGCCTATGACGAGACCCCGCTGGCGCTCGAGGCCGACGAACGCATCCGCACCTTCCAGGCGGACGGCGCCAAGCGGGCGGGCATCTTCCACCACCTGATCACCCTGCCGACCTACCACACGGCCGCCCTGTCCACGGACAATCTGGCAAGGGAGTATTTCGGCGAGGCCGGGATGCTGGGCTATGTCGCGGGCGTCCAGCGCAAGGAGATCCGTCAGGGCATCGCCTGCGTGAAGCACCAGAACATGTCCGGCTCGGACATCGGCGACGACCACAAGGAATACTTCGCCGGCGAAGCCGCCCTGAAGGCCGGCGGCGTCCACAATACGATGAACCAGTTCGGCGAAGCCGCCTGATCCATCGACCGGGTTAAACGAGAGCCGGCCCGGAGCATGCGCTCCGGGCCGGTTTTGCTTTCAGCGATGCATCCGGCTCAGCCGACGTGCCGCTCGTCCCAGTAGCGGACCGCATCGGCGTCGCGGGCGCTGAGCTCGGGATAGGCCGCATCCGAACCCACATCCGGAACACGCCGCCACGAGCGGGCGCATTTGGGGGTCGTCAAGGCCTCCACGCGGATTTGCGGATACTTCGCCGGGTTCTTGTCGAGAACATCTCCAAGCGGTCCATCACTCAGGAAGGCTTGAGAGGTCCGGAAGACTTCGGCCGCAAACTCGTCCCTGCTCTGGCCATCGACCTCGAAGCTCGCAAGCGAAAGCTCACCGGCCTGCAGGTAAACAGCCGCGTCGATCGCCCCGCCGATAACCTTCTCGCTCCGGGCCGTCTCGATCGCCGCAGTCACCTGCTCGAGGATACGCTTGACCGCCGCCCAACGCGCCGCCTCGGCTTCGTTCTTCCAGCTGTCCGGCGTCTCGGGGATCACCCGGGCGCAGTTGGTCTGCGAACCCGGGAAACGGGTCTGCCAGGCCTCCTCCATGGTGAAGGGCGTCAGCGGGGCCAGCCAGGCGGTCAGGCGGGCGAAGACCTCATCCATCACCGTGCGGGCCGCACGACGACGGATCGCGTCGGGCCGGTCACAGTAGAGGCTGTCCTTGCGGACATCGAAGTAGAGGGCCGACAGGTCGTTGGAGCAGAACTCCAGCACCGGCCGCACCACGTCCTGGAAGCGGTATTCGCCATAGGCCTTGCGGACCTGGCCATCCAGCTCGTGCAGACGATGCAGGATGAACTTTTCAAGCGGCGGCATCTGGTCCAGCGGCAGGCGTTCGGCCTCGTCGAAGTCGGCCAGGGCGCCCAGCAGATAGCGGACGGTGTTGCGCAGCTTGCGATAGGCGTCGACCGTGGTCTGCAGGATCTGTTTCCCGATCCGCTGGTCCTCGGAATAGTCCACCAGCGCGACCCAGAGGCGCAGGATGTCGGCGCCCGATTCCTTGATGATGGTCAGGGGATCGGTGGTGTTGCCCTTGGACTTGGACATCTTCTCCCCCTTCTCATCGAGGGTGAAGCCGTGGGTCAGGACCGCCTCGAAGGGCGCCCGGCCGCGCGTGCCCGAGCCCTCCAGCAGCGACGACTGGAACCAGCCGCGGTGCTGATCGGAGCCTTCCAGATAGAGATCGGCCGGCCAGTGCGACGGACGGTCGCCCGTATAGCCGCTCTCGGCCGTGCGCGGGTCGATGGTGAAGGCGTGGGTCGAGCCGGAGTCGAACCAGACGTCGAGGATGTCCTCGACCTTCTCGAACCGGGCCGGGTCGTGGGCGCCGAGGAAGTCCGCGTCAGGCGCGGTGAACCAGACGTCGGCCCCGCCGTCGGCGATGGCCGCGACGATGCGGGCATCGACTTCCGGGTCGTGCAGCGGCTGACCGGTCTGCTTGTCGATGAACATGGCCAGAGGCGTGCCCCAGGCGCGCTGGCGGCTGACCAGCCAGTCGGGACGGCCCTCGACCATCGAGCGGATGCGGTTCCTGCCCGAGGCCGGGTGGAAGGCCGTCTGGTCGATGGAGGCCAGGGCGATCTCGCGCAGGGTCGCGCCGTTGCTGGCGGCGGCGTCCAGCGGCTGGTCCATGCGGATGAACCACTGCGGCGTGTTGCGGAAGATGACCGGCGCCTTGGAGCGCCAGCTGTGCGGATAGGAGTGCTCCAGCCGGCCGCGGGCCAGAAGCGTCCCGGCCTCGATCAGCTTTTCCATCACCGCGCCGTTGGCGGGACCGAACTTGCCGGTCTTCTTGCCTTCGGTCTCCAGCACCTTGAGGCCCGCGAACAGGGGCACGGTCGGATAGTAGGCGCCGTCGGGATCGACGGTGTCCGGCACTTCATGATGACCGTGGGCCTTCCAGACCTCGAAGTCGTCCGCGCCGTGGCCCGGTGCCGTGTGAACGAAGCCCGTACCGGCGTCGTCGGTGACGTGGTCGCCCGAGAGCAGGGGCACGGAGAAGCCGTAGCCGGGATCCAGCGCCGCCAGCGGGTGGGCGCACTCGAGGCCAGAGGGATTCAGGTCGTCGACGCGGGTCCAGGAGGCGATCTTCGCGGCCTTGAACACGTCCTCGGCCAGCTTGTCAGCGACGATCAGGCGGTCGCCCGGCTTGGCCCAGGGCTCGAACTCCAGCCCGGTCTCCATCGCCGTGACCTCATAGAGGCCATAGGCGATCTCGGGGCCGTAGCTGATCGCGCGGTTGGCCGGGATGGTCCAGGGCGTGGTCGTCCAGATGACGATCGACGGGGTGGCGTTCCTGAAGCTCAGCAGGTCGTCGGAATGGTCGTCCGAGGCGGCGATGACGGGGAACTTGACCCAGATCGTCGGCGAGACGTGGTCGTGATACTCGATCTCGGCGTCGGCTAGGGCGGTGCGCTCGACCGGCGACCACATCACCGGCTTGGAGCCGCGATAGAGCTGGCCCGAGTTCTTGAACTTGTGGAACTCCGCGACGATGGCCGCTTCGGAGGTGAAGTCCATGGTGGCGTAACGATTGGCGAAGTCGCCGGTGATGCCCAGGCGCTTGAACTGCTCTTTCTGCAGATCGATGTATTTGCCGGCATAGGCGCGGCAGGCGCGGCGGAACTCCTCCTTGGAGACCTCGTCCTTGCGGCGGCCCTTCGAACGGAACTCCTCCTCGATCTTCCATTCGATCGGCAGGCCGTGGCAGTCCCAGCCGGGGACGTAGTCGACGTCGTAGCCCAGCAGGAAGCGCGAGCGGACCACGAAGTCCTTCAGCGTCTTGTTCAGGGCATGACCGATGTGGATGTCGCCGTTCGCATAGGGCGGGCCGTCGTGCAGGACGTAGAGCGGCGCCTTCTGCTTCTGACGCTCGGCGCGGAGCGTCCCGTAGAGGTCGCCCCACTGCTCGATGATCAGCGGCTCCTTCTGCGGCAGGCCGCCGCGCATCGGGAACGGGGTTTCCGGCAGGAAGACGGTCTCGCGGTAGTCGCGGCCAGAATCGGAACTGGATTCGGCGGTGGATTCGGTAGGGGTATCGGACATTCGGAGTCTCGGCTCAGGCAAGGGGACGTAGGCGAAAAGCTTCAAACCCGGCGTGCGCGGGGGCGAGAGCCCCGTCGGCGCTACGCCGGGCGGCTAATCCGGGCCGGAATGATCAGGCGGACGTCCATGCCGGGCGGTGTAACAGGTGACAGCGCAGGGGAAAAGCGTAGCGTGCGCTTCAAGAGCGCCGTTGAGGCGCCGCAACCGCCCCCGAGGAAATCATGCGCGCCCTTCTCCTGCTTCCCGCCGCCGCCCTGGCCCTGCTGGCCGCCTGCTCCGAGCCGGAAAAGAAGGCCGAGGCGCCCGCTGCTCCGGCCTCCGCGAGCATGGCTCCGGGCCGCCCCGCCATCTACCAGGCCGCCGGCGAAGGCCCCGAGCCCTTCGTGCGCGCCCTCTACGCCGTCTACGTCGCGGGCGGACCCAAGGAACCGCCGCCCGCCGCCGGCCAGGACCCGATCTATTCGCGCATGCTGAACGCCACCCTCGGCGCCGACGTGCGAGTGGCGAAGGGCGAGGTTCCCACCGTCAACTACGACATCCTGTGCGGCTGTCAGGACCAGGGCGCCTTCACCCTCGACAGCCTGGCCGTAACCAAGAGCGGGGTGAACGATGCCACCGCCGCCGTGGTTTTCACCAACGCCGGCCAGACGACCCATCAGACGCTGAAGCTGGTCCGTGAAGGCATCAACTGGAAGGTCGACGACGTCATCGACGCCGACGGCAAGTCCCTCAAGGACGCGACCATCAAGGTGATCGAAAAGGCGGGGGGCTGAGGCTCAGCCCCTCAGGATCGCCCGCGCCGCCTCCGCATCCGCGTCGATCTGGACCTTGAGGGCGTCGAGGCTATCGAAATTGAGCTCGCCGCGCAGGAAGGCGACCAGTTCGGTCTCGACGGTCTGGCCGTAGAGGTCTTCGGCGAAGTCGAACAGCCAGACCTCCAGCAGCGGGGTCTCGATCTCGAACATCGGTCGGACGCCCAGATTGGCGACGCCGTTGACGGTCCGCCCGTCCGGCAGTCGGGTGCGGGTCGCATAGATCCCGTAAGCCGGGCGCATGTAGTCGCCGAGCGCGACATTGGCCGTGGGCACGCCGATGGTTCGGCCGCGCTTGTCGCCGTGGATGACCTCGCCCTCGATGGCGAAGGGGCGGCCCAGGATGGCGGCGGCGCGAGCCATGTCCCCGGCCTTGAGCGCCTCGCGCACCGCGCTGGACGACAGCTTCAGCCCGTGCGGATCATCGATGCGTTCGGTCGTCGAAACGGTGAAACCCAGGGTCTCGCCATAGGTCCGCAGCGCCTCTGGAGAGCCAGAGCGGCCGCGGCCGAAGGTGAAGTCGAAGCCCACCGCCGCGTGGCGGATGCCGAGACCGTCCGCCAGAACCCGGCGCGCGAACTCGACGTCGGTCATGGCCGCCATCTCGCCGTCGAAGGGCAGCAGATAGAGACGGTCGACGCCCAGAGGCTCCAGCGCCCGCGCCATCTGGCCGGGGCTCATCAGGCGGAAGGGCGCGGCCTCGGGCTGAAACCAGCGGCGCGGATGGGGATCGAAACTGACGACGGCGAGGGGCGCGCCGATAGCGTCCGCCGCCTGACGCGCGGCAGCGATCACCGCCTGATGGCCGCGATGCACGCCGTCGAAGGCGCCGACGGCGACGGCTGCGCCCTTCGCCGTTTCCGGCAGGTCGCGCCAGCCGCGGAAGACCTCGATGGTCATCAGCCCTTGGCGGGACGACGCCGGCGCGGGACCCGGACGGTGGCCTCGCCGTCCATGATCGGCTCGTCGCCGACATAGCCTTCGCAGCGCAGGGTGACGCGGGCCGAGACCTCGTCCACCGCCGAGACGGTGATACGGGCGATGACCACGTCGCCGATGCGGACCGGCTTGTGGAAGGCCAGGGTCTGGGTCAGGTAGATGGCGCCCGCGCCCGGCAGGATGGTGCCGACCACCGCCGAGCCGAACGACGCCGACAGCAGGCCGTGGGCGATCCGGCCGCGATAGGCGGTCTTGGACGCGAAGGCCTCGTCCATATGCACGGGATTGAAGTCGTCCGAGGCCTCGGCGAATTGCGCGATGCGGGCTTCGGTGACCTCGACAGCCTTCTCGGCCGTCATGCCAACGTGGAGTTCGTCGAGGATATAGCCCCCCGACGGATGCTTCTGAACCAGTTCAACCATCGGACGGTGTTAGCGCCGGTGCGACGATTTGGCGAGGCCGAACCTACCAGACGAGGTCGAGCGCGGCATATCGGGCATAGGTGGTCTCGGCCTTGAGCAGATCGGCGGCCTTGGCCGGGTCCAGCTTGCCGTCGTCGCCGCGCGCCGCGTCGCCGTGGATCCCTTGCGCGATGAACAGGCAGTCCAGCCCCTGCTGGTTGGCGCCCATGACGTCGGTGACCACGCCGTCGCCGATGCAGAGCACGCGCGAGCGATCGACCGGACGGCCCAGCAGCTGTTCCGCCTCGGTCAGGGCCAGGGCGTAGATCGGGCCATAGGGCTTGCCGGCCATGGTCACCCGCCCGCCCATGGATTCGTAGAGGTCTGCCAGCGACCCGCCGCAGTAGATGATCCGGTCGCCGCGCTGCACGACCCGGTCCGGGTTGGCGCAGATCATTTCCAGATCGCGGGCCGCGGCGGGGGCGAAGCGTTCGCGGTAGTCCTCGGGCGTCTCGACCTCGTCGTCGGTCGGGCCGGTGACGGAGACGAAGGCGGCGTCCTCGGCGCTCTCCGCCCGCTCCAGACCCAGGCCTTCATAGAGGGGGGCGTCGCGATCGGGGCCGATGATCCAGGCCGGTCCGGGGGCGCGCTTGCCCAGTTCGAAGCGGGTGGCGTCGCCCGAGGTGACGATGGCCTTCCAGCTCTCGCGCGGCACGTTCAGCTGGTCCAGCTGGACCACCACGCCCGGCGTCGGACGCGGGGAGTTGGAGATCAGGACCACCGTCCCACCCTCGCGGTTGAACCGGGCCAGGGCCTCGCAGGCCTCGGGCCAACTCTCGCGGCCGTTGTGGATCACCCCCCAGATGTCGCACAGCAGGACGTCATAGTCGGCGGCGACGGCGCCGAGGCCGGAGAGTGCGTGAGGCTGGGTCATGCCGGGCTTCTAGCCCGCTCACCCGTGTGGGTGAAGGCGTAAGCCGTCAATCCGCGCGGAACTGCAGCTTCGCCAGCCGGGCATAGAGGCCGCCCCTGGCCACCAGCTCGGCGTGGGTCCCCTCCTCCGCCACCTGGCCATCTTCCATGACCACGATGCGGTCGGCGCGGAGCACGGTGGCCAGGCGGTGGGCGATGACCAGGGTCGTGCGGCTCTCCATCGCCTGATCCAGCGCCACCTGCACCAGACGTTCGTTCTCGGCGTCGAGCGCGCTGGTCGCCTCGTCGAGGAGCAGGATCGGTGCGTCGCGGACCAGGGCGCGGGCGATGGCCAGACGCTGGCGTTGACCGCCCGACAGGCTCTTGCCGCGTTCGCCGAGCGGCGTGGCGAAGCCTTCCGGCAGGGCGTCGATGAAGGTCAGGGCCTGGGCCTCGGCGGCGACGGCGCGGGCCTCCTCTTCCGAGGCGTCCTCGCGGCCGAAGCGGATGTTCTCCAGCGCCGAGCCCGAGAACAGGGGCGCCTCCTGCGAGACCCAGGCGAAGCGGTCGCGGACCGCCGTCGGATCGGCGGCGCGCACATCGACGCCGTCCACCGACACCACGCCCGCCTGCGGATCATAGAAGCGCAGCAGCAGGCGGAAGACGGTCGACTTGCCCGCGCCCGACGGGCCGACGAGAGCCACGGTCTCGCCGGGCCGGACGGTCAGGGAGAAGCCCTTCAGCGCCGGCAGGTCGGGGCGGCCCGGATAGGCGAAGGCCACTGCCGACATCGACACCTCGCCGCGCGGCGGGCTGGGCAGGGCGACGGGCTTTTCAGGCGCTGCGATGTCGGGCGTGGCGCGCATCAGTTCGTCGATCCGCTCCATGGCCCCGGCGGCCTTCTGGACATCGCCCCAGCTTTCGCCGAGCGCGCCCACGGCCCCGGCGACGAAGACCGACAGCAGGACGAACTGCAGCAGGGCGCCCGGCGACATGGCGCCCCGGACCACGTCCTGCGCGCCCAGCCAGAGCACCAGGGTGACGCCGCCGAACATGACCACGATGACCAGGGCGGTCATCAGGGCCCGGGCCTTCATCCGGGTCAGGGAGACGGCGAAGGCCGCCTCCACCGCCGCACCGAAACGGCCGATGGCTGAACCGACACGGCCGAAGGCCTGAACCGTCTCGATGGCGTCGACGCTCTCGCCCGCGAACCCGACGGCATTGGCGAACCGGTCCTGCGACGCCACGGTCAGCTTCCGCACGGTCCGTCCAAACAGGAAGACCGGCCCAAGCAGGACCGGAGCGATCAACAGCACCAGCCCCGTCAGCTTGGGGCTGACCACGAACAGCATGCCGATGCCGCCGACCAGGGTCAGGAAGTTCCGAAGCGCGAAGGAGACCGAGGTGGTCAGAAGCGTCTCGACCAGGGCGATGTCCGTGGTCAGGCGGCTGAGCACCTCGCCGGTGCGCATCTTCGCATAGAAGGAGGGGTCCAGCGTCAGGATACGGCCGAACAGGGCCGTGCGCATGTCGGCGATCATCCGCTCGCCGGTCTTGGTCACATAGAAATAGCGGACGGCGGTGGCGCCCCCGAGGATCAGGGCGTTGACGCCGAGCAGCAGGAACCAGCGATTGATGTGCGATCCGCCGCCGGCGAATCCCTGATCGATCGCGCCGCGCGCGGTGGCGGTCAGGGCCAGGGAGGCGCCGGTCGAGGCCAGCAGCCAGAACAGGGCGAACAGGGCGTCCAGCTTGTGCTTGCCCAGATAGGGCAGAAGCCGGCCCAGAGGGCGGATGTCCTTGCGCTTCTGGCGGCGCGATCCGGCCTCGCCCAGCTGTTCGACCAGAAGGGCGCCCGCCCCGGGGCGTCCCTGAACGTCGGCGGTCGAGGCGGTCGGCGAAACGTCGGTCATGGCCGCCTCTTGCCCCGGAACGCCCTGCGGTGTAAACGCCGCCGCTCATTCCCGCCTCCAGCAGGCGGGTTTTCTCATTTATGCGCACCGACGGTCGGCATCGTCATCGCGCCAGAGGCCCGAACGACCATGAAAGCGGATACGCACCCCGACTACCACTTCATCACCGTCACCCTGACGAACGGCGACACGTATCAAACGCGTTCGACCTACGGCAAAGCGGGCGACGTGCTGAACCTAGACATCGACCCCTCGACCCACCCGGCCTGGACCGGCGGCAACCAGCAGATGCTGGACCGCGGCGGCCGCGTTTCGCGCTTCAACAACAAGTTCGGCGGCTTCATCAAGAAGTAAGCCGGTTCCACAGCGCACTCCGGTTTTCGGAGACTGCGCTTTTGGGATCACGAAAGGCGCCGGTCCTGCGACCGGCGCTTTTTGTTTGCGTTGAACCCCGGTAACATCAGTGCGTTCGGCGTCTTTGGGGCGACGGACCGATCTAGAGCGGACTGAGATGAATCGACGGGAATTGGGTTTCGGCATCGCGACAGCGGCGATGGTCTCTGCTGCGGGGTCAGCGCAGGCCGCCCAGTTCCGCCGTTCCCGTCCGGCCCAGCCGGCCGTGGCGCCCAGTGGACAGGCCGTCTTCACGCCCCAGATCGCCCGCCTGCCCGCCAACATCCAGGATGATGTCCGCGCCTTCTACACGGCCAACGGCTGGAAGGCCGTCTGGACCCCGGCCCAGGTCCAGGCCCTGAACGCCGTCGCGCGCAAGTCCGAGAACCACGGCCTGGCGTCCAGCGACTTCTTCGACTTCGTGGGACTGGCCGCTGATCCGGCCTCCAGCGATGTGCGCACCACCGCCGCCGCCCTGACCTATGCCCGCGTCCTGTCCGAAGGCCGCGTCCGGCCCGAGGACGTCGAGGACCTGTGGGAGATGGGCAAGAACCGCGTCGATCTGCCGACCGGCCTGAACAACGCCCTGGCCCAGAACCAGCTGCCGCAGTGGTTCGACGGCCTGCCCCCGACCGACATCGGCTATACCAACCTGTCGAACGGCTATCTGCGCTATCGCCGCCTGAGCCGCGCCGGCGGCTGGCCGGCCTTCGCCCAGGGCGCCGGCATCGAACCGGGGATGAGCGACGTGCGCATCCCGGTCCTGATCGACCGTCTGGTGGCCGAGGGCGACCTCAGCGCCGCCGACGGTGCGCGCCTGAAGGCCCAGGGCCTGACCTATGGCGACGAACTTCAAGCGGCGGTGCGCGGCTTCCAGCAGCGCCACGGCCTGCTGCCCGACGCCCGCATCGGCACCGGCACCCAGCGCTCGCTCGGCGCCTCGTCCGACGACCGCGCCCGCCAGATCGCGCTGAACCTGGAACGCCGCCGCTGGCTGAAGCGCGAGCTCAATCCGGAGCGAATCGAGGTCAACACCGCCGCCGCCATCATGGTCTACTGGAAGGACGGCCGTCCGGTTCACTCCAACCGCGTCGTCGTCGGCTCGGCCGAGAACCAGACCCCCAGCCTCGAAAAGCCCTTCGCCTCGGTTGTGGCCAACCCGCCCTGGTACGTCCCGGCCGGGATCGCGCGGCGCGAGATCCTGCCCCAGGGCCCGGCCTATCTGGCCGCCCGGGACATGTATATTTCCAACGGCCAGGTGATCCAGCGCGCCGGACCGCAGGCCGCGCTTGGCTATGTGAAGTTCGAGCTGCGCGACAGCTACGCCATCTTCCTGCACGACACCCCGGCCAAGGGCGCCTTCGACCTGGCCACCCGCCAGCGTTCGCACGGCTGCGTCCGGGTTCAGGGCGCGGTCGAGTTCGCGCGCCTCCTGCTGTCGCCCGATCCGATGCGTCTGGCCGAGTTCGACACGGCCCAGCAGACCCGCGAGACCCAGCGCATCCAGACCGGCCGCGAGATCACCGTGCGCCTGCTCTACTGGACCGCCTTCGTCGACGGTCAGCAGCGCGTGGCCTTCCGCGAGGACGTCTACAAGCGCGACCAGAAGCTGGCCGAGGCCCTGGGCATCGCCGTCAACCTGCCGGTGCCGGTGGATGACGGCGCCGCCGTGGCCAACGACGTCGGGCCGTAGGGTCTAGATCGCTTCCGGAGGGTTCGACGCCCAGGCCGCTTCCAGACGTTCGATCAGGGCTGGATCGCTATTGAAGGCGTGATCGCCGATGGATTTCACGGCGCAGGCGGGCGTGGCGCTGTTGCAAATGAAGGCCTGATCAAGGTCCGCAAGATCGGACAGGTGGACGGGCCGCGTCTCCGACCTCAGGCCGACGCTGGCCAGCCCCTGCTCGATCAGGGCCTGGGTCACGCCCGCCAGCATCGGGGCCTGTGGCCAGATCACGCGGTCGCCCTTCACGAAGCCGATGTTCCAGAGGCTGCCCTCCGAGATCAGGCCTGCCCCATCGACGAACAGGGCGTCGTCGAAACCGGCGTCCTGAGCCATTCGGCGAGCGTGGATCAGATCGTGGAGGCCGACCGACTTGATCTCCGGCAACCGGCGCACATGGGTCTGGACGTCGAGGTTCACCCAGGTCGCCAGCGGCGGAGGCGACGGCGACGCCGAGGTCATGATCTTGGGGACGCCCCGCCATGACGGCTTGCGGGCTCCGATATCCGGAGAAAACAGACTGATTCTCAGCCAGCAGGCGTCACGGTCCGAGACGGCGATACGCATCAGTTCGCGCAGCCGCCCCTCATCCACCGGCTCGTCGAACAGGGCGATGGACGACAGGCGCAGCCGCGCCAGATGCCGGCCCAGCCCCCGCGCCGCGCCGGCTTCGACGCGGAACGAGGTGTAGGCGCCGTAGTTGACCGTCGCGAGATAGGTCAGGTCGTCGGCCGAGGCGGGTTCGCCGTCGATGAGGATCATCACGATCCTCCCCCGTCGGGGGAGGTGGCGCGGCGCTCTTCGCGCCGTGACGGAGGGGGCTCAACCCACAGGCGGCGTTTGGGTTGGGCCCCCTCCACCGCTTCGCGGTTCCCCTCCCCCGATGGGGGAGGATTAAGCCTCGCCACCCTCTTCACCGACATCGCCCGCATCATCGTCGCCCGGCGTTTCGGCCAGACGTTCGACCGAGACGACGCGCTCGCCCTCGGCGGTCTTGAAGATGGTGACGCCCTGGCTGGAGCGGCCGACCACACGGACCTGACCGACCCGTGTCCGGATCATCTGGCCGCTGGAGGTGACCATCAGCAGCTCGTCGGTCTCTTCGACCGGGAAGGCGGCGGTCAGGCGCAGGCCCGCACGGCCGCCGAGGCCATGGGCTGTCAGCCCCTGCCCGCCCCGGCCGGTGCGGCGGTATTCGTAGGCCGAGGAGCGCTTGCCGAAGCCGGTGTCGGTGACGGTCAGGATGAACTGCTCCGCCGCGCCCAGTTCCGCGATGCGTTCGACGCTGAGGACGGCGTCGCCGACCGCTTCGTCATCGGCCTCGACCACGGTGGTTTCATCGTCGCCTTCGCCCGACGCCGCCTTGCGCATGGCGTTCGAGTGTTTGACGTAGGCGGCGCGCTCTTCCGGCGTCGCATCGACGCGTCCCAGCACGGCCATGGAGATGACCTCGTCGCCGTCCTGAAGCCGGACGCCACGAACGCCGGTCGAATCCCGGCCCTTGAAGACGCGGACGTCGTCGGCCTTGAAGCGGATGGCGCGGCCCAGAGCGGTGGTCAGGAGGACGTCGTCCTCCGCCGTGCACAGGGCGACCCCGACCATGTGGTCGTCGTCTTCCAGCTTCATGGCCAGCTTGCCGGCGCGGTTGACCGTGGCGAAGTCCGACAGCTTGTTGCGACGCACGTCGCCGGACTTGGTGGCGAACATGATGTCGTAGTCGCCCCAGGTCGCCTCGTCCTCGGGCAGCGGCAGGACGTTCATGATCGAATCGCCCGGCTCGATCGGCAGCAGGTTGACGAAGGCCTTGCCGCGCGAGGTCGGCCCTCCCAGCGGCAGGCGCCAGACCTTGAGCTTGTAGGCCTTGCCGTTGGTGGCGAAGAACAGCACCGGCGTGTGGGTCGAGGCGGAGAAGACGCCGGTGATGGCGTCCTCGTCCTTCATCGTCATGCCGGACTTGCCCTTGCCGCCGCGATGCTGGGTCCGATAGGCGTTCAGGGCCACGCGCTTGACGTAGCCGCCGTGGGTGACGGTGACGACCATGTCCTCGCGCGGGATCAGGTCCTCGTCCTCCATCTCGGCGTCGCCCTCCCCGATCAAGGTGCGGCGCGGCACGGCGAACTCGTCCTTCACCGCCAGCAGGTCCTCGCGGATGATGGCCAGGATGTTGGCGCGGTCCGACAGGATGGTCAGGTGGCCCTGGATGGTGTCGGCCAGGCCGCGCGCCTCGCCGAAGATGTCGTCGCGGCCCAGGCCGGTCAGACGCGACAGGGTCAGGGCCAGGATGGCGCGGGCCTGTTCGTCGGTCAGGTTCAGCTTGTCGCCGTCGATCAGCATCGAGCGCGGATCGGCGATCAGCTCGACCAGGGCGATCATGTCGCCCACGGGCCAGGACTTGGCTTGCAGCCGCTGGCGCGCCTCGGCCGGATCGGCCGACGAGCGGATGATGTGGATGACCTCGTCGATATTGGCGACGGCGACGGCCAGACCGACCAGGACGTGGCCACGGTCGCGGGCCTTGGCCAGTTCGAACTTGACCCGGCGGACCACGACTTCCTCACGGAACTCGAGGAAGGCTTCCAGCAGCTGGCGCAGGCCCATCTGCTCGGGACGGCCATGGTTCAGGGCCAGCATGTTGACGCCGAACGACGACTGCATGGCGGTGTAGCGCCACAGCTGGTTCAGGATGACGTCGCCCGAGGCGTCGCGCTTCAGCTCGATCACCATCCGCATGCCCTGACGGTCGGATTCGTCGCGGACGTCGGAGATGCCTTCGATCCGCTTCTCGCGGACCATTTCGGCGATGCGTTCGATCAGGGTCTGTTTGTTGACCTGATAAGGCAGCTCGGTGACGACGATAGCCTCGCGATCCTTGCGGATCGTCTCGATCGAGGCCTTGCCGCGCACGATGACCGAGCCGCGGCCATCGCGCAGGGCGTTGCGCGGAGCCGTGCGGCCCATGATCTCGCCGCCCGTCGGGAAGTCGGGACCGGGCACGATGTCCAGAATGGCGTCGTCGGAGATGTTCGGATCGTCCAGCAGGGCCACGGCCGCGTCGACGATCTCGCCCAGATTATGCGGCGGGATGTTCGTCGCCATGCCGACGGCGATGCCG
>DBBK01000210.1:0-7629 GCA_002292165.1 Brevundimonas sp. UBA986
GTCGGCGGCGACAAGATGGACGACTCGATCATCAGCTACATGCGCCGCAACCATAACCTGCTGATCGGCGAAACGACCGCCGAGCGGATCAAGAAGGACATCGGCACCGCCCGTATCCCGGCCGACGGCGAAGGCCTGTCGATCGAGGTCAAGGGCCGCGATCTGATGCAGGGCGTGCCGCGCGAGGTCCGCATCTCGGAGCGTCAGGCCGCCGAAGCCCTGGCCGAGCCGGTGTCGCAGATCATCGACGCCGTGAAGGTGGCCCTGGAAGCGACGCCGCCGGAACTGGCCGCCGACATCGCCGACAAGGGCATCATGCTGACGGGCGGCGGCGCCCTGCTGCGCGGCCTGGACGCGGAAATCCGCGACCACACGGGCCTGCCGGTCTCGGTCGCCGACGATCCGCTGTCGTGCGTGGCCATCGGCTGCGGCCGCGTGCTGGAGCATCCGCGCTGGATGAAGGGCGTGCTCGACTCGGCCCTTTAAGCCGGTCGGTGAGCCCCGGGCGGGGAGGGCGGCGAGCGTAGCCGCAAATCCCCGCCGCTCTTACGTTTTGCACGGTTTCCAAGCGGCCTGTATTTTGCAATAGGCTGCGATGTCGGCGGGGGGCGTCCCGCTGATTCCACCTTCACCGGAAAGGCAGCCGTGGCGTTTCGCGACGGACCGTTCGAGAACCTCAAGGTGCCGCTGGCGTGGACCGCCGCGGCCGCGGTGATCGTTGTCGTGATCGCATCCCTGGCCCTGATCGTCAGCGACCGGCGCGATGTGCGCGATCACGACAGCTACACCCCTGTCCGCGCCGGCTTCGATGCGGTGATGGGGCCGGTCAGCGGGGTGCTGGCGGCGCCCGTGCGCTGGGCCGGGGCCCTGACCGACGGGGTGAAAGGCTATTTCTTCGCCGTCTCCGAGAACCGCCGATTGAAGGCCGAGGTCGCCGAGCTGCAGCCCTGGCGCGACCAGGCCATCGCCCTGAAGAACGTCAACGCCCGCTATGAGGCCATGCTGGGTCTGAGGACCGAGCCCGCGGTGGCCATGGTCACGGCGCGGTCGGTGTCCGACGCGCGCGGTCCCTTCGTCAACGCCCGTCTGATCGACGCCGGCTCCGCCAAGGGCGTGCGGATCGGCAACCCCGTCATCAACGAACACGGCCTGGTGGGGCGCATCGTCGGCACGACCGGCGGCGTCAGCCGCATGCTGCTGCTGACCGATGTGGCCAGCCGCACGCCTGTCCTGATCGACCGCACCGACGCCCGCGCCATGCTGACCGGCGACGGCAGCGGCAATCCGCGTCTTGAATATATCCGCGGCGTCGGCGCCCTGCAGGCCGGGGACCGGGTGCTGAGCTCCGGCGACGGCGGCGGCTTCCCGCGCGGCGTGCCGATCGGGGTGGCGGCCAAGGGCATCGACGGCTCCTGGCGGGTCAAGCTGTTCAGCGACCGGGGCGCCATCGATTATGTGCGTGTGCTGCTGTTCCAGGACTTCGGCCAGCTGGTGAACCCCGAGAGCCTGAACGCCGCGCCCCTGGCCGGCCTGGGCACTGCCCCGGCTCCGGATGCGGCCGAGGCCGCCGCCATCGACGACGCCGCCGCTCGCCGCGCGGCCCAGCGTGACGCTGCCGCCGCCCGCGCCCGGGCCGCCGCCGCGGCTCCGCCCCCGGCTGCCACGCCCGCGCCGGCCGCACCCCGTCCTGCCGCGCCGCCCGCCCAGACAGCGCCGCAAACGCCGGGAGGCGCGCTGTGAAACGGCCCGCCGCGGTCCGTGTCGTCGGCCCTGTGGAGTGGATCCTCTATCCCGCCCTGGCGGTGATCGGCGCGACCATCGTCCTGGCTACCCCGGTGGAGATGTTCGGGCTGAAGCTGCCCGAGCCGGTCCTGCCGATGATCCTGGCCTTCGCCTGGCCTCTGGTTCGGCCGTCGATGATCGCGCCTGTGGCCCTGTTCCTGACCGGGCTGTTCGTCGACCTGCTGTGGGGCGGGATGCTGGGCGTCTGGCCGCTGAGCCTGCTGGCCGTCTATGGCGTCGTACTGCTGTCGCGCAACCTGCTGGCCGGGCAGGAGACCCAGGTGCTGTTCGTCTGGTACGGCTGCTGCCCCCTTCTGGCCTTCTTCCTGATCTATCTCATCGTCAGTCTGGACGCCGTGAACGCGCCGAGCATCCTGGCGCTGCTGGGCCAGTTGATCCCGACCTTGCTGCTGTTTCCTGTCGCCAACTGGATGATCCAGCGCTTCGATGACGGCGACACCCGTTTCCGATGAGCAGCGAACCCTCGATCTTCTTTTCGGACGTCAACGAGCGGCAGGGCTCGTTCCTGCGGCGGACGTTCGTCGTGGGCGGGCTGACGGCGCTGGGTATCGGCGCCCTGGCCACGCGTCTGGGCCAGCTGCAGGTGGTCCAGGCCAAGGAATACGCGACCCTCGCGACCAACAACCAGTTCAACTTCCGCCTGGTGCCGCCGCCGCGCGGGCGCATCCTGGACCGCAACGGGGTGGTCATCGCCGGCAACCGGCCGAGCTTCCGCGTCCTGGTCGTGCGCGACGAGACCAAGGACCTGGACACGACGCTGGACCTGCTGGGCCGGCTGATGCCCGACACGGTCGACCGTCGCCGCTCGATCATCCGCGAGGTCAACGCCGCGCGTCCGTCCTCGCCCGTGCCGGTCAAGAGCGACCTGAGCTGGGAGGAGTTCGCCAAGGTCAACCTCTACGCCCCCGAGCTGCCGGGGGTGATGACGGACATGAACGAGGCGCGGTTCTATCCCTACGCGGGAGCCTTCGCCCACGTCATCGGCTATGTGGCCAAGGTCACCGACCGCGACATCGAGGGCATCAAGAAGCGCGGCGAGACCCCGCCGGAAATCCTCTACAACCCCGGTTTCCGGATCGGCCGGTCGGGCATCGAGAAGGCGCTGGACGCCGATCTGCGCGGTCAGGCGGGCGGCACCCGGGTCGAGGTGGACGCCCATGGCCGGGTCGTGGCCACGGACGTCGGCGGCTCGCGACCGGCCGTCAACGGCGAGGACGTGGTCCTGACCCTGGACGCCGACGTGCAGAACCGGGCGCTGGAGGTCTTCGGCGACGAGAGCGGCGCCTGTGTGGTGATGGACGTCCGCAACGGCGACATTCTGTGCATGACCTCGGCGCCGTCGTTCGATCCGAATCTGTTCGTCGGCGGGGTGCCGTCGCGGGTCTATTCGGCCCTGCGCGACTATGAGCGCAAGCCGCTGCTGGACAAGACCATCAACGGCAACTTCCCGCCCGGCTCGACCTTCAAGCCCAACACCGCCCTGGCCCTGCTGCGCGCCGGGGTGGACCCGTCGATCCGCATCGTCTGCACCGGCGCCTTCCGGAACGGCAACCGCATCCAGCGCTGCTGGGGCCGTCACGGCCCGCAGGACATGCATAATGCTATCAAGAACTCCTGCGACGTCTACTTCTACACCCTGTGCAACCGGGCGGGCGTCGACCTGATCCGCGACACGGGCCTGAAGATGGGCTTCGAGCACGAGTTCGACATCGGGGTCGACAACCAGCGCAAGGGCCTGCTGCCGTCCACGGACTGGAAGCGGCGCACCTTCAAGCGCGACCCCGTCTGGCACCCCGGCGAGACCACCTCGGTGGCGATCGGCCAGGGGGCGGTGCTGGTCAACGCCCTGCAGCTGGCCGTCTATACGTCGCGCCTGGCCAACGGGAAGAAGGCCATCCTGCCGCGTCTGATCAAGTCGGTGGGCGGCAAGGAGCGGCCCTCGGGCGGCGACGTGCCCGACCTGCCGTTCGATCCGGCCCATATCGAGATCGTCCGTCAGGGCATGATCGCCGTGGCCAACGACACCTCCGGCACCGCCTACCGCCAGTCGCAGCTGGGGCTGGGCGACATCCAGATGGCCGGCAAGACCGGCACGGCCCAGACCCGCAACTACGGCTCGGGCAGCCGCAAGTCGAACGTCTGGGCCGAGAAGGACCACAACCTGTTCATCGCCTTCGCCCCGGTGGACGCGCCGCGCTATGCCGTGGCGGTGATCGTCGAGCACGGGGGCAAGGGCGGGGCCACGGCCGGTGCCCCGCGCGCCCGCGAGGTCATGCGCACGGTTCTGCTGAAGGATCCGGAGATGCGCGCGCGGATCACGCGTCCGCCGCCGCCGGAACCAACCGGACCGGTCACGGAAGATCCGAACTTCGGCGCCGCGCCTGACGAGATCGTCGAGGGCGCCGCCGTGCCCGACGCGGCTCCGGCTCCGGCCCCCGCGCCTTCAACGACCACCGGCCCGCGTCCCTATCAGGCCCCGCAATGACCGCTTCCGCCCTGACCCGTCCCGGCGAACGCGACCGGATCTCGACCAAGATCAGCGAGATCGACTGGCGCTTCGTCGCCCTGCTGTGCGCCGTCGCGGGCGCCGGCACGGCCATGCTCTATTCGGTCGCCGGCGGCTCGTGGGAGCCGTGGGCGATCAAGCACATCATCCGCTTCGCCCTGTGTCTGGCCCTGATGTTGGGCCTGTCGATGATCGACCCGCGCTACTGGTTCCGCGCCGCCTGGCCGGTCTACGCCGTCGGCCTGATCCTGCTGGTGGCGGTCGAGGCGGTCGGCGACGTGCGTCTGGGCGCCCAGCGCTGGCTGTCGGTCGGACCGTTCAGCTTCCAGCCGTCGGAAATCATGAAGATCGGCGTCGTTCTGGCGCTGGCGCGCTGGTACCACGGGGCGTCGGCCCAGGACGCCCGGTTCAGCTGGAAGCTGATCTTCCCCGTGATGATCATCGGCGCGCCCTTCCTGCTGGTCGCGCACCAGCCGGACCTGGGCACGGCCATGCTGATCGGCCTGACCGGGGCGGCGATGATGTTCATGGCCGGACTGGACTGGAAGGTGATCGCCGCGGCGGCCGTCGCGGCCGTGGTCGGCGGCGTGCCCTACATCATGTTCGGCATGCACGACTACCAGCGCAACCGGATCCTGACCTTCCTCAATCCCGAGGGCGATCCCAGCGGCAACGGCTATCACATCGTCCAGTCCAAGATCGCCCTGGGCTCCGGTGGCCTGCTGGGCAAGGGCTTCGGCCTGGGCAGCCAGAGCCAGCTGGAGTTCCTGCCCGAGAAGCAGACCGACTTCATCTTCGCGGCGGTGTCCGAGGAGTTCGGCTTTGTCGGCTCGATCACCCTGCTGCTCTGCTACGCCGGCATCATCCTGATCGCCCTGCGCATCGCCTCGCTGTCGCACAGCCACTTCGGGCGGATGGCGTCGGCGGGGGTGACCTCGACCTTCGCCCTTTACGTCCTGATCAACGGGGCGATGGTGATGGGGCTGGCGCCGGTCGTGGGCGTGCCCATGCCGCTGCTGTCCTACGGCGGCACCGTGATGGTGACGGTGATGATCGGCTTCGGCCTGGTCATGGCCACGCGGGTGCACCGCTACGCCGAACTGCCCAAGGGGCACGGGATTTTCTGATCTTCAGGGCGCCCTCTCCCGGAGGGAGAAGGCTTGAGCGCACGGCGGCGATAGCCGTCGTCCCGGCGCGAAAGGGTGAGGGGTTCTGTCGCCAACCGGTGAGGGCATAATCCCTCACCCTCACCCTCACCCTCACCCTCCCACTCACTGCGTTCGCGGGTCCCTCGCTCTCCCTATGGGAGAGGGGATGATCAGAGCCCCGACGCCCAGTCGGTGGCGCGGATCAGGCTGTCGATGATGCCGGGTTCGGACGAGGCGTGGCCGGCGTCGGGGACGATGTCGAGTTTGGCCTCGGGCCAGGCGCGGTGCAGGGACCAGGCGCCGGAGATCGGCGTGACCACGTCGAAGCGGCCCTGGGCGATCCAGCAGGGGATGTGGCGGATCCGGCCGATGTTCTCGAGCAGCCAGTTCTCCGAGGGGAAGAAGCCGCCGTTGACGAAGTACCAGCATTCGATGCGGGCGAAGGCCAGGGCGAAGTCAGGCTCGGCGAACTTGTCGGGGCGGGCCGAGGGGCCCTCGACGCTGACGGTCTCACCCTCCCAACTGGACCAGGCGACGGCGCAGGCCTCGCGCTCGGCCTTGTCGTCGCCGGTGAGGCGTTTGTAGTAGGCGCTCATCAGGTCGCCGCGCTCGGCCTCCGGGATGGGGGCCACGAACCGCTCCCAGGCGTCCGGGAAGATCATCGAGGCGCCGTCCTGGTAGAACCAGTGCAGCTCCTTCTTCGTCAGCAGGAAGATACCGCGCAGGATCAGGCTCTCGACCCGTTCCGGATGGGTGATGGCGTAGGCCATCGACAGGGTGGAGCCCCAGGAGCCGCCGAACACCGACCACTTCTCGATGCCGCAGCGTTCGCGCAGGCGCTCGATGTCCTCGATCAGGGTCCAGGTGGTGTTGTCCTCGAGCGAGGCGTTGGGGCGCGAGCGGCCGCAGCCGCGCTGGTCGAACAGGACGATGCGGTATTTGGCCGGGTCGAAGTAGCGGCGCATGCCCGGATTGACCGCCCCGCCGGGGCCGCCGTGCAGAACGACGACCGGCTTGCCCTGCGGATTGCCGCATTCCTCGTAGTAGATTTCGTGCTCGGTCCCGGTGCTCATCCAGCCCGAGGCGAAGGGCTCGATCTCCGGATAGAGGTCGCGTCGGGGAGCGTCGGGGATCGTGAAGGCCATCGGAAGGAAAAACGCTTTCGGTTCTGCGATTTCAGGCGTTGGTGGAGGTCTTCCGCAATGCGGCAAAGGCGAGCAAAAGCCAACCCGCAATCATCAGAACCCCGCCGATCGGGGCGACGGCGCCCATGGCGGGCATGCTGAGCAGGGCGATGAAGGCGAGGGCCAGGCAGAAGATCAGACCCCCGGTCGCGGCCAGCCAGCCGGCGATGACGGCCAGCTTCTCGCCCCACAGGGCGCAGGCGACGGCGAGGACGGCGTGGACCAGCTGGTAGTGGGCGCCGGTCGTCAGCAGGGTCTTCACCGCCGGGCCGGCGCCGTGGGCGGCGAAGGCCCCGACCATCACGGCCATGGCCCCGTTGAAGGCGGCGTAGACGACGAGGTTGCGATTCACTGTCATGATTTCACGCTAGCCCACAGGCGCGGTTCCGTCTGCTATCGGAACGCATGAATTCCGCCACTGAGTCTCTCCCCGCACCCGCGCCAGGGTCCGCCTGGCGGATGGGGCTCCAGTATGTGCTGCTGTTCGGGGCCAACGGGGTCAGCCTGCCGTTCGCGGGGCTGTGGTTCCATGCCCATGGGCTGGACGGGGCCGAGATCGGGGCCCTGCTGGCGGCGCCCATGCTGGGGCGGCTGGTGACGGGGCCGGCGATCGCGCTCTGGGCCGACGGGTTCCGGTATCGCAGGACGGCCATCGCCATCCTGGCCCTGGTCACGGCCCTGGCCTATGCGGCGACGGGACTGGTGCAGGGCTTCTGGCTGTGGGCGCCGCTGTGGTTCGTGGCGGCGACGTGTTTCGGCTCGATCATTCCGCTGAGCGACGTCATGACGCTGAGACTGGCGAAGCGGGCGGGGTTCGTCTTTTCGGTGCCGCGGGGCTTCGGCTCGGCGTCGTTCGTAGGCGCCAATGTGCTGATGGGGGCGCTGCTGGTGCGGGCGCCGGTGGACGCGGTGCTGCTCTGGATCGCCGTCGCGAGCGTGATCATGGCGATCTGCGCCCGGTGGGTGCTGCCGGCCGAGCCGGTCGCCG
>DBBK01000210.1:7671-9894 GCA_002292165.1 Brevundimonas sp. UBA986
CGCGCCTTCATGACCGCTATCTTCGCCGTCGGCTGCGTCCAGGCGGCCCACGCCTTCTACTACGGCTTCTCGGCCATCGCGTGGAAGGCGCAGGGCATTCCCGAGAACATGACGGGCTTGCTCTGGGCCGCCTCGGTCGTGGTCGAGATCGGCTTCATGTGGTGGGGCGAGCCGTGGCGGCGCAAGGCGGGCATCGGGCCGTTGACTGTGCTGGGGATCGGGGCCGGAGCGGCGGTGCTGCGCTGGACGGCCCTGGCCTTCGCCCCGCCGTTGTGGCTGCTGTGGCCGCTGCAGACCCTGCACGCCCTGAGCTTCGCCGCGACCTATCTGGCCGGGGTGCAGCTGGTCGAGCGGCTGAGCCCGCCGGGCAGCCAGACGGTGGCCCAGACCCTGAGCTCGGTGCTGTCGGCCGGGGTGCTGATCGGGCTGGCCACGCTGGCGGCCGGGCCGCTGTACGACGCCGTCGGGGTGAAGGGCTATCTGGCCATGGCGGGGATGGCGGCGGTCGGGGCGCTGGCGGCGTTCAGCCTCGGCCGGACGCTGGCGAAGGCCTAATTGGGTCGGGCGCGGGGCAGGGGAGACAGGCTGCGGGCCATGGCGCCGGCAGCGGCCTTGACGCCCTTCTGGACCGCATCGGCCGAGAGGTCGGCGGGCGCGCGCAGAAGGCCGATGGCCGGGACGTCGGCATTGTCCGGCAGGGCGGTCAGGATGCTGTAGAGCAGAAAACTGCCCACATCATGCTCGCCGTCCGAGCTGGCGTCGGCGTTCAGACCCGCGGCGTTCAGCGCACGGACGATATCCGCGACGGGGGCGGTGGCGCGGGCGATGGCGGGGCCGGTATGGGTCAGCTTGCCGCCGTCGCCGTTCAGGGCGCGGTTCTCGGCGCGCATCTGGACGCGGAAGCCGCCCGCCTTGTGGGTGCGGCCGACGAGAAGCACCGCGCGGCACGACGGATCGCGCAGGCTGTGGCTGAGGGTCGCGACCAGCTGTTCAGGGTCTTCGGGCGGGATGGCCACGGTGCGGGCTCCCGTGGGGTTCCAGGGCTGGCCGGACAGGTCCTCGACCGGGTCCCAGGCCAGATCATCAGCGTCCCAGGCGCAGATGACGATGGCGGGCCGGCGGTCGGGCTGTTTCTCGGCGACGGTGTCGAGCATGGACCCTACTGAGCGTGTGACGAAGTCGTGACAGGCAGGCCGCAGGTGTCGGCATGCGGACGATTTCGTCAAGCCTTAATGCGCCGGATTCCGGCCACACTCGACGCAATAACGGCGGTCTTCGTGTCTCAGGCGAGATCGCCGACGGCGGCGTCCAGCAGCATGAAGGCCCGGCCCGGGTCGGTGGCCAGGGCCGACAGAACCCCCGGGCCGTCACCGGAACGGGCGGCGCCGGCCAGCTTCTGGGCATAGGCGCGGACATAGCGTTCAGCGTCTGACTTCAGCTCCGGATCGCTCATCACCCGGCGCGAGACGCTGCGCACGGCGGCGGGAGCGACGCGGCGGACGATCTGGCGCGCCCGGTCCGGATCGCGGCCGGCGAAGGCCTCGGCGGCCTCTTCAACGCGCGAACGAGGCAGGAGGGCGTTGGGATCGACACCCATGCGGCGGATGGCGGCGGTGATCCGGTCCGCCATGGCGTCCGCGTCCGCCGGCATGATGGGCTGGTCGAGGTCCATGGGCTCGACCGGGGGCGGGGGGGCGCCGTCGCTGACGAGGTCGGACCAATCGAGCGGCCCCGAGGTCGCGGGCGGCGGGGCGCGCCGGGCGGCCTCTTCCGTCGGCTCCAGCCGCAGGCGACCGCGCAGGCCGAAGCCGCGTTCCTCGGCCACGGCCGGGCGGGACTCGGGGGCAGGGGCGGGCTCGCGGCGACGCGAAGACACCGGTTCGCCCGACACCACGCCCATCAGCCGCACGGCCTCGGTCAGCATGTCGTAGTTGCGGCGGACCCGTTCCTGGAAGCCGATATCGAGAGCCTCGGTGTCCTCGGCGGCTTTCCGAGAAGCAGCGGCCAGGGCGGCCAGGCCTTCTTCCACGGTGGCGCGGACGTCCTCGGCGCGGGCGCGGGCCTCGTCGGGCAGGCGGGCGGCGCGTTCGTCCAGGTCGGTGATCGAGGCGTCGACCTCGCCCAGCGCCTTGATCATCCGGTCCATGGTGCGTTCGAGCTTCTCGATCGCGTTCTGACCGGCGTGATCCACCATGGCGGCGGTCTCATTGACGATGCGGCGGG
>DBBK01000210.1:9922-37265 GCA_002292165.1 Brevundimonas sp. UBA986
CGTCGGCCTTCTGGGCGGCGTCGAACAGGGCCTCGCCGAGACGGTCGGCGCGGATCTGGGCCTGGCCGGCGGCGTCGGCGGCGGCGATGCGGCTGTCCTCGGCGGTGGCCTGAAGGGCGGCCAGCGCCCGGCGGGTCTCCTCGACCAGGGTGTCGCGCGCCTCGGCGGCCAGATGCTCGAAGCGGTCCAGCGAGACCTTGGTGGCGGCGTCGAACCCGTCGGCCTCGCGCTGGGACATGTCGACGAGGGCGCGGAACTGGTCGGTGGCGGCCTCGACGAGGTCCTTGATCGACTCGGTTGAGCGGACCGAGGTCTCGCCCAGTTCGGCGTGGACGGTGCGGGCGGCGTCGAGCTGTTCGGTCAGCTGGGCGCGCTGGCTCTCGACCTGGGCGGAGAAGTCTTCCTGATCGGTGCGCAGGGCGTAGGCGGCGGTGACCAGGGCGGCGCGTTGCTGGCCGAGGCCTTCCTCGACCGACTGGATCTGTTCGGCGACGCCGGCGCCGGTGTTCTCGAGGCGCAGGGTCTGGCGGGCCAGGTCGTCGGCGGCCAGACGGGCGGCGTCCTGGGCCTCGCCGGCGGCGGCGGCCAGGTCGGCGGCGCGGGCGGCAAGGGCGGCCTCGGCCTCGCGCAGCTGGGTCTGGGCCAGGTCGGAGGCGTCGACGATCATGCGCGACTGGCGCTCGACCGCGTCCAGCACCCCGGCGGACTGGGTGTCGAGCTGCAGGCCGAGGGTCTGCATGCCCTCGCGCTCGCGGCCCAGCTGTTCGGACAGGCGGCGCGCGGTGCGGCCGGCGGTCTCGGCGGCCTCGTTCAGGCGGTTGGTCTCCTGCACGAGCACCTCGCGCAGCAGGGCCATGTCGTTGCGGGCGCGCTCGGCGGCCAGGGCGGCCTGATCAATGTCGTTGCGCAGGGTCAGCAGGACCTGACCGGTCTGCTGGGCGGCCAGCGCCGTCGGGGCGACCAGGGCCTCGGCCAGACTGCGCGCGCGGCGGGTCTCGGCGGCCAGGCCGGCGCCCTGACGCACCGCGTGGGCCAGCATGACGGCCAGACCGGCGGGGGCGAGGGCGATCAGGGCGTAGAGGGCCAGACGCAGGGGATCGAGCGCCGCGGCGCCCGAACCGACCTCGAAGGCGGCCCAGGACGCGACGCCGCCGACCCACAGGGCCGAGGCGACGCCGGCCAGAAGATAGGCGTAACGGCCCGAGGGCGCGGCCTCGAACAGGCGCGTCATGGTCGCGGCGGTCGTCGGAGCATCGGTGTCGGCGACCGGGGCGGGCGGGCTGGCCACCGTGGCCGGCGGGGCCTCGGCGCTCTCGGCGAACGGAGCGGGGGCGAAATCGGGGGTGACGACGGCTTCCGGCGCGTCGGCGAAGATGTCGGCGGCGGCTTCAGCGGGCTCGGGCGCGAAGTCAGGAATAGGAGCGAAGGGTTCGGCGGCCAAACGGGCGCGGGCGGCCTCGGCCTCGGCGCGAGCGGCGGCGCGGGCCTCGGCCTGGCGCTGTTCCTCCAGCAGGCGGCGACGGCGGCGTTCGGAGATGGGGCGGTCGATCACCAGCGGGGCCTCGGCCTCGGTCGCGACTTCCTCGGCAGCGACGGCCTCGGGCGTTTCCTGCGCGGGCGCTTGATCGGGCGTCGTCGCGGCATCCTCGACAGCGGGTTCGGGAAGATTGAGCGGCGGCCGCTGGCGGGATTTCATCAGGCGTAGGTCTCGGACTGGCGGCCTGTGGCCGGGAGCGGCGCAACAGGCCCGACAACCCTAACGGCTCGGGACGCGTCCGCAAAGGCGAGTCCGTGACTTAGTCCCCGTTTTGAGACCGGTGTTTCAGCAGTGGTCGGACGGAGTGGCGATCATCGTCGAACGCGGCGACGACTGGGGGCAGTCGACCACGCGATGGACCTCGCGTTCCGGGGCGCTGGGCTTGTGCAGATCGACGCCGAACTGGGCCAGGGCCGCGGCGGCCAGCATGGCGATGAAACCGGCGATCAGTTCGATCAAAGCCTGCATCACACCCTCCCTCGCCAGCGTTCCAAACCTGCGCGGCCTCTATGCTCCCAAAACCGCGTTCACACAAGGAAGCGGAGCCGGGCATTGACCGATCTACGCCGGGCGTGGAACGGAAGACACAGGGTGGCGCTCCGTGTGCGGGCGACATTTCCGAAGCGTCCCCGAAAACACCGTTGTCACGCGAATCCTTCAGACCGGACGAATGGCCGCAACCGAAGACGCCTATTCCGACAGCCTGCTGGCCCCCGGCCGGTCGGTGTGGCGCGTGGAGCAGGCCGACCGGTTCGCCGTCCTGATGGAGAACGAGACCTATTTCGACGCCCTGGCCTCGGCGATCTCCAAGGCGCAGAGGTCGATCGTCCTGCTGGGCTGGCAGTTCGATCCGCGCACCCGGCTGGACCCGGAGACCCGCGCCGGCGACCGGCAGGCGGAGATCGGGCATCAACTGCGGATGCTGGTGCGGTCACGGCCCGAGCTGGATGTGCGGCTGCTGATCTGGAAGTCTCCGCTGCTGATCGCGGCGTCGCAGGGCTTCTATCCGCACAAGGCCCAGCGCTGGTTCAGGAAGCGGATGGTCGAGTTCCGGCTGGATTCACCCGGGCCGATCGGCGCCTGCCATCACCAGAAGGTGGTGATCATCGACGACAAGGTGGCCTTCTGCGGCGGCGGCGACGTGTCGGTGGATCGCTGGGATTCGCCCGAGCATCTGGATCACGACCCGCGCCGCTGCATGCCTTCGGGCCTGATCAGCGCGCCGCGGCATGAGACCATGGCGGTGATGGACGGGGCGGCGGCGCGGGCGCTGGGCGATCTGGCGCGCGAACGCTGGTTCCGGGCGACCTGGGAGCGGACCGTGCCGGACGAGGTCGATCACGACCCCTGGCCCGACGGCGTGCCGGTGACGATGACCAACGTCCCCGTCGGCGTCGCCCGCAGCGAGCCGAAGTGGGGCGGGCGGGGCGAGGTGCGCGAGAACGAGGCCCTGCATCTGGAATCGATCCAGAAGGCGAAGAAGCTGATCTATCTGGAGAACCAGTATTTCACCTCGCCGGCCATCGCCGCCTGCCTGGCCCAGCGGCTGGGCGAGGAGGACGGGCCCGAGGTGGTGCTGGTCTCGACCGGCAACAGCCCCAGCTGGTTCGACAAGATGACCATGGACACCGCCCGGTCGGAGGTCCTGTTCCGGCTGGAGGCCGCCGACAAGTACGACCGCTTCCACGCCTTCGCCCCGCACACGGAGGACGGGGACCGGATCATCGTCCACGCCAAGGTCTCGATCATCGACGACCGGCTGCTGCGGATCGGCTCGACCAATCTGAACAACCGGTCGATGGGGCTGGATACGGAGTGCGACATCGCCGCCGAGCCGGTTGATGCGGCTGGCCGGGCCGCGATCCGCGCCTATCGCCATCACAGCATCGGTCACTTCATCGGGGTCTCGCCCAAGGATTTCGCGGCGGCGGAGGCGGTGCTGGGCTCGACCGGCAAGGCGATCCGGACCTTCGACACCGGACGGATGGAGTTGCTGGGCGCGACGCCGCCGTCGCGGGTCGAGCGGTTCATCGCCGAATGGCAGCTGGGCGATCCCTCGTCGTCCGACAACGCCTGGCGGCCGTGGAAGCGGCGTAACCCGTCACAACGGATCGCGGGCGGGAACTTCAGCCAGTTGCGGGAACGGGCCGAGTAGGAGTCAGGCTTCGATCTCGAAGTCGATGACCAGCGGCAGATGGTCCGAGGCCACGCGCGCCAGGGGCGAGAACGGCGCCTTCACCCCCGTGATGCGGATGTGCGGGCTGACGAAGGCGTGGTCGATGCGGATCGCCGGGAAGGCCGAGGGGAAGGTCTTGACCGTCTGCTTCAGGCCCAGCTTGCGCTGGCAATCGCTGAAGCCGTTGCGGCACAGGGTCTGATAGGGGCGGGTGATCGAGGTGGCGTTGAAGTCGCCGGTCAGGATGGTGGGCCCGGTGCAGTCAGGATGGCCCAGCCAGTCCTTGCCCATCAGGGCCGCCGCCTGGAGCCGTTGTTCGCGTGGGACGAGGCCCAGGTGGGTGTTGATGACATTGACCTCGACGCCGTCGAAGTCGATGGCGGCCCAGACGGCGCCGCGCGGCTCCAGCCCGGGAATGCCGCGGATGGTCGGCAGACCGCCCTTGCGGATCAGCCGCTCGGGCCGGTGGGTCAGCAGGGCGTCGCCGTACTCCTCCGACTCGATCAGCATGGCGGCGTTGAAGTGGAAGCTCATGTCCAGGCCGGCGGCGATGGCCTCGGCCTGATCGACGTTGCCGGTGCGGGCGCGGCCGACGTCCAGCTCCTGAAGGCAGACGATGTCGGGCTCGTGCTCGGCGATGACGCCCACGATGCGGGCGATGTCGAGACGCTTGTCGGTGCCGACGCAGCGGTGGACGTTGTAGGTCAGAAGACGGGGCATGCGGTCCAGCGACGATGACGCGAGCGAACTGCTAGGCCAATTCGAACCCGATTGCGACCCTGCCGAGGCCGTGTCTGAAAACGGTCACGGGATCAGATTTCGACCAGCCGGTTCGGCAGTTCGTCGGGATTGTTCGCCCTCGGAGGAAAGTGGGCGGCGAGGACGTCTCCGGTCAGGCCGATGGCCGTCTCGAAGCCGTCGGCGGGGCGGTTGGCGCGCAGGGCCTTGGTCAGGGCGGAGACGGCGCGGCCCCAGACCTCGGCGTCGACCCTGGAGTGGATGCCTTCATCGGCGACGATCTCGACCTGACGATCCGCCAGGGCGGCGAAGATCAGGACGCCGGTGCGCCGCTCGGTCGTATGCAGGCCGTGGGCGAGGAACTGTTGAAGGGCGGCGCGGCGCACCCGCGCGCGGCGCACGCGGCGCGGGATGACGAGCCGCTGGACCGGCGGGTAGCAGGTGATCAGCAGCACGCTGACGAACACCGCCGCCTGGATCACCGCATAGGCGGACAGGGCCTTGCCGATGGTGACGTCGCGGGCGGCCATATGGGCGGTCTCCCAGCTGTCGCCGAGGCCCGGGAACCAGGCCGGGTCGAAATTGAAGGGGATGAGCAGCATGGGCAGGATCAGGGCCGCCGCCGCCGCCCAGCCCAGACTGACGTCCCGATAGGAGGAGACCTGGCGGGCCAGGACGCAGAAGATCTCGCCCGAGGTCCGCGTCTCGGCCTGGGCCACCGCCGCCGCGATGCGGGCGTGGTCGTCGGGAGTGATGCGCTTCACCATCCGCCTGAGGCCCCGCCGCCGCCGAAACTGCCGCCCCCGCCCGAGAAGCCGCCGCCACCGCCGAAACCGCCTCCGAACCCGCCGCCGGATCGACTCCCCCCTGAACGGCTCATGGCGTCGAGCGCGCTCCACAGGATGACAGGGCCGATGCCGCTTCCGCGCCGCCGGCGTCCGCCGCCGTGGGAGGCGCGGATCATGCCGATCAGGATGAAGAGGAAGACCAGGGTCACGAGGATGATCGGCCCGATCGGAATGCCGGCTTCCTGGGGTTTGGCGGCCGCGGCGCGGGCGCGGGCCTCGGCCGGGTCGGCGGTCAGCTGGCCCACGATGGCGTCCACGCCATGGGTGATGCCGCGCTCATAGCCCCCGGTGCGGAAGGCGGGCAGGATCTGGTTCTGGATGATCTGCGCCGACATCGCGTCGGTCAGAACGGGCTCGAGGCCATAGCCGACCTCGATCCGCACGCGGCGCTCGTTCGGCGCGATGATCAGCAGGGCGCCGGTGTCGTGGTCCTTGTCGCCGATGCCCCAGTGGCGGCCCAGGCGATAGCCGTAGTCCTCGATCTCATAGTCCTGGAGGCTGTCGAGCGTGACCACGACCAGCTGATCGCCGGTGTCGGCCTCAAGCTTCTCCAGTTTGGCGACGAGGGCCGCCTCGGTCGCGGGCTCGAGCAGGTTGGCTCCGTCAACAACCCGGCCGGTGAGGGCGGGGAAGGTGGGGTCGGCGAGGGCGGAGGACGGAACCACAGCCGCCAGCCAGACGGCCAGCAGCAGCGCGAACGCCTTCAGGGGGGAGGAGAGCGCCTTCATGGGCGATCAGTGGGCCGGCGCGGAACCCGGGGTGACGGCGGGGGCGGTCCCGCCGGGCGTTGCCGCCGGCACATTGGGGCCGACGTTGAAGGTGACGGTCGGCGCGCTCTGGGCCTCGGCCGAGGCGGTGAAGAGCTGCATCGGTTTGGAGCCGGACTGGAAGGTCTTGGCCCAGATCACCGTCGGGAAGGTGCGCAGCGAGGTGTTATAGTCGCGCACCGCCTCATTGTAGTCGCGCCGGGCGATGGTGATGCGGTTCTCGGTGCCCTCCAGCTGGGACTGGAGCTGGACGAAATTCTGGTTCGACTGGATGTTCGGATAGGCCTCGACCGTGGCCAGCAGGCGCGACAGGGCGCCGGTCAGCTGCCCTTGCGCCGCCTGGAAGGCCTGGAAGGCGGCGGGGTCGCTGAGGGTTTCGGGCGTCACCTGGACCGAGGTGGCCCTGGCCCGGGCCTCGACGACCTGGGTCAGGGTTGTGCGTTCGGCGATAGCCGCGCCCTGGACGGTGGCGACCAGATTGGGGATCAGATCGGCGCGGCGCTGATACTGGCTCTGGACATCCGCCCAGGCGGCCTCGGCCCGCTCCTGCTTGGTCGGAATGGTGTTGTAGCCGCAGCCCGTGACGGCGGGCAGAAGCGCCACGGCGATGGCCGCGTTGCGAACCGGGAAGCGAACCATGACGTGTATCCTCCGCCGGCCGCTCTTCTGACGACCGAGTCGGACTATTAGCGGTCAGGCGTTACGCTTCAAGCGTCAAGAGATGCCGGTTCGACGCTATTTGCGCGGCAGGCCGCGACATAGGTGTTGGCCAGCAGACACGCGATGGTCATGGGGCCGACGCCGCCGGGCACAGGGGTGATCGCGCCGGCGACCGCGGCGGCCTCGGCGAAGGCGACGTCGCCGACGACGCGGGTCTTGCCCTCGGCGGCCTTGACCGGATCGGCCGAGGGGACGCGGTTGATGCCGACGTCGATGATTGTCGCGCCGGGCTTGATCCAGTCGCCCTTGATCATCTCGGGGCGGCCGACGGCGGCGACCAGGATGTCGGCCTCGCGGCAGATGGCGGGCAGGTCGCGGCTGCGCGAATGGGCGATGGTGACCGTGCAGTTCTGGGCCAGCAGCAGCTGGGCCATCGGCTTGCCGACGATGTTGGAACGGCCGACGATGACGGCGTTCAGGCCCGACAGGTCGCCGAGCGCGTCCTTGAGCAGCATGACCGAGCCCAGGGGGGTGCAGGGCACCATGCCGGGCAGGCCGACGGCCAGGCGTCCGGCGTTGACCACGTGGAAGCCGTCGACGTCCTTGTCCGGGGCGATGGCGTCGAGAACCACGGTGCTGTCGATGCCGGTGGGCAGGGGCAACTGGACCAGGATGCCGTGGATGCCCGCATCGGCGTTCAGATCGGCGATCAGGGCCAGCAACTCGGCCTGCGACGTGGTCTCGGGCAGGCGATGCGTGTCGGAGCGCATACCCGCCTCGCGGGTGCGTTCGCCCTTGTTGCGGACATAGATCTGGCTGGCCGGATCCTCGCCGACGATGACGACGGCCAGGCCCGGCGTGACCCCGTGATCGGCCTTGAGGCGGTCGGAAGCGGCGGTCACGCGCTCCACCAGACCGGCGGCGAAGGCCTTTCCATCGATGATCCGGGCGCGCGCGTCGTTTTCCGCCATGAAAGCAGCTTCCGTCAGGTTTCGTTCAGATGCGGGCGATTTACAGTGGAGGCGGTTCGGCGTCTATGTATCGCCGACACAACCCGGGGGATTCCATGCGCCGTTCCGTGATCACCGCCACCGTCAGCGCCCTGGCGCTCGCGGCGGGGGCCAGCGTTCTTAGCGCGGGTCAGGCGGCGGCCCAGTCAGACGCGCCGACGCCGATCGCGATCGGGGCCAGCACTGAAGGCGCCCTGAACGACCGGGATGCGACGCTGGGATCCGGGGACGGCCAGTACCGGTTCGAGGACTATCGGTTCACGGCCCGCGCCGGGCAGCGTCTGGAGGCCGTCATGCGCTCCGACGCCTTCGACACCTATCTGGAGGTCTTCCGCGCCGGTCAGGAAGAGGCCGAGGACGGGCCCCTGGCTTCCGACGACGACGGACTGGCCGAGGGGACCAACTCGCGGCTGCGGTTCGCGGCCCCGGCCGACGGCGCCTACACCCTGCGGGTCCGGACCCTGTCGGGCCTCGACGGCGGCGCCTACAGCCTGTCGCTGGCCGAACGTCCGCCCGCCCCCCGCGCCCCGCGCCCGACCGGCATTCGCATGGGACGGACCGTTTCGGGATCGATCTCGGCCAACGATCCCGAGGACGACGAAACCGGCCTGCGCTATGACGCCTACGCCTTCCGCGCCCGCGCCGGGCAGCGCTTCGCCATCGCCATGAAGTCCCAGGATACCGAGAGCCTCGATCCGGTGGTCAAGGTCGGGCGCATGGACCACGGAAACTTCGTCGAACTGGCTCAGAACGACGATTCCGGCGACGGCGGACTGGACTCCTTCCTGGTCTTCACGGCCCCGAGCTCGGGCGAGTTCATCATTCGCGCGACGCCCCTCGGCGCCGACAGCGAGGGCGACTACACCCTGTCGCTGCAAGAGGGCCCGCCCGCCCTGCGGGCCACGCCGATCGCCCTGGGCGAGACGAAGGACGGGGCGCTGAGCCCGGACGACGGCTCCAACGACACGGGGGCGCGCGCCGACGCCTACAGCTTCACCGCGACCGCCGGCCAGCGCATCGAGGCGACGGCGAGCTCGGACACCCTGGACACCTTCCTTGAACTGTTCGGTCCCGACGGTCAGAGCCTGGATCAGGACGACGACAGCGGCGACGACACGGATTCCCGCCTGATCGCCACGCTCAAGGACGCCGGGACCTATACGCTGCAGGTCCGCTCGGTCGGCGACGTCACCGAAGGCGCCTACAAGATCAGCCTGGCCGAGGCCGCCCCGGCCCCTGAAGCCGTGCCCCTGGCGTTCGGGGAAACCGTGCAGGGCGAGATCAAGACCGACGGCGGCCGGGACGACGACGGCCGCGCCTATCTGGCCTATGGGTTCCACGGCACGGAGGGCAACCGCGTCCAGATCGTGATGCGGTCCGGCGACTTCGACACCTATCTGCAAATCAGCAAGGGTGACGGCGATTTCGAGGCCCTGAGCAGCGACGACGACGGTCTGGGCGAGGGTACGGACTCGCGTCTGAACTACATCCTGCCGGAGACCGGCGACTATGTGATCCGCGCCTCGCCCCTCGGGGCGGACGAGAAGGGGCTGTTCTCGATCGAACTGACCGACAAGGGACCGCAACCCGAGCCGGGCAGCATCCTGATCGGCGCCACCGCGCGCGGCACGCTGGATGAGAACGACGGCATCGCCGACGACGGCAGCTTCTTCGACGCCTATGCGATCACCGTCGCCGAGGGCGACAAGCTGGACATCACGCTCGTGTCCAACGACTTCGACGCCTATCTCGACATCGGCAAGATGAACGGCGGGACGTGGGAGAGCACGATCAGCGACGACGACAGCCTGTCGGACACCCACGCCAAGGTCGAATGGACGGTCGAGGATGCCGGGACCTACATCATCCGCGCCCGCAGCTTCGCCCAGGGCCAGAAGGGGGCCTACACCCTCGAGGTCCAGCGCAAATAGGCCCGGCGACCGCGCGTTCCGGCGCGGTCATGATCGACATCGGCCGGGAGGACGGGCAGGATCGCGGTTGATCCCTGCCTGTGAGAGGACCGCGCCGGTGCTGCTGATCGGACAATACGACTCGCCCTTCGTCCGGCGCGTTGCGGTAGCGCTGAAGCTTTACGGCGTCGCCTATGAGCATGCGCCGTGGTCCACCTTCGGGGATGCGGATCGGATCGCGCAATACAATCCGCTGCGCCGGGTGCCGACGCTGGTGTTCGACGACGGCTTCAGCCTGATGGACAGTGGGTCGATCCTCGAGATCATCGACGCCGGGCAGGGCGAGAACGCCTTCCTCGACCGCAAGGGGGCGGAGCGGCGCGAACTGCTGCGCCTGTGCGCCCTGGCCGGGGGCGTCGCCGACAAGGGCGTGAGCCTGCTCTATGAAAAGGCCTTCCGCGAAGGGCTGCCGATGTGGGTCCAGCGCTGCCGGACCCAGGTCGGAGAGGGGCTGGAGGCGCTGGAGGCCGAGCGCGCGGCCCGGACCGGGACCTGGCTGTTCGGCGAGACGATCAGCCACGCCGACATCCTGATGGCGACGACCTATCGCTTCCTGACCGAGGCCCTGGACGGCGCTTTCGACATGACGGGTTTCAAGGCCCTGACCGCCCACGCCGACCGCTGCGAGGCGATGGCGGAGTTCGCGGCGGTCTATCAGCCCTATACCCTGACGCGCCCGCCGGAGAGCGCGGATGGCTGAGACCGCCGACCTGTTCGGAGAGGCCTCCAAGACGCCGACGGACCGCCTGTTCCTGGGCCTTTTCCCCGATGCGGCGACGGCTGCCGTCATCGCTGATCTGGGTGAGGACCTGAAGCGCAAGCATGAGCTCAAGAGGCCGGTTCATGATCCGGATCGCTTGCACATTACGCTTTTCCATCTCGGCGATTTCGCGGGCCTGCCTCAGGATCTGGTGCGCCGGACCGTTGCCGCCGCCGAGGCGATGAGGGCCGCGCCGTTCGAGGTGAACTTTGACCATGCGACCAGCTTCGCGGGGCGGCCGAAGAACCGCCCGTTCATCCTCAAGGGCGGTGACGAGGCGCTCGCTGACCTGCAGGCCTATCGCGCCGCCCTGGGGATGGCCCTGGCAGGGCAGGGGGTGAAGACGGCGGGCGCCTTCACTCCGCATGTGACCCTGCTCTACGACGATCCGATGATCGAGCCCGACCCGATCGCGCCGATCTCCTGGACAGTGCGGGAGCTGGTGCTGGTGCGCAGCCTGCTGGGACAGGGTGTGCACGAACACATCGGGCGCTGGCCGCTGAAAGCCTAACCGGCCGCCGCGGCGTCGAGGTCGGCGACCACGATTTTCCGCATCTTCAGCATGGCCTGCATGGCGCGGTCGGCCTTGGCCCGATCCGGGTCTTGCATGTAGCGGGGCAGGGCCTCGGGGATGATCTGCCAGGACAGGCCGTATTTGTCCTTGAGCCAGCCGCACTGGCTCTCGGCGCCGCCATCGGCGGTCAGGGCGTCCCACAGGCGGTCGACCTCGGCCTGATCCTCGCACGAGACGTAGAGGGAAACGGCCTCGGTGAAGGGAAAACGCGGGCCGCCGTTCAGGGCGAGGAAGCTCTGACCCGCCAGCTGGAACTCGCACATCATCGGACTGGCGCTGATGATCTTCGAATCCTCGAACAGGCCGGCGTAGAAGCGTGCGGCCTGTTCCGCCCGGCTGTCGAACCAGAGGAAGGGGGTGATCTTGTTTCGGGAAAAACTGACGGCGGGCATGGGCGTCCTCCTTGTCGTTGGAGGGCACTTTAGATAACCGATAGGTTAAATGCAAGATGGCGGGGTTTCGAGGACGATTGGTCCTTGCCCTGGCGTCCGCGAAAGGCGCCATTGCACACGCTGAGGTTCTCCGACAGTCTGGGCCCATGGGCGGTCAGATATTCCTTCTCGTCGTCGGCGTGAGTCTGCTGTTCTGGCCCGGCTTGTTGGGGCCGCGCGCGGACGAGACGCACGGCCGGCGCCTGAGTCAGCTGCGAGCCGGCGCGCCGGAAGCCTTCTTCGAGGAGCGCCGGTCGCTTGAAGCCTATCCACCGCCGAGGGACGGGCGGGGTTGGCGAAGGGGGCTGGGCGCGGCGATGATCGTTGTGGCGCTGGCTCTGTTTGGTCTGAACTACAGGTCAGAGGTCGCGGCCGAGGCGGAACGCGCCGCACTGTCCGATGCTCGTGAGGCCGTGTCGGCGTCACGCGACGCGGTTGCCAGAGTGAACCCCCAGGAACCGGCGTCCTATCAGAAGGCGCGAGCCACTCTCGACCGGGCCGACGTCGCGCTCGCGAAATCGGAGCAGTTGTCCGGCCACTGACGGACGCCGACAATGGCGGGTTTCGTCTGGCCTGCGCTCCCGAGGTCCCGTATGCACCGGCGGCCTTCAGGAGAGCCTCAGATGACCGCCACCATGTACGGAATCCCCAACTGCGACACCGTCAAGAAGGCGCGGGACTGGCTGGGGGCGAACGGGGTGGCGTTCGAATTCCATGACTACAAGAAAGCCGGGATCGACCGGGCCTCGCTGGAGCGGTGGGTCGCCGAGCACGGCTGGGAGACGGTGCTGAACCGCGCTGGCACAACATTCAAAAAGCTGCCGGACGCGGATCGCGCCGACCTGAACGCCGACAAGGCGATCGCGCTGATGCTGGCCCAGCCGTCGATGATCAAACGGCCGGTGCTGGACCTGGGCGACCGGCGGATCGTCGGCTTCAAACCCGACGTCTATGCGGCCGCCCTCGGTTAAGGCTCAGCCCTCGACGCTGGTCTCGGGCCGGTCGTGGCCGTCGGCGCGTTCGGTGATCCACTGGCCCGAGGTGTTCTCGTATTCGATGAAGGCGGTTTCGTCGGGCGAGCGCTGCTCACGCGAGGCGCGCACGGCGCCGGCGCGGGCGCTGTCGTGGTCGGGGAAGGTTTCGGAGAAGGTGTCCCCCAGCTTGTAGGCCCAGCCGCCGTCGTGTTCGACGATGCGATAGGTGACCTGGGACATGGGGAGCTCCTCGAAATGACGTCAGGCGGCGACCGTAGCCGGTGTCGGCCGCTTGAGGAACATCAACTGTAGTGTCACCCCCACGATCAGGACGACGAGGAGGCTGAGCTGGAAGGCGACGACCAGCGGCGCCTGCGGACTGGCCGCGATCGGATGGCCGGCGGGCAGGCGGGTCAGGGTCTCGGTCACGCTGGGCAGGAACAGGGTGAAGACGGCGGTGCTGAGGGCCACGGTCTGGATCCAGTCGCGATGGCGACCCAGGAAGGTCGCCTTGTGCACCGTCGAGCCGACCGTCAGGGAGCCGAGGCTGAGGATGGAGATGGCGACGCCCGGCGCGTCCTTGATCACCAGAACGCCCGAGATCGCCCCGATGAACATGAAGACCAGCCAGGCCTTGCCGATCACGGCCTCGGGCGTCACCCGGCCGTGGCGGATCAGCATATAGAGGGCCAGGGGCACGGCGGGCAGGCTGCCCAGGGTGTGGAACCAGCCCAGGGCCGAAAGCTGGGGCAGAAGCATCGCAGTTCCTCCCTAAGGGCCGCACGGGCGGCGTTTCAGGCGATCAGCCTTGACCGTAAGCGGACGGTTGTCGAGGGTTCAAACCAGCGTTCGATGATAAATTCGATCCGACTGTCGCCGGGCTGCATCCAATGCCGCGTCCGGCGCCGACTACCCTTTGAAAGCGTGGGCGATGGGCCCGGCGTGATGGGATGAAGACCATGGAAGACCTGTTTCGATCCTATTGGTGGCTGATCTTTCCGGTCGGCGGGATGATCTATGCCGCCTTCCAGAGCTGGCTGAAGCTGCGCCAGCAGAAGGCGATGATGGACCTGATCCGCAGCTATGCGGACAAGGGGATGGAGCCGCCCGAAGCCCTGCTCAAACAGCTGGACGCGCCGCTGGAACTGGATGGGGATGAGCGGGAGGCGCGGCGCGACCGGACACCGGCCCACTACTGGTCGTTGGTCGGGCTGTTCGTGATCCTGTCGGCGGGCTTCGGCATTGGGGCCTTCATGGGGATCGACGGCAACAGCGGGGCCTTCGTGATCGTCTCCATGGTCATGGCGGCGGTGGCGGTGTGGTCGCTGATCAACGCCCTGCTGTTCCGGCGGCCGCGCCTCTGACCGGGGTCGGGATGGGGCAGGGGGATGACCATCGTCACCGACGGCGATCTGGCGCGGGCCGCCCGCGCCGGATCGGACGCGGCCTTCGGGCGGCTGGTCCAGCGGCATCAGGCGGTGGTGAGGGCCTTCCTGCGCCGGACGCTGGGCGGCGGCTGGGGCGAGGCGGACGATGTGGCGCAGGAGACCTTTCTGGCCGCCTGGCGCTCGATGCGGTCGTTGAAGGACCCGGAGGGCGTGCGCTCCTGGCTGCTGGGCATCGCCTGGCGCCGGGCCCAGGACCGGATCAGGAGCGCCCAGCGCGGCGCGCGGCGGGACCGCGACTGGCTGGACGCGCTGGAGACGCCCGCCGGCGTCTCGCACACCGACCGGATGGCCATGGCGGGGGCCATGGGCGAACTGGCCCCCGATGTCAGGGCCTGTGTGGCCCTGTGCCTCGCGGACGGCTTCTCCAACGCCGAGGCGGCCCAGGCTTTGGGCTTGCCGTTGGGCACGGTGAAGTCGCATGTTCTGCGTGGACGGGCGAAATTGCTGAAAGCGCTCGGAGGATCCGATGACGCCTGAACAGAAGATGGCCGCCCTGTTCGCGGCCGAGGCGCCCCCGGCGCGGGACTTCGCGTTCGAGGCGCGGATGGTTCAGCGTATCGCCACGCGACGTTTCCGGGCGCGGATCGCGGCCATGGTTCCGCTGGCCGTGGCGGCTGCGGCCGGCCTGTGGGGCCTGCAGCCCCTGTGGCCCGAGGCGGCGCGGATGCTGGAGCAGGCGGGGTCGGCGACGCCGGACCTGCTGCCGGTGCTGGCTGTCGTCGGGGTGACCGGGGCGACGGCGCTCTGGCTGATTCAGATCTTGAGGCGCTACCGCCGGGCCTGATCGCGCGGGCGGTTCGCCGCCTTACGAAAGTTTCACGTCGGGCCGCGCATCCATACGGCGATCTGGCCGCCTCTTGTTGTCAGAAGGCCGGGGCGTCAGGCTCCGGTTCACAGTCCAAACAGGGGTTACGCCATGGAAGACTTCATTCCCGTTTTCGCCATCTTCGCCGTCTTCGGCTCGCTGGTCGCCATCGTCTTCGGACCGCAATATCTGAAGAGCAAGGAGCGCCAGGAACTTCAGGCCACCGTCCGGGCCGCCATCGACAAGGGCCAGCCCCTGCCGCCCGAGGTGATCGAGGCGATGAGCAAGGAAGCCACCAAGAACGTCCCGTCGCGCACCCGCGACATCCGCCGCGGCATCATCTGGCTGGCCGTGGGCATCGGCATCGCCGCCTTCGGCGCCGTCGGTGAACTGGGCTGGAGCCACGACGGCTGGGACGGTCCGCAGCACATCGGCAACGGCCTGTTCGGCGTCGCCTGCATCCCGGTCACCATCGGTCTGGCCTTCATCGTCCTGAGCTTCTTCAACAAGAACAAGGATTGAGCGGGCGGTCACGACAGGGGGAAACTGTAATGACCAAGTCCCTGATGGACTTGCACGATGTCGAGCTCGCCGCCCTCGCGGCGGCGGGCGGGCGGCGGGAGTTCGGCGAGTTGGTGCGTCGGCACGGCTCCGCCGTCCGGGCCCTGCTGCGCCGCATGGGCGCCCAGGCGTCCGAAGCCGACGACGTGGCCCAGGACGCCTTCCTGACCGCCTTCCAGCGGTGCGCCGAATTCCGGGGGGAGGGCACCTTCGCCGCCTGGGTCAAGCGCATCGCCGCGCGTCTCTATCTGAAGCGGAAGTCGAAGGACGCTCGCTATGTCTCGGAAATCGAGACGGAAGATGTCGCCCCGGTCATCGACACGCCCGGCCTGGTCGACCTCGACGAGGCGCTCAAGTCGCTGAACGAGACCGAGCGGCTGTGCGTCTCACTCTGTCACGGGGCGGGGATGTCCCACCCTGAAATCGCGGCCGCCATGAATCTGCCGCTTGGTACGGTGAAGTCTCATGTCAAACGTGGTCTGGATAAACTCCGCGCCCGGCTTCGGCCGGAGCCGCCTCTTTCAGGGAGAGCGTCACATGTCGGTTGATGAGTTCGATCCCGAGATCGAGCGCCTGTTCGCCCGGACGCCGACGATGGCCGATGCGCCGCTGTTCATCGCCGGTGTGGAGGCGAAACTGGCCTCCGGGTCCCGGGTCCGCACCCTGGCCCTGACCCTGGCGGGGCTGATCGGGGGCGCGCTGGCGGTCAACGAGACGATGCACGTCAGCCTGAACTTCGGCTCCGGCGAGGCGCCGGTGGCCGGTCGGGCCCTGGGACAGGGCATCCAGGCAGCCAGCGTCGGGACCCAGGATGCGATCCAGTCCCTGCTGAACCAGACCGGCATGGGCGATCTGTCGCTTGGGTCGATGGGGGGTATTCAGCTATTCTGGATCGCGGCGGGCGCCCTGATCGCGCTTGCGGCCGCCGGTGTGATGAAACTGTCCCAGGAAGCCTGAAGCCCATGTCGAGCCAGAAGCAGGAAACGGTCCGCCGTCTCGCGGCCCCGGACATCATGCGGCGCAAGGGCGGCGAGCCCATCGTCTGCCTGACCGCCTATGATGCCCCGACCGCGGCGCTTCTGGACGAGCATTGCGACCTTCTGCTGGTCGGCGACAGCGTGGGCATGGTGGTGCACGGCCTGCCCAACACCGTCGGCGTGACCCTGGAGATGATGATCCTGCACGGCCAGGCGGTCATGCGGGGTTCGAAGAAGGCCATGGTCGTCATCGACATGCCCTTCGGCTCTTACGAAGGCGGCAAGGAGATCGCCTATGAGAACTGTGCGCGGGTGATGAAGGAGACGGGCGCCCAGGGGGTGAAGCTGGAAAGCGGCCCGACGGTGCCGGAAACCATCGCCTATCTGGTCCAGCGCGGCATTCCGGTCATGGGTCACGTGGGTTTGCGGCCCCAGGCGGTGCTGACCGACGGGGCGTTCAAGGCCAAGGGCAAGACCGACGACGAGCGTCTGAGGGTCATCGCCGAGGCCGAGGCCACCGCCGACGCCGGCGCCTTCGCCGTCGTCATCGAGGGCACGGCCGAGGGCGTTGCGCGCGAGATCACCGAGATCATCGACAAGCCGACGGTGGGAATCGGCGCCTCCTCGGCGTGCGACGGCCAGATCCTGGTGACCAACGACATGCTGGGCATGTTCGACTGGACGCCGAAGTTCGTGCGCAAGTACGCCGATCTGCGCTCCGAAATCGACCGGGCGGCCGCAAGTTACGCCTCTGACGTCAAAGCCCGCCGTTTTCCTGCCGAAGTCGAGACCTACTTCTCGAAAAAGCCGGCTTCGCAATAACGCGCTTCTGTTGAGACGCGTTGCGGGAGCGACGTTGACCCACTAGGGTCCGCGCGGTTTTGCCGAATAGCTTTTGGGGCGACGTTTAAGTGGTTGATGTCTTCGAACAGGTCGAGGAGGAGCTTCGCTCCGCCCGGTACAAGCGCCTTTTCCTGACCATTGGTCCGATCGTGGGCGGCGTCCTGCTGCTGGCCCTGATCGGAGCGCTGGGCTGGTGGGGCTGGGATTCGTGGCAGAACTCCAAGGCCGACAAGGCCTCCCAGGCCTATGAACGGGGTCTGGAAGCGCTTCAGGCGGGCAACGCCGCCGGCGCCGGCGCGGCCTTCCTGGAGGCCCAGAAGGAAGGCAACGGCGCCTATAAGGTCCTGGCCCTGCAGCAGCGCGCGGGCCTGGCCGTCGAGGCCAACAACCTGACCCAGGCGGTCGAACTGTTCGACGAGGCCGCCAAGGCCGCCGGCGATCCGATCCTGAAGGACACCGCCGCCTACAAGGCCGCCCTGATCGTCATGGACACCGGCACGACCGAGGACGCGATCAAGCGTCTGACGCCTCTGGCCGCCGAAGGCCGCCCGCTTCGCCCGTTCGCCCAGGAAGCCCTGGCCCTGGCCAATCTTCAGGCCGGCAAGCCCGCCGACGCCCGCGTCCTGTGCGTCCAGCTGACCCTCGGTCAGGACGTGCCCGACTCGGTCCGCCAGATCGCCCAGCAGTGCATCGACGCCATCGACACCGGCGCGGCCTCCAACGTCAACGACATCATCAAGGCCCAGAAGGCCCTGCCGCCGCCGGCGCCCGCTTCGGCTCAGACCCAAGCCCAGGCCTCGGCTGCCGCTGCTCAACCTCAAGCGGCCGCTCCGGCCGCCGCACAATGACGGATCGCGCCTTGACCACGACGCACATGACCCGCGCCCTGAAGATCGCCCTTGTCTGCGGCATGGCCCTGACCGCGGCCTCCTGCGCCGCCCAGCGCCGGATGCTGCCCTTCGGCCTCGGCGGCAAGCAGGAAAACACCGCCGTCGCCACCGCCGGCCAACGCGTCTCGGTGCTGGAGTTTGAACAGAAGCTGGCCCCCTCGGCCGCGCTGGCCGGCCGCGACTTCTTCATTCCGGGGCCGCAGGCCGCCACCGCCTGGCCCCTGCCGGGCGGCAACGCCGAGAACTCGATCGAGCACGTCATCGCCGCCCCGGACTTCAGCGTGGCCTGGAAGCGCGACATCGGCGCCGGTTCATCCAAGACCCGCCAGGTCATGGCCCCCGTCGTCGCCGACGGCGGCAAGGTTTTCGTCCTGGACGGCGAATCGACCGTGACGGCCGTGGACGCCACCTCGGGCGAGATCCTGTGGAAGCACAATGTGCGGCCGGACGGCCGTGAGCGTGGCGACGGCATCCTGGGCTTCAACATCGGCATTCGCGGGGGCGGAGCCCTGACCGGCGGCTTCGGCGGCGGCGTCGCCGTCGCGGGCGGCAAGGTCTTCGTCTCCTCCGGCTATCGCACCATGACGGCGCTGGACGCCGCCACTGGCGCCGTGGCCTGGACCGTCCCGGTCGACAGCCCGATCCACGGCGCCCCGACCGTGTCCGGCTCGCGCGTCTATGTCGTGGACATCGACAACCAGATCATCGCCTTCAACACCGCCAACGGCCAGCAGGACTGGTCCTACCGCGGCATCGCCGAACCGGCCCGCATCATGCGCGCCTCGTCCCCGGCCGTGGTCGGCGACACCGTCATCGCCCCGTTCTCGTCCGGCGAAGTGGTCGCCCTGCGCGCCTCCAACGGCCAGGCCGTCTGGAATCAGGTCCTGTCGCGCACCAGCCGCACCAGCGCCCTGTCGGAAATCCGCGACATCGCCGGTCGCCCGGTCGTCTCGCGCGGTTTCGTCTACGCCGTCAGCCACTCGGGCGTGATGCAGGCCATGGACATCCGCTCCGGCCAGCCGAAGTGGTCCCTGCCGATCGCGGGGGTCAATGCGCCCCTGCCGGCCGGCGACGTGGTCTATGTGGTGTCCAAGTCGGGCGAACTGACCCTGGTCAACCGCGACACCGGCGCCGTCTACTGGACCAAGGATCTGAACACCGGTCGCGTGCGTCAGGAAGGCGGCTTCCTCGGCTTCTGGGATCACACCGTCCATCCGGAATGGTCGGGCCCGATCCTGGCCTCCAATCGCCTGGTCCTGGTCAATTCGGACGGCGACGCCGTGGCCTTCGATCCCAAGACCGGAAACCAGACCGCCTCGATCAAACTCGGCGCCCCGGCCTTCATCGCTCCGGCCGCCTACAACGGCGCGCTCTACGTCCTGAACGACAAGGGCCAGCTGGTCTGCATCCGCTAAACGAACCCTTTTCGGGTTCGCCTGTTTCACTTCTTCGGGCGGAGGCGCTGACGCTTCCGCCCGAAACACGTTAGAAGGCCAGTCATGGCATTGAAGGTCGCCATCGTCGGCCGCCCCAACGTGGGCAAATCGACCCTGTTCAACAGGCTGGTCGGAAAGCGCCTCGCGCTGGTCGATGATCGCCCGGGCGTGACCCGTGACCGTCGCTATGCCGACGGGACCATCGGCGATATGGACCTGACCCTGATCGACACCGCCGGCTATGAGGATGTGACCGACGACAGCCTCGAAGCGCGGATGCGCGAACAGACCGAGGCAGGCATCGAGGACGCCGACGTCATCCTGTTCATGATGGACGCGCGCGAGGGCGTGACCTCGCTGGACGAGATATTCGCCGAGCGTCTGCGCCGCCAGGAAAAGCCGGTCATCCTGCTGGCCAACAAGTCCGAGAGCCGCGAGAGCGGCGGTGGCGTGGGCGAAGCCTATTCGCTGGGCTTCGGCGAGCCGGTGCCCATCTCGGCCGAGCATGGGGAGGGGATGGCGGATCTCTACGCCGCCCTTGTCACCGCCAGCGCCGACATCTTCATCGAAGAGATCGACGAGCCCGACAAGCCGATCCGCATCGCCATCATCGGCCGTCCGAACGCCGGCAAGTCGACCCTGATCAACCGCCTGATCGGCGAGGATCGTCTGCTGACCGGTCCCGAGGCCGGGATCACCCGCGACTCGATCTCGGTCGACTGGGAGTACGAGGGCCAGAACATCCGTCTGGTCGACACCGCCGGCATGCGTCGCAAGGCCCGGGTGCAGGAGAAGCTGGAGAAGCTGTCGGTCGCCGACACCATCCGCGCCATCACCTTCGCCGAGGTCGTGGTGGTGGTCATGGACAAGGACAACGCCTTCGACGTCCAGGATCTGCAACTGGCCGATCTGGTCGAGCGCGAGGGGCGGGCGCTCGTCTATGTCGCCTCCAAATGGGACCTCGAAGAGAACCCGCAGGCGCGCATGGCCGAGCTGAAGCGGATGGCCGACGACAAGCTGCCGCAGCTCAAGGGTTCGCCCTTCGTCGCCCTGTCGGCCCATTCGGGGCGCGGGGTCGAGCGGCTGATGCCGGCGGTGCTCAAGGCGCACGAGCTGTGGTCGGTCAAGGTCAAGACCAAGGACCTCAACGACTGGCTGTCCATGGCCACCCAGAGGCACCCGCCGCCCGCCGTGGACGGCAAGCGCATCAAGACCAAATACATGGCCCAGACCAAGGCCCGGCCGCCGACCTTCGTCCTGTTCGCCAGCCGCGGCGGCAATCTGCCGGACCACTATCTGCGCTATCTGACCAACTCGATCCGCGAGAGCTTCGACCTGCCCGGCGTGCCGATCAGGCTGACGGTCAAGGGCGGCTCGGAGAACCCCTATGCGGCGGGCGGCGCCAAGTCCGGCCCCGAGCGCTACAAGGGCGACGCCAAGACCGCGCCGCGCAAGGTGCGCAAGAAGGAAGAGGAAGAGTCCCACCTGCCCGGCAAGGCGCTGGAGCAGAAGAAGACCCGCGTCGCCAAGCCGCGTGTCATCAGCGGGGTGAAGGCGTCCTCGTCCAAGAAGGCCGGCTCCTCGGTGGCGATCCAGAAGGGCGCGCGCGGCGGGGCTCGTCAGGTCTCGCGCTCGGGCCGTATCCGGACCGGTCAGAAGCACGCGCCGAAGAAGTAGCGGGTCAGAAACACAGCGGGGGGCTATGAGGATTTCGCTTTTCGCCGTTGGTGCGATCTGGAGCCTTGCGGCCCCCGTCCTGGCACAGAACGCCAGCCTTCCGGAGGGGCGGCTGACGCTGTTCGCCGGCAATAATCAGGCCGCCAACTTCATCATTGAAGACTCGATCCGACGCGAAGGTGACCAAGTCAAAGTCGCGACTTTTCGTGTCTATGCCGACGAGATACCCGTGACTGGTGGTTCGATCGCCTACGACACGACGCGCATGGTCATCGATTGTTCGGCCCGGACCGTCAGCCAGGTCGCGGTTGACGCCTTTTTAGCGTCTGGACGTCGGGTCACTGGACTGGGGCCAGAACCGGCTATGCCGATCAGGGCGAATGAGACCTGGGATTTCGTCGCGAGAGTTGTCTGCGACGGAGTACGGTTTGGTCCTGAGGCTACGGTTGTCGGCTATCAGGCGGCGCGAACCTTGGCATTGGCCCGCATCAGGCCGTGATTTCAGGGATCAGACCCCGAACGTCACATAGCCCTCGGGTGAAATGGGCCAGGCGGGGTTGAAGGCGATTTCCCAGGCGTGGCCGTCGGGGTCGGCGACATAGCCGTTGATCCCCCCGTGCGGCGGCGCCTCGGCCGCGCGCAGGATTGTCCCGCCCGCCGCGGCCAGCCGGTTCATCAGGGGGGCGACCGCATCGCTCTCGCTGACGTTGTGTGCGAGTGCGATATCGCCTGACGTATTGGCCACAGGCCGCGCCGAATCCTTCGCCAGCGCCGTTCGGAGCCAGGTCCCCAGGACGAAGCCGTTCATCTGGTAGAAGACGACCTCGCCATTGTCGAAGGCGGGCGTCCAGTCGAAGCCCTCGACGTAGAACCGCTTCGAGCGCGCGACGTCGTCGATCCCGAGGGTGACCACAGACATCTGTTGTTGCACGGCTTCTCTCCTTGAGCCCGATCAACGGGTGGATCGGCGAGCTCGTTCCCGCAGGAAAAACGGCGTTTCGGGAATGCTCCGTACAGCCGCGCGACCGTCGTTCCAACGTCATCGGCTCTTGATCCATCCGCCACCAACCTGTGTTCGAAGTGAAGTCTCGCCGCCCTAGGAGCGCCTTGTTGCACTGCACCAAGAAGGGGGCTTCTCATGCGCAATTTCCATTCGGTTCGTGGCCTCGCGGCCGGACTTCTGGCCACCAGCGCCCTGTGCGCGCCGGGCCTGGCCTTCGCCCAGCAGGCTGCTCCTGCGCCTCAGGATGACGCCTCGCAGGTCGATGAGGTTGTGGTCACGGGCCAACGCGCCGCCGTCCGCGCCGCCATCGCGGTCAAACGCGCCGAGTTCGAGGTCATGGACGCCGTCTCGTCCGACGACATCGGCAAGCTGCCCGATCACAACACCGCCGCCGCCCTGCGCCGCATCCCGGGCGTCTCGGTCCAGGAAGACCAGGGCGAGCCGCGCTTCCCGGTCCTGCGCGGCCTGACCTCGACCTACAACCGCACCACCATCGACGGCGCCATCGTCGCCTCGGTCGACGATACCGCCCGCACCGTGCCGCTGGACATCGTCCCGTCGGTCATGGCCGGCCGGGTCGAGGTCATCAAGACGGTGACGCCCGAGAACGACGGCAACGCCATCGGCGGGGTGATCAACATCACCACCCGCAGCCCGCTGGACGTGGGCCGGCCCTTTTTCAACGGCATGGCGTCGTACGGCGTCTATGAGCAGCACGGCGACGTCCGCAACGACGACCCGTCCTACCGCCTCAGCTTCGCCGCCGGCACGACCTTCGGCGCCAATGACGAATGGGGCGTCGTCGTCGGGGCCAGCCACGAACAGCTGGACTACGACATCCCGCAGATGGAGGTCGCCGACCCCTCGGTGCGCGAATACACCGCCGCCGGCGCCCCGGTGAACTCGGGCGCTGCGACCGGCAACGGCATCCAGGTGCCGACCCAGTCGCGCCTGTTCTGGTACAACAACACCAAGACCCGCGACGGCGTGAACGGCAAGATCGAGTGGCGTCCGAACGCGTCCTTCCACTGGGAGGCCTCGGGCCTGTGGGCGCACATGGAGGATGACGAGGAGCGGATCGAATACCGCATCGAGCCCGTCGGCAACGTCACCGCCCAGACCGCCACCAGCGGGACCTTCGCCAGCGGGCGCGGCATCATCGGCCTGAACCAGCCGATCACCAAGCGCGAGATCAGCCTGGCCCGCACCGCCTTCCAGTGGGATGCGTCCAACCAGTGGGCGATCGACGGCTCGCTGGTTTATTCGCACGCCAAGATGGAGCAGCCGAACACCTCGGTGACCTTCACGACCCGCGACGCCCAGGCCGCCAACTATGGCTTCAGCTATGACACCTCGGGCTTCTTCCCGGTGTTCACGCCGCGCACCGCGGGTCTGACGACCGCCTCGAACTACTTCCTGACCCAGTACCGCGACAGCCTGGTCCAGTCGTTCGAGAACACCGCCCAGTTCAATCTGAACGCCGCCTTCGACGACGGCGGGGCCGAGCGCAATCTGAAGGCCAAGTTCGGCCTGGCCCTGCGCACCAGCGACCGAGACTATCAGAGCGCGCGCACCGACTATGCCAACAGCGCCATGACCTTCGACTCGGTCGACCGTCCGGGGCCGACCCAGCTGATCCACGGCAACCTTGTCTGGGCGCGGATCGACGTCGCCTCGACCTATGACTATTTCGCCGCCAACCGCTCCAGCTTCACCCGCACTGTGGCGGCGCGCTCGGGCGACTATTCGGTCAGCGAGGACGTCTCGGCCGCCTATGGCCAGGCCAGCTACCGGATCGGGACCTTCACCGCCCTGGCCGGCGTTCGCTACGAGAAGACCGAGGTCTCGGCCGACGCCTTCAGCGTCCGGTCGGGTGTGGTCACCCCGGTCTCGAACGGCGGCGACTACGACAACTGGCTGCCCAGCGTGCATCTGCGCTGGGACGTGCTGGACAACCTGACCGTCCGCGCCGCCTGGACCAACACCATCGGCCGTCCGAACTTCGGCTCACTGGCAGGCGCGGAGAACGTGACGGTGACCGGCGGCGTCTACACCATGTCGCGCGGCAACCCGGACCTGAAGCCGCGCGAGAGCGAGGGCTTCGACCTGTCGGTGGAATACTATCCGCACGACGGCCTGATCTCGCTGGCCGTCTTCTCCAAGGACATCACCAACGAGATCTTCACCTCGACCTCGATCGAGCGTCTGGACATCGACGGGGCGACCCGGGACGTGACGGTCACCACGCCGCGCAACGCCAGCGGCGCCGAGATCCGCGGCATCGAGCTGGCCTTCCAGCAGGAGCTCTACTTCCTGTCGGCGCCGTTCGACGGCTTCGGCGTCAGCGCCAACGCCACCTTCCTGGACACCGACTTCACCTTCCTGACCAACGGCGGCACGGTGGAGCGTCACCACGGCCTGTTCCTGCAGCCGAGCACGACGACGAACGAGTCGATCTATTATCAGCGCGGTCCGTTCGAGGCGAAGATCTCGCACAACTACATCGGCGGCTTCCTGGAGACGGTGAACGACACCATCCCCAACGCCGACCAGTTCTGGAAGGGCCGTCACCTGTACGACGCCTCGGTCAGCTGGCGCACCGATCGCGGCATGACCGTCTTCTTCGAGGCCCAGAACCTGTCGAACTCGGGTCGTCAGGAAAACACCGGTCCCGGCCAGCGCTATCTGCAGGAATCGGCGGAATATGGCCGGACCTTCTGGGTCGGTCTGTCGGCCGCCTTCTAAGGACCTGAACGATGATCGCTTCGGCCCTGTTCGCCCTGGTCCTGTCGGGAGCCGTGCAGGCGGCTCCCGCTGCGCCCGAGCATCCGCCCATCCCGCTCGCGGGACAGGCGGAGACCCTGCGCCGCTATGACGCCCATGCCAGCCAGGGCGTCGCCGTTGGGCCGAACGACGTCTATGCCGTGTCCAACTTCACCCTGGCCCGTTTCGACAAGGCCACGGGCGAGAAGAAGGCCGAGTGGGTGGGGGAGCGCAGTCGCTACCCCCACATCAACTCCTGCACCCTGATCGCGGTGGAGCGGGTTCAGCAGCTGGTCTGCGCCAGCTCCAACTATCCGGCCGTGCCGCACGTCTCGACGGTGGAGTTTTTCGACCCCGTGGACCTGCACCACATCCGCAGCCTGGCCCTGGGCCTCGGGACCGGGTCGGTGACCTGGGTGGAACGGCACGACGGCTTCTGGTGGGCCATGTTCGCCAACTATGACGGCCGGGGCGGCGAGGCGCCGCGCGACCATCGTCACACCACCCTGGTCAAGTTCGACGACCAGTGGCGGCGGCTCGAGGCCTGGGCCCTGCCGGCCTCGATCCTCGAGAGGATCGCGCCGATGAGCATCTCGGGCGGCGGATGGGGTCCGGACGGGCGGCTGTACCTGAGCGGGCACGATCTGCCGGAACTCTATGTGGTCGCCATCCCCAATGGCGGCGGGGTGCTGGAGCACGTCGAGACCTGGGGCATGGAAGCCGAGGGTCAGGCGATCGACTGGGACGAGAGCACGCCGGGCATGCTGTACGGCATCACCCGCTCGAGCCGCGAGATTCTGGCCATGCGGGTTCCGCTGCGCCCGTCCCGCTGACTAGCGCCTGCCCAGCCGGGCGAGGACCGCGTCGCGGTAGCTGCGGCTGATCACCAGCTCGGCGCCACTGTCGAGGGTGGCCCGCCAGGCGCCGTCGGCCAGCGGCCTCAGCTCGGCGACATGGGCCAGGTTGATCAGGGTCGAGCGGTGGGCGCGGGCGAAGCCGGCGGGGACCAGCCGCGCCTCCAGCTGCTGCAGGGGCTCGCGAAGCAGGCCTTCCTGATCCCGCCAGTGGACGACAGCGTAGTTGCCGGCCGAGGACACCCATTCGATGTCGGCGGGCAAAACCGGCGCTCGCCCACGGCCGACCGAGACGATCAGGGGCGTGGGGGCGTCCGGCGCGCGGGCGGCGATGGCCTGTTCGGTCCGGACGGCTTCGAGCGCGGCCCGGAGCGCCTCCATCTCGCGCCGCTGAAGGTCGGTGCGTCGCCACCAGGCCGCGGCCAGCCCTGCGGCGACGAGAGCGGTGTAGAGCAGGATGGCGACCGGCAACCGGTCAATGGAGCGGTTCAGCACCTCGCCAACCGACCAGTCCGCATTGCGCATCGTCCCGTCGACAGCGGTCGCGGTCAGGCCGGCGAGGGGCACGACGGGAACCGCGAGGACCGCCAGAATTCCCATGCTCTTCGCCCGGTCGCCGAGCAGGGCGAGCACCGCCCAGACCATCAGCCCGACCGCGACCCAGGGCGAGAACAGCAGGCCCGCCCAGCCGATGGACGGCCACAGCGCCAGCCCGAAATCCCGCCTCAGGAACCACGCCGCCGACACCGCCGTGGCCCCGTAGCTGTACGCCGCGAAGCCCGTCATCAGGACCGGGAAGGGCAGTCTGCGTTTCATGCCGGAACGGCGATCCGGCGCTTGCGGACCAGCAGGCTGACCAGCCAGATCAGGCTCAGCGACTGGAACAGGACCGTCGGCCAAAGGGCGCTCCAGGGCGAGGGGACGAAGGTCAGGAAGTTGCCGGCGAAGGCCGACCAGACCGCACTATAGGCGCCCAGCATCTTCCACAGATGCTCATAGGTCCACAGCTCCGGGCTGAACGGCCAGTCCAGCGGCCGCGCGAACCGCCACAGGTCCCAGCCGCCCAGCGACAGCGACCCGTAGGCGAGAGCGATCAGGATCTGGGGCGGGGTGTCCTGATGACCGGTCAGCGCCAGCCAGACGGTGAACAGGCCAACGCCGACGGCGCCGAGGGTGGCGATCCAGTCGACCGGCCGAGCCCGGTCCGAGGCGCGCAGGTCCGGCCGCTTGCGCCCCAGCACCCGCAAACCCGAGAACAGCCCCAGCGACGCCGCCGAGGACAGGGCGAGGAAATAGGCGTTGGGCCTGAGCGCCGTCATGCCCCAGGCGCAGACCAGAAGCGTGGTCATCAGGACCGCGAAGACGCGTCCCGATAGCCGGTGCAGCCGCGAGCCCTTGCGCGTCAGTATTGGCATTGCACCGATCAGGACGGCGCAGAAGCCGGCGCCGATGTGGACGATCAGGAGTGGGAGGAACGGATCGGGGAAGGTCATGCCCAATCCGTGCGGCGCCGCCTCGCGTTCGGCCCAGTCTGTTGGGACGAACGGCGGCCCCTCGGGACGAGCGTCGTCCTAGACCAGGGCTTCGCCCGAGATGCCCTCGCGCCATTCCTTGAAGGAGACGGTCAGGGGCGGGGTCAGG
>DBBK01000155.1 GCA_002292165.1 Brevundimonas sp. UBA986
GTTCGAAAGGGCATCGTCGGTCATGGCCGGACTGTGCCGAACCTCGGCGGGAAAGCACAGTCCGATTTCACCGTTACCGGGAGGCGTGCGTTCTCCCGGTAACGGTCTTGGGGATCATGCGGCGAGAGCCGCCTCGGAAGCCACGATGCGGCTGGCGGCGTGGACCACGGCGGCGATGCGCAGGGCCGTCTGGATCTGGGCGGCGGGGACGGCGTGCTTCTTCAGCTCGCCCTCGTGGGCGTCGAGACAGGCGCCGCAGCCGTTGATGGCCGAGACGGCGGTCGACCACAGTTCGAAGTCGATCTTGTCCACGCCCGGATTGCCCAGGACGTTCATGCGCAGCCGGGCCGGGATGGTCTGGTACTCGGGATTATGCATCAGGTGCAGGGCCCGGTAGTAGATGTTGTTCATGCCCATGATGGCGGCGGCCGACTTGGCGGCGTTCATGGCTTCCGGCGACAGGTGTTCGGCCGCGGCGGCCTCGACGGCCCTGACGACCGGAGCCACGCCGATGGCGTGGGCCGAGGCCAGGAAGGTGCCCCACTTCTGCTGGTCGTTGAGCACGGTCTCGGAGGCGAGCGAGCCCAGGTTCAGGGAGATGTCCTTGGCGTAGGCGGGGATCAGGTCGCGCACGGCGTCGATCGACATGGTCTTTTTTCCTTTGGAAAAAGGGCGGCTACGTTCGCGACGCGGTCGCTCACTGCTTGAGCCGCAGGGATAACAGGTAGATGGGGCGGGCTCGCTCGCGCTCAAGCAGCGAGACGTCGTGCGTCGAGCGGCAGCGCCCTAAAGAAAAGGCGGCGACGGAAAACCGCCGCCGCCCTTCTGTCTGGGTCGAACCCGGTCGCTTAGGCGGCCAGGGTCTCGCCGCCGGCGGGGCGGTTGCAGGCGCACAGTTCGTCGGTCTGCAGAGCGTCGACGACGCGCAGGGTGTCGTCCGGCGCGCGGCCGACGTTCAGGTTGGTGACGTAGACGTGCTGGACGACGTTGTGCGGGTCGACGACGAAGGTCGCGCGCAGGGCCACGCCTTCTTCCTCGTTCAGGATGCCGAGCTCGCGGGCGAACTTGCCGCCGTTGTCAGCGAACTGCCAGATCGGCAGCTTGTTCAGGTCGGCGTGGTCGCGGCGCCAGGCCAGCTTGACGAATTCGTTGTCGGTCGAGCCGCCCAGGACGATGGTGTCGCGGTCCTCGAAATCCTTGCCCAGCTTGGCGAAGGCGGCGATTTCGGTCGGGCAGACGAAGGTGAAGTCCTTCGGATAGAAGAAGATGACCTTCCACTTGCCTTCGAACGAGGTCTCGGTCAGCGGCTCGAACGCCGAGACGCCGTTTTCCTCGTGCGAGTTGAAGCCCGGCTTCACGCCGATGATCTTGAAGTTAGGCAGGGTTTCGCCGACGCCGAGCATGAGCAGTCTCCAGTGGTTTGAAATGGACCGTCGGAGGGGGAGGCCTCCGTCGCTGGAGGTCAAATGGTCTTTCGCAGCTGCGAAGTCAAATCGATCATTTCGCGCATGCGAATAAGATGAAACTATAACGAAGGTCAGTCTCGGAAGAAGATTCTTTTATAGATTTGCCAACTACCAATCACAAAGTTTATCGATTTTCCCTGCATCCAGTGTGGGCATAGGGTCCCGTCCTCACCGACGAAGGAGGACGTCATGGACGGCGAAAAGACCCCGAGCCCCCTCAATGATCCGAAGAAGGAGCCTGCCGCCCTGCGTTCGCTTCTGGGCCGCACCAACCGGGACTGGTGGCCCAACCAGCTGACGATGGACATCCTGCACCAGCAGGGCAAGTCGGGCGACCCGATGGGCGACGACTTCGACTATGCCAAAGCCTTCAAGTCGCTGGACTATGCGGCGGTGAAGCGCGACCTGACGGCCCTGATGACCGACAGCCAGCCCTGGTGGCCGGCGGACTACGGCCACTACGGCCCCTTCTTCATCCGCATGGCCTGGCACTCGGCCGGCACCTATCGCACCGGTGACGGCCGTGGCGGCGCGGGCGCGGGTCAACAGCGTTTCGCCCCGCTCAACTCCTGGCCGGACAACGGCAACCTGGACAAGGCGCGCCGCCTGCTGTGGCCGATCAAGCAGAAGTACGGCTCGAAGCTGAGCTGGGCCGACCTGATGATCCTGGCCGGCAATGTCGCCATCGAATCCATGGGCGGGCCGGTGTTCGGTTTCGGCGGCGGCCGCGCCGACGTCTGGGAGCCCGAGAAGGACGTCTACTGGGGCACCGAAGAGAACTGGGTCGGCGACGCGGACAACAAGACCCGCATCCGTCCCGATGAAGGCGCGGCGCTGGAAGCCCCTCTCGCCGCCATTCAGATGGGTCTGATCTATGTGAACCCTGAAGGTCCCGGCGGCGTGCCCGAGGCCCTGCAGTCGGCCCGCGACATCCGCGAGACCTTCGCCCGGATGGGGATGAACGACGAGGAGACGGCAGCCCTGACCGCGGGCGGCCACACCTTCGGCAAGGCCCACGGCGCCGGGGACGCCTCCAAGGTCGGAGCCTCTCCCGAAGGCGCCGACATCGCCCAGCAGGGTATGGGCTGGCAGTCGGGCCACGAGAGCGGCATCGGCGACCACACCATCACCTCGGGCATCGAGGGCGCCTGGACCCCGACGCCGATCACCTGGGACATGACCTATTTCGACATGCTGCTGGACCACGACTATGAGCTGGTCCGCTCGCCCGCAGGGGCCAAGCAGTGGCAGCCGGTCGGCAATCCGGAAGAAACCCTGGCCCCGGCCGCCCATACGCCGGGCAAGCGCGTCCCGACGATGATGACCACGGCCGACATGGCCTTCAAGATCGACCCGGCCTACCGCGTCATCATGGAGAAGTTCCGGAGCGATCCCGCCTATTTCGGCGACCAGTTCGCCCGCGCCTGGTTCAAGCTGTGCCACCGCGACATGGGACCCAGGGCCCGCTATCTCGGCCCGGAAGTGCCCGCCGAGGACCTGATCTGGCAGGATCCGATCCCGGCCTCGACGGGGGCGACGCTGTCTGCCGCCGAGGTCTCGGCCCTGAAGGGCAAGATCGCCGCCTCGGGCCTCTCGGTCGCCGAACTGGTCTCCACCGCCTGGGCCTCGGCCGCGACCTATCGCGGTTCGGACCATCGCGGCGGCGCCAACGGCGGGCGTCTGCGCCTGTCGCCGCAGAAGGACTGGGAAGTCAACGAACCCGCGAAGCTGGCGAAGGTCCTCAAGATCTATGAGGACATCAAGGCGGGGGCTGGCAACGTCTCCATCGCCGACCTGATCGTGCTCGGCGGCTCCGTCGGCATCGAACAGGCCGCGAAGGCGGCGGGCCATGCGGTGGAGGTGCCCTTCACCCCGGGCCGCACCGACGCCACCCAGGCCGAGACCGACGTCGAGGGCTTCGCCGTCCTCGAACCGCGCGCCGACGGCTTCCGCAACTATCTGCAGGTGCGCTTCAGCGTCCCGACCGAGGAACTGCTCGTCGACCGGGCCCAGCTGCTGGGCCTGACGGCGCCGCAGATGACCGTCCTCGTCGGCGGTCTGCGCGTGCTCGGCGCCAATGTCGGCGGTTCGAAGGACGGGGTCTTCACCGACCGCCCCGGCCAGCTGACCAACGACTTCTTCGTCAACCTGCTGGACATGAAGACCGGCTGGAAGAAGGTCGACGGCGAGGGCGACGAGACCTTCGTCGGCACCGACCGGATCACCGACGAACAGCTCTGGGCGGCGACGCGCACCGATCTGGTGTTCGGCTCCAACTCCCAGCTGCGCGCCCTGTCGGAGGTCTATGCCGCCTCTGACGCGGGCGAGAAGTTCGTGAAGGACTTCATCGCCGCTTGGGTCCAGGTGATGAACGCCGACCGTTTCGACCTGTGGCGCGCCGATCTGGATCGGGCGGCTTAGGGCAGGCTGAGGGCCGAACCGGATGTCTCCGCCGTGGCGCAGGTCGCGGCGGAGATTTTCCGCACCGTCGGAAACGGCTTCATCGGTTACGCCGATTGATTTTGCGCCCGCGATAGGGAGCGCCTATGTCGGCTTCATGCTCCCGACCCTGCGACAACTCCAGTATCTGAAACTCCTGGCCGAGCACGCCTCGTTCAGCCGCGCGGCCGAGGCGGCGCACGTCAGCCAGCCAGCCCTGTCGGCGGGGGTGCAGGAGCTCGAGAAGATTCTCGGCGCCCCGGTGGTCGAGCGCACCCGGGGCAATGTCCAGCTGACCGCCGTCGGCGCCGAGGCCGTCAAGCGCGCCGAGGATGTCCTGGCCCGGACCGAGGATCTGGTCGAGGCCGCCCGCAGCGCCGGCCGACCCCTGTCGGGCCGTTTCCGCCTGGGCGTCATCCCGACCGTCGCCCCCTTCCTGTTGCCCGCGACCCTGCCGGGGCTGAAGGCGGCCTATCCGTCACTTCGCCTGTTCATCCGCGAAGATTTGACCCCGCGCCTGATCGCGGGGCTCAAGGCGGGCCAGCTGGACGCCGCCGTCATCGCCCTGCCCTATGAGGCGCACGGCATCGAACACGCCCGTATCGGAGACGATGAAATCCTCGCCGCCGCCCCCGCCGACCACGCCCTGGCCGCGCCGGGCGCCATCCAGCCGGGCTCGCTGAGGGGCGAGGATCTCATCCTGCTGGAAGACGGCCACTGTCTGCGCGATCAAGCGCTCGCCGCCTTCGATATCGAAGCGCCCAAGGGCGACGATGTCTTCGCCGCCACCAGTCTGCACACCCTGGTCCAGATGGTCGGCTCGGGGCTCGGGGTGTCCTTCCTGCCCCAGATGGCGATCAAGGCGGGTCTGGCCGACACCCCCTCGGTGGTGGTGCGCCATATCCAGCCCCGCGCCGGGGCCCAGGCTCCCAGCCGCGAGATCGTCGTCGCCTGGCGGGCCGGTTCGAGCCGCGCCGCCGAGGCCCGTCTTCTGGCCGAGGCTCTTCAGCAGGATTGATCAGCCGCCGACGGCGACCCAGTCGAAGACGGCGCCGGGGGCCTGACGCGAGACCCAACGATAGCCCGTCTGGTCCCAGCGGACGATGCGGGGGTTCAGGTTGTCCAGGACGTAGTCGCCGTCGCGCGTGGCCATGACCAGAACGGCGTGGCTTTCGCCGCGCGGGGTCTCGACGATGGCGACCGACAGGGCGTCAGGCGAAACGCCCGAGGCGATCAGTTCGCGGCGTTTGGTCAGGACATAATCCTCGCAGTCGCCACGGGCGGCGCCGGCGGCCGGCGCCTCGTTCCAGTAGTCGTTGCGGGCGTACTGGTTCCGGTCGGGGGTGTAGGCGATGCGGGTGTTGGCGCGGTCGTTGACGCCATTGACCTCGCGCCAGGCGTCCTGGGTCATGGTCAGACGCTCGGGCGTGCGAGCGGCCATCATCGGCTCGGCCCTGGGGGCAACGTCATCCAGGCTGTCGCCCGAGATGGATTCATTGATCGACTGATATTCCAGCTCGGCCTGGCCGGCGGCCTGACGGGCGGCCTGGGCGCGCCAGCTACGCACGGCGGCCTCGCCGTCGCCGCCGAAGCCGTTCGACCAGTACAGGCTCGAGGCCTCGCGCTGGATCTGGGCGTCGTCGGCTGCGCCCTGGGCGGCGGTGCGGCACTCGGACGGCTGGCGGCGGCAGAACTCCAGGAAGCCGGCGGGGGCGGCGACCGGGCGGCCGATCGTCTGGACGCGAGGCGTCTCGGCCGAGGCGGCGCCGGCGGCGAGGGACAGGCCGATCGACAGGACGGAAGCGGCGACGGCGGCGGCGAAAGCGAAGGTCTTGGTCATGGCGCGATCCGGGGGGAAGAGGCGTCGGTGGATGGCCGCTGGGGCCGTGTTGATCGCGCTCTTAGAAGGGCCCCCGCGGGCCTGTCCGCCTAACTTAAGTGAGCCGAAATTGGCCCTTAAATGCCCGCTGTGACTGGGTTTTTTACAATCGGGGCCGGTCTGTTACGGATTGCAAAATCGCTCCGGTCACGGACCCGGCGAAAGGCCCGAAAAATAGGCTTCATCGATATTTTCTGGTGTTTACAAAGGCTGGTCTTATGGCTGGCGGCGTTACATTTCCGGCCTGCGGCGAGGACCGGAAAAATCGCTGAACCGGAGCCTTCTGTGGCCGGGAAGTCACGATTTCTGTAGGGGCCCGCCCGACTCGCGCCGGTCGGCTTTGGCGCGGAACGGCAAGGGTTACTTCGATTTAACTACCCACGGAACGGCGTTCGTCTAGATGTCCCGGCCCGGCGTGTCGCCGGTCGGAAGACGCCATGACCTCAAGAACCCCCGCCAACCCCGCGCCCCGAGCCCTCCCGCTGATGGCGCTTGGAATCCTCGCCCTGGGCGCCTCGGCCTGCGCCCCGGTCGTCGGAAACGGCGCCCCTTCGCCCCTGTGGCCCGCCCTGATGGAGACGGCCCGGATCGACACCATCACCGTGTCGACGGGCTGGCTGAACGTCGAGGACGACTTCGCCGACACCTTCAGCGACGAGGTGCGCGAAGAGCTCGACACCTGCGCCTACGGCGCCTACCCCCTGACGTTGCGGGTCCATGTCAACGCCGTGCAGCGCGCCAGCCGGATCGGCGCCCTTGTCTCCGGGCAGGGCGCGCATACCCTGTCGGCGACCGCCGAGCTGGTGGACCCGGGCCATGGCGATCGGGTCGTCGGCCGCTATCCGATCGCCGTGGAAACACCGGTGGAAGGGCGGGTCGAGGGCGTCCTCGGCGACCGGCAGATGAAGGTGTCGGAGCAGTGGGGGCGCGCCCTCTGCGATCAGGCCTTCGGACGCAATCCTCGCCGGCCCGGCCCGCACAACGCGACCCGGGGCTAGACCCACGCTCAGCCCGGTATGATCGCGGTCGTATAGGGCGACTGCGTCCGCCAACCGAGCGTGTGGTAAAGCGCCTGACCGTCCGCGGTCGCCACCAGAGCCCCCTTGCCCAGCGACCCCGTCGCCGCTTCCAGCGCCCGCATGATCCGCCCGCCCAGCCCGCGCCTTTGATGCTCCGGCTCGACCAGGATCCGGTCATAGATGACGCGGTCGTCGACGATCACGGCGCGGCCGCGNNTCCCGCCTCGGCGCCCGATGCGTCCCGAACCGTGCAGAAGACCACGGGACCGCCGGGCTGGACGTCGGGGCCGATCTCGATCCGATAGCCGTCGTCGGGCGTCGGTCGGGCCGTCATCGCCCGGTCCAGCGTCATCAGGAAGCCGGGCGGGCGCAGAGTCCAGCGGGCAGGCAGCAGCGGCCGCACGCCGACGTCATCGGCGCAGACCTTCAGGAAGACATGCGGTTCCGTGATCGCCCTGGCGCGCCGGACCAGGGCCTCACCCGCCTCGGCGAAGACGTATCGTCGCAACTGGTCCTCCGCCCCGACCTCGATCCGCCAGCCGCCGTCGTCCCACAGGGGCGGCTCCACGCCACGGGTCAGGGCCCAGCCCCGGGTCCAGAGGGAAAGCAGGTCGGAATCGGCGCTCATACGGTCACCATCGCGGTTCACAGGCAGGGCGGCAACGCTTCCGTCTGCGCGGCGTTCTTTGACCTCGCAATCGGGGCCCCGTGATGAACGGGGCTTCATCGGGGCGCCGGAATATGGTCAGGCTTGGGTCATATCGACGTCTCCCGGCTTCGCCAGACTGGCGCCATCGAAAACCATCCCGAACGGGAGGAAGATTTGACCATGACCGTTTCTCGTCGCGCATTCGCGTTTGGAACCGCCGCCCTCGCGGGCCTCGCCGCCCTGCCGGCCGCCGCCCAGGCGAGCCTGTCCGCCGAGGACCGCGCGACGCTCCAGACCGCCCAGTCCTATCTGCAGAACCTGACCTCCGCCCAGGGGACCTTCGTCGAGACCGGCCCGAACGGCCAGCAACGCCGCGGCCGCTTCTATCTTCAGCGTCCGGGCAAGATGCGCTTCGAATACACCGACCCGGCCGGGCTGCTGGTTGTGTCCGACGGCTATAACGTCAAACGCTACGATCCCCGGCTGCAGGTCTTCCGTCAGGTGCCGCTGGGCGCCACGCCCCTGTCGACCTTCCTCGCCCGGAACGTCCGTCTGGATCAGGGTGTGCGCATCGATCGCGTGACCCGCATGGCCTCGGGCGCCTTCGCCATCACCGCCCGCGACGGCTCGCGGCCCAACGACGGTCAGGTGATTCTGGCCTTCGCCGGCAGCCCGCTCCGGTTGCAGGAATGGACCATCACCGATGCGCAAGGGAGTCGCACCCGCACCCAGCTGACCACCCTGCAACCAGCCTCGGGCCTCGCCGCCAGCCTGTTCCAGCTGCGCGACCCGACCCGCCGTCCCGGCCGGAACTGAACCGCAGGCTATTCTCAACTGACACGCGAGCGTGACGGTTGAGAGGGTGGGCGGATGATTCGCTGATCGTGGTTCGCCCGCAACGGCAAAGCTTCATAGTTTAGTGTTTGACCTTTTTTGCAGGGCGTGACACTTTGAGCACAGAGCGACGGCGGTCGCTCTTCCGCGTCGGACGTCATCCCCTCCCGATAGCGGCGTGTGAGAGAGAAAAACTTCAGCGCCCGGTACGCCGTACCGGGCGTTTTTTCTTGTTTTTAAGGGCGCTAGCGCTCGCGACGCGGTCGCTCTCTGCTTGAGCGCGAGGGCGCGCGGGATTTAGGCGAGGTCGCGGGGGCGGAATAGCTTGAGTGTGCGCCGCTGACGGCTAGAAGCGCCGCATGACCCTGCGCATCGCCACCTGGAACATCAACTCCGTCCGCCTCCGCATCGATCAGGTGGCCCGGTTCGTCGTCGAGAGCGGGACCGACGTCCTGTGCCTGCAGGAGATCAAATGCCTGGAGGATCAGTTCCCGAGGAACGCCTTCGCCGAGATGGGCATGCCGCATCTGCGCATCGCCGGTCAGAAGGGCTGGCACGGCGTCGCCATCGCCAGCCGTCGCCCGATCACGGATGCGCCCCAGCTCGACATCTGCCGCAACAAGCACGCCCGTGTCGTCTCGGCGGTGGTCGAGGGCGTCGAGATCCAGAATTTCTACATCCCCGCCGGCGGCGACCTGCCGGACCGGGCGCTGAACGAGAAATTCGATCACAAGATGGACTACTACGAGCGTCTGACGGCCGAGATGGCGTCGCGCGACCGCTCCAAACCCCTGCTGCTGGCCGGCGACTTCAACATCGCCCCCAGCGAGTTCGACGTCTGGAACCACCGCTTCATGTCCAAGGTGGTCAGCCATACGCCGGGGGAGGTCGAGACCCTTTACCGGCTGCAGAACGCGGGTGGCTTCAACGACGTGGTCCGCGACGCCTTCCCTGAGCCGCAGAAGCTGGCCAGCTGGTGGAGCTACCGCGCCCAGGACTTCAGGAAGTCCAACCGCGGCCTGCGCCTCGACCACCTGTGGACCTCGCCCGGCCTGACCCCGAAGGTCATCCCGGGCAGTACGAAGATCCACGACACGGTCCGCGAATGGGAACAGCCCTCGGACCACTGCCCGATCACGGTCGATCTGGACGTCTAATAGACCGGGTCGCTGAGGGCTGCCCTGCGGCCAACCGGCTTCTGCCCGAACAGCGTCCCGGCGGCGCGGACCAGCCGTCCGACGGCCTCGTCCAGCCTCTCTTCGGGCAGGGTATAGGGCAGGCGAAGGCGGCGCTCGAAGGCCCCGTCCACCCCGAAGCGCGGCCCGGCCGCCAGCCGCAGCCCCTCCGCCGCCGCCGCCACCGTCAGGGCCGAGCTGATCGGCGCCGGCAGTTGCGCCCAGACCGACAGGCCGCCGACCGGACGCGGGCAGACCCAGTCCGGCAGGGCCTCGTCCAGCCGTCGGATCAAATGATCGCGCCGCGCCCGCAGCAGGGGTCGCCGTTGCGCCAAGGCCGCCCCGCCGTCATTCAAAAGCTCGGCCGCCGCCAGCTGTTCCAGCACCGGCACGCCCAGATCGAGGCTGGCCCGGCTCTGCGACAGGCGCTGGATCACCGCCCGGTCGGCGCGGATCCAGCCGATGCGCAGGCCGCCCCAGACGCTCTTGGACATCGAGCCCAGCCGCACGATGCGCGGCGAATCCACGGTTGAGGCGCTGACTGCCGGGTCGCCGCTGAGGGTCAGTTCGACTAGGGTCTCGTCCAGCACCAGCAGGGTCTGGGTCCCCCTCAGCGCGGCCAGCAGCCGGATCCGCTCGGCCGCCCGCATCAGCCGTCCCGTCGGGTTGTGATGGTCGACCACCAGATAGGCGAGAGCGGCCCCGGACCGGCACGCGGATGTCAGCCCCTCGATGTCCCAGCCGGCGCTTTCGTCCTCGGGCAGGGCGACGGGCAGGGGACGGCCTCCGGCGGCGAGGATGGCGTCCAGCGCCTGCGGATAGGTGGGATGGTCGATGACCACCGGATCGCCGGGCCGCACCATCAGCCGCAGCAGATGCACCAAACCGTTGTGGGCGCCGTGGGTGATCAGGATCTGTCCCGGAGAGGTCGGCAGGCCACGCCGCCCATAGTGAGCCGCCACCGCCTCGCGCAGCTCCTCCAGTCCGGCGCTCTCATAGCCGTGGCCGGGCAGGCGGGCCGGTAGTCGCTCCAGCGCCCGGACATAGGCCGCATGGACATTGGCGTCGGCGGGCAGGACGGCCGAGGTCAGGTCGATGACGTCATCGGCCGGTGTGTGATCCAGTGTCGGCCGCACCGGCCGCGGCCCGGGCGTGGAGGGCAGGCCGGTGCGGGCCGCGGCGCCTTGCCCGCCGGTCAGGAAGCCTTCGTCGCGCAGGCTGCCATAGGCGGTCGAGACCGTGGTCCGGCTCAGACCCAGCGCCTGGGCCAGGTCCCGCTCTCCGGGCAGTCTGGCCTCCAGCGGAAGGCGGCCGTCAAGGATCAGCAGGCGCAGCGCCCCCGCCAGCTGCCGCCAGGCCGGTCCCGCGCCCGGCGTGCGCCAGACGCCGAGGTGGCGGATCAGGGAAACGGGTCGGATCAGGCGTGGCGTCATGATGCCAGACTGCCACAACTGGCTCTTTTTTCCATGGCCAGTTCGACGCAATTGGCATGGTATGAACACCCTGACGCGCCGCCTGATCCAGCTCTTTCTCGGCCTCGCCCTCTATGGCCTTTCCATCGCCCTGATCGTCCGCGCCGATCTGGGGTTGGACCCCTGGGACGTGCTCAATCAGGGCGTCTTCGAGCGGTTCGCCGGTCCGGCGGGGATCAGCTTCGGCCTGGTGGTCAATCTGATTGGGCTGGTGGTCCTGCTGCTGTGGATCCCGCTCAGGCAGATGCCGGGCTTCGGGACGGTGGCCAATGTCGTCGTCATCGGCACGGTCGCCAACGTCTTCCTCGGCTGGATCCCGGCGGACCTGCCGCTGGCCCTGCGCGCCGGGCTTCTGGTCGCGGGCATCGTCCTCAACGGCGTGGCCAGCGGGGCCTATATCGGCGCTGGCCTCGGTCCCGGCCCGCGCGACGGCCTGATGACCGGCATCGTGCGCCGGACCGGCTGGCCGGTGAAGTGGGTCCGCACGGCCATCGAGGTGGCCGTGGTCGCGGTGGGCTGGTTGCTGGGCGGCTCGGTCGGGGTGGGGACGGTCCTCTATGCGCTCGGCATCGGACCCCTGGTCCACCGCTTCCTGCCGATGTTCACGATCCGGAAGCCAGAGACGCCGGTGGTCGCGCCGACGCCTGTCGCCTAGGGCTGCAGCCGGTATCCGCCCGCGTCGGTCAGCAGCAGCCGCGCCGCGCCGGGCTCGGGCTCGATCTTCTGGCGCAGGCGATAGATGTGGGTCTCCAGCGTATGGGTCGTGACCCCGGCGTTGTAGCCCCAGACCTCTGTCAGCAGTTCCTCGCGCGACACCGGCTTGGCCCCGGCGCGATAGAGGTATTTGAGGATGTTGGTCTCTTTTTCCGTCAGCCGGATCTTCTTGCCCTTGTCGTCGACCAGCATCTTGCCGGCGGGGCGGAAGGAATAGGGACCGATGGCGAAGACGGCGTCTTCCGACTGTTCGTGGCTGCGTAAGTGGGCGCGGATGCGGGCCAGCAGCACGGCGAAGCGGAAGGGCTTGGTCACATAGTCGTTGGCGCCGGAATCCAGACCCAGAACCGTGTCGGCGTCGGAATCCTGGGCCGTCAGCATGATCACCGGGGTGGCGACCCCGTCCTTGCGCAGCAGGCGGCAGGCCTCGCGCCCGTCCATGTCCGGCAGGTCGACGTCCAGCAGGATCAGGTCGGCGCGCAGCTCGCGGCCCAGCCGAATGCCTTCGGTGGCGGTCGAGGCCTGAACGGTCCTGAACTCTTCGTGGAGCGCCAACTGCTCGGCCAGGGCCTCGCGCAGGTCGTCGTCGTCGTCGATGATCAGCAGGGTCTTGGGCGTGGGCATGTCGATAACAATGGCGAGGCTTGGGTGAATCGCCAAGGGCGACGGGGAAAATGAAGCGGATTCAGGCGATAGAGGGCGCTTCCGGAGAGTTTCGTTCCCCGAAAAGCGCCGTTCCGACCCGCACATGGGTGGCGCCGAAGCGAATCGCCGTTTCGTAATCGCCGCTCATCCCCATCGACAGGACAGGCAATCCGTTGCGTTCGGCGATCCTGGCCAGCAGGGCGAAATGCAGGCCGGGTGCGTCCTCGGCGGGCGGAATGGCCATCAGCCCCTCGACCGTCAGGCCATAGGTTTCGCGTGCGATGGCGATGAAGGCGTCGGCCTCCTTGGGCAGGACCCCGGCCTTCTGCGGCTCGGCGCCCGTATTGACCTGGATCAGCATGCGGGGACTGCGGCCGCGCTTCTGGATCTGCTCGGCCAGGGCGCGGGCCAGCTTCTCGCGGTCCAGGGTCTCGATCACGTCGAAAAAGGCGACGGCGTCTGCGGCCTTGTTCGACTGCAGCGGACCGATCAGCCTCAGTTCGAGATCGGGCAGCGACGGGCTGCGCTCGGTCCAGCGGCTTTCCGCCTCCTGCACCCGGTTCTCGCCGAAGACGCGTTGGCCGGTCGCGAGGATGGCGTCGATGGCCTCGGCCGGCTGGGTCTTGGAGACGGCGGTCAGGGTAATCGAGGCCGGGTCGCGCCCGACCGAGCGGGCGACGGTGGCGATGCGGGCGCGGACGGCGGCGACCCGCTCCGCCACTGTAGACGGGGCTGTCAAAGCGGGGGATGACGACGGCATGGACGGCTCCGCAACCCTGTCGAACGAGGCGCGCATCCTGTGGGACGCGGCGCAGGGTCTAGCCCGTGCGGCGTCGCCTGTCAGCGGGACGAAAGGCAGCGGGCGCATATTGCCGCCGCTCTTCTTCTTCACCGACCCGGTCCGCACGCCCGAGCCCTGGCGGACGGCCGAGCGGCTGCCGGCGGGGGCCGGGGTGGTCTACCGCCACTTCGGCGCGGCGCAGGCCGAGGCTACGGCCCGGCGACTGAAGGCGATCGCGTCAGAACGCGGTCTGGTTCTGCTGATCGGTCTCGACGCCGATCTGGCCGAGGCGGTCGGCGCCGACGGGGTCCATCTGCCGGAGCGAGCGCTCGATCAGGCGGCGGCGCTCAGGGCGCGGCGGCCCGACTGGCTCCTGACCGGGGCGGCTCATTCCACGGATGGAGCGATAGAGGTGGGGGCTGAAGGACTGGACGCCGTGGTCCTGTCGCCGATCTTCCCGGCGGGGGGCCTCTCGTCCGTGAAACCGGTCCTGGGCGTCGAGACGCTGAAGACGGTGGCGGCGCACTGGTCCGTCTATGCCCTCGGCGGCATCAATGCTGCGACCGTCGGGGCCCTGGCCGGGTCGGGGGCGTGCGGAATCGCGGGCGTGGACGCCGTTCAGATCGCCTTCGGCGCCTGAGACCTCAGAACTTGAAGATGGATTCCAGCCGAATACGGGGCTGGGAGCGGCTGTCAGATTCGGGCGCCCGGGCCGGGTCCTGTTCCGGACGGCCCACACTGCCGACGGCGCCGACGCTGAGGCGCGAGGTCAGGCTGTAGTAGGCGCCGGCCTCGACGTCGCCCCACTGGGTCTCGCGGCCCACGGGCTGGTTCAGGTTGAAGTTCAGGCCCCAGCGGCCGGTGTCGTACCAGCGCAGGCCACGGCGCGGCGCCGGCGGAGCGGCGCGCTGGCCCGCGGTCTGGGCGTTTTGGGCGTCAGTCAGTGAAACGGTGGGCGCATGCGGACGGGACGCGGACTGTGCCGACGCCGTTCCGGCCAGTCCCGTGAGGACCACCGCGCTGAAAAGTCCTGCGAAGAGAACGCCGAACCGCATTTCCAACCCTTCAGACCCGGTCGAACCGGGTCATCAAATCCTGAACCGGCGTGTTCGCCGTGAACCCGCCGATTAGACACCGTGGGTTCGCCCGGTCAACGCAACGTGGTCGCCTCTCGCGGGTTCCGCAGACTCTATCGGTCGCCTGTGGCGCTAGCGTCACGGGAATGGGGCCGAAAGGGGCGCGCCTGTTTCACGCCGGGACAGGTCGCCGAAGTCGGTGGGGCGGGGCGTCGGCTTTCGTCACTGTAAAGATCACGGTGGTCTTCGCCTTGTCATCGCCCCTTTTGGGCGTGTTATAGAGCGTCGCAGCGGCCCTCGCCCCTTGTGAAACAGGGGACAGAGCTGTCGCGCCCGTGCGCTGTGCGCGTCACCCGCGGGTTCGGCGTCCAATCTGAACGGAGAATTCCTCGATGGCCCCCACTCAAGCGATGGGCAAGACCCTGACAAGGGGCGCTGTGTTCGCCGCCATCGCGTCCGGCCTGCTGCTGTCCGCCTGCGGCGGCGTCAAGGTGCCCTTCACCGGCGCGCCCAAGCCCGCCAAGACCGATGTCCAGGCCGGGATCGGCGTGAACGCCTATCTGTGGCGCGCGACGCTGGACACCCTCAGCTTCATGCCCCTGCTGACCGCCGACCCGTGGGGCGGCGTGGTCAACTATGACTGGTACATCAATCCGCAGACCCCGAACGAGCGCTTCAAGGCCACGGTCTTCATCCTCGACACCCGTCTGCGCGCCGACGCCCTGAACGTGACCGTGACCAAGGAAGTCAAGGACGCCTCGGGCGGCTGGACCGCGGCCCCCGTCGCCGCCCAGACCGAGACCGACCTGGAAAACGCGATCCTGACCAAGGCGCGCCAGCTCAACCTCGCCAACGCGAACTGATCGCGTAGCGATCAGTTCTGTCCCCGGGGCGCTAACGCTCGCCGCGCGGCGGCTCGCTGCTTGAGCGCCTTCTGTATGTTTCGCCCTTCGCGTCGTTTGGCGCGGAGGGCGTCTCTATTTTCCTTGGGCGTCGCCGCCCTTCGGGCTAATCGGGCGCGAGGGGCGTTTCACGCCTCGCCGTCTCTTCAGGATGCCCGTGGCCCGTTACGAACCGAAAACCGCCGAACCCCGCCAGCAGCAGCGCTGGTCGGATGCGAACGCCTTCGTCACGAAGGAGACCGGGCGGCCGAAATACTATGTCCTCGAGATGTTCCCCTATCCGTCGGGCAACATCCACATGGGCCACGCCCGGAACTACGTCATGGGCGACGTGGTCGCGCGTCACAAGCGGGCCCAAGGGTTCGATGTCCTGCATCCCATGGGCTGGGACGCCTTCGGCATGCCGGCCGAGAACGCGGCCATGGAGCGCGGCATCCACCCCAAGGGCTGGACCTATTCCAACATCGCCAACATGCGCGAGCAGCTGAAGCTGCTGGGCCTGTCGCTGGACTGGTCGCGCGAGTTCGCGACCTGCGACCCGGAATACTACGGCAAGCAGCAGGCCTGGTTCCTGGAACTGTTCAAGCGCGGCCTGGTCTATCGCAAGGATGCGGTGGTCAACTGGGACCCGGTCGACAACACCGTCCTGGCGAATGAGCAGGTCATCGACGGCCGCGGCTGGCGCTCGGGCGCCCTGGTCGAGAAGCGCAAGCTGAACCAGTGGTTCCTGCGCATCACCGACTATGCCGACGAACTGATCGAAGGCCTGAAGACGCTGGAAGGCCGCTGGCCCGACAAGGTCCGGCTGATGCAGGAGAACTGGATCGGCAAGTCCAAGGGCGCGACCCTGTGGTGGCCGATCGTCGAGGCGCCCGCCTTCCTGACGCCCCAGCCCGAGGGCCAGCCCAGCCACGACCGCGATCCGATCGAGGTCTACACCACCCGCCCCGACACCCTGTTCGGCGCCAGTTTCCTGGCCCTGTCGGCCGATCACCCGCTGACGAAGGCCATCGCCGAGCACCGTCCGGACGTCGTCGACTTCATCAAGGCCTGCGCCCAGACGGGCACCTCGGAAGCCGATATCGAAAAGGCCGAGAAGCTGGGCGTGGATCTGGGCGTGCGCGTGCGCCATCCCTTCGATCCGGAGCGGACCGTCCCGGTCTGGGCCGCCAACTTCGTCCTGTCGACCTATGGCTCGGGCGCCATCTTCGGCTGCCCCGCCCACGACCAGCGCGACCTGGACTTCGCCCGCAAATACGACCTGCCGGTGGTTCCGGTGGTCAAGCCGGACGACGTCGAGACCATGGAGATCGGGACCGAGGCCTATGTCGGCCCGGGCCGCATCTTCAACTCGGACTTCCTCAACGGTCTGGACGTCGAGGCCGCCAAGGCCGCCGCCATCGCGAAGGTCGAGGACCAGGGCCAGGGCCGGGCCGAGACCATCTATCGCCTGCGCGACTGGGGCGTTTCGCGCCAGCGCTACTGGGGCTGTCCGATCCCGGTCATCCACTGCCCGTCCTGCGGCGTCCAGCCGGTCCCGGCCGACCAGTTGCCGGTGGTTCTGCCCGACGACGTCACCTTCGACGTTCCCGGCAATCCGCTGGCCCGCCACCCGACCTGGAAACATGTGAAGTGCCCGTCCTGCGATCAGGACGCGACCCGCGAGACCGACACCCTGGACACCTTCGTGGACTCCAGCTGGTACTTCGCCCGCTTCACCGATCCGACCGCGCCCGAGCCGATCAACACCGCCGCCGCCGACCACTGGCTGGCGGTCGACCAGTACATCGGCGGGGTCGAGCATGCGGTGCTGCACCTGCTCTATGCCCGCTTCATCACCCGCGCCCTGTCGGACGCCGGCATGCTGGCGGTCAAGGAGCCGTTCGCCGGCCTGTTCACGCAAGGGATGGTGGTCCACGAGACCTACAAGTCCCAGAACGGAAACTGGCTGGCTCCGGATCAGGTCGAGAAACGCGACGGCCAGTGGGTCGACCGCGAACTGGGCCAGCCGGTCATCGTCGGCGACGTCGAGAAGATGTCGAAGTCCAAGAAGAATGTCGTCGCTCCGGCCGAGATTCTGGAATCCCACGGCGTCGACGCCGGCCGCCTGTTCGTCCTGTCCGACAGTCCGCCCGAGCGCGACGTGCAATGGACCCCCGGCGGGGTCGAGGGCGCCAGCCGCTTCGTCCAGCGCGTCTGGGCCGAGTTCGACGGCCATGACGCCTCGGTCGCCGGTGACGAGGCCGCCAACACCGCCCTGATCCGCGAGACCCACAAGGCCATCAAGGCCGTGTCGGAAGGCGTCGAGGGCTTCCGCTTCAACTCGGCCATCGCCAAGCTCTACGCCTTCCTGGCCACCGTTCGGGACGCCAAGGCCGCGGGCGGCGAGGCCAAACGTCAGGCCCTGTCGGCCCTGGCCCGTCTGATCTCTCCCTTCACCCCCCATCTGGCCGAGGAGTGCTGGTCGCAGCTGGGCGAGCAGGGCATGGTGCTGGACGCCCCCTGGCCCGTCTACGACCCGGCCCTGGCCGCCGATGACGAGGTGGTTCTGCCGATCCAGATCTCGGGCAAGCGCCGCAGTGAGATCACGGCTCCTCGCGGCGCTGCCAACGCCGACGTCGAGGCCGCCGCCCTCGCCAATCCCGCCATTCAGGCCTATCTCTCGGCCAACGGGGTTTCGGTGAAGAAGGTGATCGTGGTCCAGGATCGCATCGTCAATCTGGTGGTCGGCTGATGCGAGCCGTTCTCCTCGCCGCCATCGCCCTGGCCGGCGCCGCCCTGTCGGCCTGCGGCTTCACGCCCATGTACGCCAGCGGCGGTTCGCCCGCGATCAGCCGCATCGCGGTCACGGCCGAGGATGACCGTCTGGGCTACCGGCTGCGCGAGCAGCTGGAGGACGCCCTGGCCTGGGATCACGGCGCCCAGCCGCCGCTGTATCGCCTGACCACGGTGACCCAGCAGGCGCGCCGCCCGCTCGGCCGCCGGATCGACGACACCGCCACCCGGTACGAGCTGACGGTCCGTGTCGTCTGGACCCTGACCCCGACCTCGGGCGCCACGCCCTTGACGGGGACCGAGACCTCGACCCTGACCTACGCCGCCGCCGACCAGCCCTATGCCGCCATCGCCGCCCAGCAGGACGGGGAGGACCGGGCCGCCGCCGAGCTGGCCAGGCTGATCCGCATCGACATTCTGCGGGCCCTGTCGGGGCAATAGTCGGCGATGATCCTCGCCAAACGTCCGGAGATCGACCGCTTCCTCGCCAAGCCCGAGCCGGGCATCCGCGCGGTGGTCATCCACGGCAAGGATCGGTCGGGCGTCGCCGAACGCGCCCAGGTCCTGTGCAAGGCGATCACGCCCGACCTGAACGACCCCTTCAACGTCACGGTCCTGACCGACAGCGACATCGACGGCGACGAGGCGCGTCTGGAAGAGGCCCTGACCGCGCTCAGCATGATCGGCGGCCGCCGCCTGATCCGCGTGCGTCTGGGCGGCGACAAGGCCTCGGTCGACAAACTTCTGGCGGGCGTCCTCAAGACCCACGGCGACGGCGGCTATAATCCCGACGCCATGCTGGTGGTCGAGGCCGGGGCGCTGGGCCGCGACTCGGCCCTGCGCAAGGCCGCCGAGACCGGCAAGGGCTCGGTCGGCATCGTCTGCTACGAGGACGAGACGGGCGACGTGGCCCGGATGACGCGCGAGGCCCTGGCCGCCGACAAGGTGGGCCTGACCTCCGACGCCCTCGACCGCTTCGTCGGCCGCCTGCCGCGCGAACGCGGCCTGATGCGTCAGGAGATCGAGCGGCTGGCCCTCTATATCGGCCCCGGCTCCGGCCGGTCGATCGATGTCGAGGAGCTGGACGCCCATCTCGGGGTCGAGCCCGACGCCTCGCTGCAGGACGCCGCGCTTCAGGCCTTCGGCGGCCGCCCCGCCCCGTCGCAGGCGGGTCTGCGTCGCGCCCTGGCCGAGGGCGAAAGCGCCGTCATGGCCGTACGTCAGGCCTCGATCCATCTCGGAAAGCTGCGCCGCATCAATGTGCTTCAGGGCGCGGGAGCCGGGGCCAAGGAGGCCGCCAAGGCCGCTGGGGTCTTCTGGAAACAGGAGGCCGAAATGCTGCGTCAGGCCCGCTCCTGGCGGCTGGAAGAGCTGGATCTTGTGCAGGACAGCGTCAATGTCGCCGACGTCGCGACCAAGACCACGGGCCTGCCCGAGGCCCTGATCGCCGAACGCCTGCTGCTTGAGATCGCCGCCCGGGCCAAACGCCTCGGGCTCTGAACTCTAGTCCAGCTGACGCGCTTCCTCGGTCAGCATGATCGGCACCCCGTCGCGGATCGGAAACGCCAGCTTGGCCGACTTCGACACCAGCTCATTGGCCTCGCGATCATAGGTCAGCACGCCGCGCGTCACCGGACAGACCAGCACCTCCAGCAGGCGGGGATCGACCGAGGTCGGGGTGTTGAAGGCGTCGGACATGGGATCGGCTCGGTTTCGTTCGGGCGTATCGGTTGTGATTTAAGCCTTCGACGGCGTCCCGTCATCAGTCGATCCGGACAGTCGTGCGATGGCGGCGGCCATCTGGGGGTCGTGATCCCGGGCGATGTCCTCGGCCGTGGTCTGGACCAGGACATCCGGTACGATGGCCGCGTCGGGCTGGGGCGTCGACGGGAAGCTGGCGATCAGCGGCAGATCGACTTCCAGACCCGAGGCTGGCAGCTTCAGGAAGAAGAAGGCCCCGCCGTTGATGCCGCGCCGGTTGCCGCCCGTGGGCTGGCCGATCAGGGTCGCGACGCCGCTCTCCTGAACCGCCTGGGCGAAGCCGAAGGTCGCCGAACTGTTCGAGGCGTCGCACAGCACCACGACGGGCCCGGCGTAGCGGCGTCCGGCCGGACGGATCAGCGTACTGTCGTCGCCGTCGTCGTAGCGGGTCAGCCGATAGTAGCCCGGCCGTTCCGCCGACGGCTGGGCCTGATCTCCCCAGTCGAGGAAACTTCGGTCCCAGGTGTGCAGATAGGGCCTGACCGCCTCGGGCGCGCTGCGATAACGGGTCCAGCGCTGGTTGCGCGACAACGGCAGATCCCGATCGACCAGCCGGCTCAGGATCACATTGCCGCAGTCGAGTCCGCCCTCGTTGCCGCGCAGATCGATGACCAGCCCCCTGGCGCCGTCGCCGGTCAGATCGTCCATGATCTGGCCCAGCCATGCCTCCCACGCGAAGGTCGACTCATACAGGGCCCACCCCGGCATCTTCAGGACCTGAATCCCGTCGGCGCGCTTCTCCAGCGTCCACGGATTGGCGTCCTTCGCCGGATCGGTCGAAGCCGGCAGGCTGCGGCGCCGGTCTTCGAGGGACTGCAGGGGCGCGCGGATGATCCGGCCATCCGCGAAGGTGAAGGCCGCCTCGTCCCGGAGCGGGAGGATCAGGGGCAGATGGATGTCGAAGGTTTCGAACCGGTCCTCGCCCCGGACTTCCATCAGATTGATGCGCTTGGCGTCGTTGTGACCGTCGGCCCGGGCCAGAGGGATCAGCCGGTCGAGCAGGTCGCGGGTCGAAACCCCGTCGATCGCCGTGACGACCGTGCCGCGCGGCAGGCTCTGGCCCTCGGCAAGGTCCTCCGTGACGACCATCCGGCCGTCGATCCATCGAAACCGGAACGGCACGAGCGACCGGTCCGGATAGAGGGCCGCGACCATGGCGTCGGAGCCGTTGTAGGGGCTGGGGTAGGTATGGCCGCAACGGATGGAGGCGGTGACGCGGGTCAGGGCCAGGAACCGGTCCCGGAAAGATCCCGGCGCGCGCCAGGCATGCGCCAGACCGTCGAGCCGGGCGCTGATCTCTTCCGGCGTGCTGTAGCGATAGAGGCCCGGGTGCATGGTCTCCCAGGTCTGGCGCAGGATGGCGACATCGCTGCTCCAGTCCTCGGTGGTGGGCGCCGCCCATGCCGTTCCGGCCAGGGCGGGGGCTGCGGCGGTCAGCCCCAGACCTCCGGAAAGCTGAAGCAGGCGGCGGCGGTTCAGCGTCAGCATGGAGGGTCCTCGGCGAGTGATGGCCCAAGGTGATCGGCTTCAGGCCTTCGCGCGCCTCAGATTCGCAACCGCCGCCAGAGAATCGGGATTTGAGACCTGCCGCCGGTATTGTGAGGGGGCCATGCCGTAGCGCGCCCGGAACGCACGGTTGAAGCTGGCCTTGGAGGCGAACCCCATCTCGAAGGCCAGATCGAGCAGGTCGGCCTCGGCGCGGCTCCGCAAGGCCTCGGCGACGCCCTCGGCGCGCAGGTCATTGATGAAGGCGGAAAAGTTGACACCGAGACCGAGGTTGATGGCGCGCGACAGACGCCCGCTGTTGGTCCCCAGTCGCCGCGAAAGACGCGGCAGGGTCAGGTCCGGCTCGCGCCACCAGCCCTCCCTGCTGGTTTGGGCCGCGAACGCGATGGCGATAGCGGCCCAGTCGACCGGACGGGCCGCCTCGGGCGCCGCCGGGGGGTCTTCGGGCGCCGTCAGCGGAGCGGGCAGGCCGGCGTGACGCCATCCGGCGGCGCCCAGATAAAGGCCCAGCGCGCCCAGCAGGACGTAGAGCCCCGTCTCCTGAAAATAGTCGATGCCGCCGGTCAGGGTCGCCCAAAGCCAGAAGACGGCCTCGACCGCCAGGCCGAAAACGATCGCGGCCTGAACGCGCGAGAGCCAGTGCGCCGAGAACCGGTCGTCATCGCTGCGTTGGTTCGCCAGCCGTGTCCGGTAGCGGCGAAGGACGTTTCCGATCGCCCAGGCATAGCCGGCCAGGCTGACGATCGTCAGGATCTTGAACAGCGGCGCGACGAATGCCGCGTGCCCGCCGGTGTACCAGTCCCATTTGGCGTCGAGCGGAAGCAGGAAACAGACCGTGAAATAGGCGAGCTGCGCCAGGGGAGGTGCGAGGTGCCACGCGAAATGGGCCGGCAGGCGATCCTCTTCCAGGGCGCAGGCATAGCCATACAACAGCGGACCCAGGATCAGGGGGATGGCGAAAGGGGCGAACGTCAGACCGCGCCAGTTGTCATAGGCGCCAGCGAATCCGATGGCGTAGGGCACGAGAAGACCCGCGATCGCCACGAGCGCGGCGCCGAGCAGCCGGTTGGCGGTGCGGTTCGTGTCCGTGGTCGCGAGCGCCGCCGCGAAGGCGAGGATCTGAAGGACCAGAAGGCCCAGTATGGCCGTTCGCCATCCCAGATAGAGGTGCGTCTCGCCCATGCCGCGAGGCTAGGTCTTTAAGGCGGTCACGGGAAGGCGCCGCCCTACTGCATCGCCGTCGGCGTTTCTCCATCCCCCGGTTCGGCGGCGTCGATCTGCATCAGGGCGGTCAGGGTCAGGCAGCGGTCGTCCAGGGTCGGTGATTCCAGCAGGGCCTGTTTCTCGGCGGCCTCGAAGGGCAGGGCCATGGACAGGCTGTTGATCAGGGCTTCCTGGGGCGCGGCCTCGGCCGTGTCCCAGTCGATCTCCAGCTGGCGCCGCTCCAGATAGGCCTTGAGGGCGGTCAGGAAGAGGTCGCGGTCGAAGGGTTCGCCGGACGGGACGGTCAGGTCGCTTTCGAACGGGCCGAAGGCGGCGCGGACCTGCCGATAGGGGGTCTGGCTGGGCATTTCCGTCGTCACCCGGAAGCGGCAGACGCCGGTCAGGGTGATCAGATAGCGGCCGTCCGAGGTCTCGGCGAAGCTGGTGATCCGCCCGGCGCAGCCCACGGCGGTCAGGCCGGGCAGGCTGGCGGGCCCGCCGGAGGGCTGGATCAGGCCGATGATCCGGTCGCCCGCCATGGCGTCGTCGATCATGTTCAGATAGCGCGGCTCGAAGATATTGAGCGGCAGCTGCCCGCGCGGCAGCAGGATGACCCCGGCCAGGGGGAACACCGGAATGACCTGGGGCAGGTCGGCGGCCTTCACATAGCCCTGGGGCATCCGGAGTGCTTTCGGTTTACGCGAACAGGATGGAGGACAGACGGCGGCGACCGTCGCGGGCGATCTCGCTGGTCGCTCCGGCGGCCTCGAACACGGTCAGCAGCTGCTTGCGGGCCGCCTGTTCGTTCCACTCGCGGTCGGCGGCGACGATGGCCAGAAGACTGTCGACCGACCCCTTCAGGTCGCCGGAGGCTGCCTGTGCCAGGGCCAGGTCGAAGCGGGCCTGATGATCGGCCGGGTCGGCGGCGACGGCGGCCTTGAGCGCGTCGGTCTCGCCCGCCGGGGCGCTGGAGGCCAGGGCCAGCTGGGCCCGCACCCCGACGACGGCCGGTTCGGTCGAGCCGGCCGGGGCCATGGCGATGGTCTGGGCCGCCTGTTCGGCGTCACCGCCGGCCAGATAGACGCGCGCCATGCCGGCGATGGCCTTCTGGTTCTCGGGTTCGAGCGTCAGGACGTGGGCGAAGGCCTGGGCTGCGCCGCCGAAGTCCGCCAGCTCCAGCGATTCCTCGCCCAGAGACAACAGCTGTTCGACGTCTGAGTTGATCCCGGCGCCGCCGGTCAGCTTTTCGATGAAGGCCTTGATCTGGCTTTCGGGCACCGCGCCCTGGAAGCCGTCGACGGGCTGGCCGTTGACGAAGGCGTAGACGGTCGGGATCGACTGGACGCGCAGCTGGCCCGCATAGGCCGGGTTCTTGTCGACATCGATCTTGACCAGTTTCACGCCGCCGCCGGCGGCGCGCACCGCCTTTTCCAGCGCCGGGGTCAGCTGGCGGCACGGGCCGCACCAGGTCGCCCAGAAGTCGACGATCACCGGCCGCGACCGCGACGCCTCGATGACGTCGGTCATGAAGCCGGCGTCGGAGCCCTCGACGATCACATCGCCGTGATCGTTGTTCTCTGAGGTCGCTTTCGGGTTGGCGAAGGTCATCAAAAGCCTGCTGTTTCTGGAATTCGGATCAACGCGGGGAGCCGTCAAATGGTCCCGGGAGGCGACAAACTCAAGGTTTTCTCCCCGGGCGAGGTGTCACTCTCCTGCAACGCGAAAAATATCCGTGGTTTTCCTCTCATTGGGTGCAAGCCAAACCGCTCTGCTTCATGCTTCATTAAGGTCTGGGTGACTGGGGAGACATCAATCGTGAAATCAGTTCTGATCCTGGCGCTGGGCGCCACCACTCTCGCGGCGGCCGGTTCGGCCTTCGCGGGTGACAAGGAAGCCGCCGGTTATGCCACGGCTTCGCTCAACACGTCCACGATCATCGAGGGCGAACGTTGGGGCGGCGGCGCGATGACCGCCGTCAATCCTAACTGCGAATGCTCGGTCCCGACCGTCAGCGTTCCCTTCTACACCGTGCGTCCGCCCGCACCGCCGGTTCGCGTTCGCGCTCCGTGCATGCGGATCTCGTCAGCTCCGGTCTTCGCGCCGTCGCCGGCCATCTACATCCAGGGCCCGCCGATCTACGTCGACGCCCCGCCGGTTCAGGTCGCTCCGGCCCAGGTCTACCTGGAAGCGCCCGACGTCCACGTCCGTCCGTCGGAAGTGTCCGTGGCTCCGCCGGAAATCCACTTCACGCCCGCTGGCCCGGATCATCCGGACGAGCACTGCTGCGACGTCGCTTCGCCGCCGTCGGCTTCGAACAACCTGCCGCCGCCCGCCATGGGCCCGGTGGACGGTGGCCCGGCCACCTATCCGGCCGCTCCGGCCCCGACCTCGGGCGGCTATGCCGCTCCGGCCGGCGGCTACCCCGCTCCTGCCGTCGGCAGCAGCTCGGGCTACTCGCAAGAGCCCGGCGAGCGCGGCTGATAAGACCTCGACCTTCGGGTCAGGTTACGAAAACTGGAGCGGTCCGTCGAAAGGCGGGCCGCTCTTTTCGTTTGGGGCCAGGCGGCACGCTTCGCGCCACGGCAGCCAATGCCGAATGCGTCCTCAAGCGGGGGCGACTTTCTGAAGGCGCGCCTCTGGTGGCGCGCCCGGCGGGGCTTCCCGCCTCAGATCAGCGCGATGCTTTCCGCGATCGCCAGCGCGGCCGCACGCGGGTCGGCGGCGGCGGTGATCGGGCGGCCGACCACCAGATGGGTGGCGCCGTCCCTCAGGGCCCGGTCAGGCGTGGCGGCGCGGGCCTGATCGTCCATCGACGCCCCGACGGGACGCACCCCCGGGGTGACGATCAGGAAGTCGGGCCGGCCGGCGGCGACGGCGATCTCGCGCACCCGTGTGGCCTCGTGCGGACTGGCCACGACGCCGTCGATGCCGCTGTCCAGCGCCTGACGCACCCGGTGCTCGACCAGCAGGGCCGGCGACAGGCTGTGGTCGTCGGCGATCAGATCCTCGGCGTCCAGACTGGTCAGGACGGTGACGCCCAGCACCTTCAGATCCGACCCGGCGACCCCGCGCGCGGCGGCGGCCATCACCTGGGGCCGGGCATGGACGGTCAGGAGGTCGCAACCGGCGCCGGCCAGTGCGGCGGCGGCCTTCTCCACGGTCGCCCCGATGTCGTGCAGCTTCCAGTCCAGGAAGACCTTGCGGCCCTCGGCCTTGAGCTCACGCGCCAGCCCCATCCCGTCCGAGGCGAACAGCTGCAGCCCGACCTTGTAGAAGCCGACCGCATCCTCGATCCGCTCGACCAGGGCCCGGGCCTCGGCCGCCGTCGGCGTGTCCAGGGCGCAGATCAGGCGGGGGTCGGGCGCGCGGTTGGGATTCATCTGCGTCATCGGGGCCGTTTCCGGGACGTTCGGGTCAAGCAGGGTCATCGACGGACTCGCGTTTCGCGGCTAGACCGGACGCAGAGGTGCGTCGGGCGGGGCCGGCGGCGGATTTGGGCTGAGAAACAGGCATGGACGCGCTTGATCTGGGGGTCAACCTGTTCGTGGCCCTGTTCGCCCTGGTCGATCCCATCGGCAACATCCCGATTTTCGCGGCGGCGACCGCCGGGGCCAACACGCGTCAGCGCCTGTCGGTCTCGGCCCTGATCTGCGTCTTCATCGCCCTCTTCCTCGCCTTCTTCTTCTTCACGGGTCTGGGCCTGCTGCAGTTCTTCGGCATTTCGCTGGCGGCCTTCCGTATCGCGGGCGGCATCCTTCTGCTGCTGCTGGGTCTGGACATGACCCGCGAAGACTTCCTGACCATGTTCGCCGACAAGGACGCCCTGGCCGACGCCAAGGACGTGCGCGGCTATGCACGGCGGCGCTTCCAGCGACTGATCGTGCCCTTCGCCATGCCTCTGCTGATTGGTCCGGGCGCCATCTCGACCATCATCATCCAGGCCGGAGAGGCCCAGAAGCTCGGGCCGACTGGCACCGTCGCCGGTCTCGTGGCCATCGGCGCGGCGGCCCTGGCCACCTTCGTCACCTTCGCCCTGACGGGGCCTCTGAGCCGGATTCTCGGCGAGATCGGCATGGCGATCATCGTGCGGGTGCTGGGTCTGATCCTTTGCGCCCTGGCCATCCAGTTCATCCTGGCGGGTCTCGGAGAGGCCATTCCGGGGATGTTCGCGGGGTCGGTGACCTCTCCCTATCCCAGCGGCCACTGACAGCCGCGCGGACACAGGTCCGGGCAAAAACGCCGATTTCGTCCGCTACCGGACCGTATAACCAAGGTGGGGCTGGATTGTGCGCCGCACACAGGACTAGCGTGAGCACAACACGCAACAAGGTTCCCGGTTCCCGAAATGCTCGGCGAGGTCGTTACTTTTCTTCACCGCAACGCACGGTTCGTCATACTGGCGATTCCGACGGCGATGATTGTCGCGGGCGCCGCCCTGATCGAGAATCTGCACCGGGTTCACTGACGCCGTCCTCTGACGGCTCTGTCCTTTGACAGTCTGGTCGCGGCCTCGGCCTAGATCCGCTTCAGCCGCCTCGCGTGGCCGCCGATGATCTTCAGCGCCAGACCGTCGGGCAGGATCTTCGGGATCGCCGCCAGAAGATTATTCCGCCAGCCCGGAACCACTCGCGGCCGATTGGCCTCCACCGCCGCATAGCCGACCCGGGCCACATGGTCCGCCGTCTGCCACATCCAGGCCGGATAGGCCGAGGACACCTCCTCGCGGCTGCCGTTGACGTCGTGGAACTCGGTCAGGGTATAGCCGGGACACAGGGCGGTGACGTGGACTCCTGTCCCCTCCAGTTCCAGATGCAGCCCGGCCGAGGCCTTGATCAGGAAACTCTTGATCGGCCCGTACAGGGTGTCGCCGCCGGTCGCGGGCATCAGCCCCGCCAGGGAGGCCACGTTCAGCACCCGGCCGAAGCCGCGCTCGACCATGCCGGGGATCAGCAGCCGGCTGAGCGCGATCGGCGCGGTCAGCATGACGTCGATCATGGCCGCGTGGTCATCCGGGTCGGTGGCCAGGAAGCCCGTCGTGCGGCTGAACCCCGCATTGTTGATCAGGGCGTCGACCGTCAGGCCGCGCTGCTCAAGCGTCTTCGCCAGCCGGTGGGGCGCATCCGGGTCGGCCAGGTCGACGGTCAGGACAACGGCGGTCGCGCCGTAGTCGACGGTCAGTTCGCGGGCCAGATCTTCCAGCGGCGTGGCCCGGCGCGCGACCAGGATCAGGTCCCAGCCCTTCTCCGCATAGACCCGGGCCAGGGCCGCGCCGATGCCGGCCGAGGCGCCGGTGATCAGGGCGGTGCGTCTCACCGAAAGCTCGGGCCGCGCCAATCCTAGGCGGCCACGGGGCAGGAGGCGTGGGGCGCGAAGGCCGCCAGCGACTCAGGCGCCTCGGCCAGCAGGTCGGCGATGGTGATCCGGCTCAGAGCGTCGTGGGCGGCGCTGTCGGCGGCGGTCAGGGCGCGGGCGACCTGACGCGGAATATGCTCGCTGACCGGGCAGCCCTTGGCCCCCTGCGGCGTGGAGCCCAGATGGGCGCAGCCGTTGACGGCGCGCAACACCTGATCCAGCCGGATCTCCTCGGGCCGGCGCAGCAGCCAGCTGCCGCCCGACGCGCCCGGACGGGTCGCGATCAATCCAGCCTTGGCCAGCAGGGCGGTCACACGCCGGATCACCACCGGATTGGTCGGGATGGAGGCGGCCAGAATGGCGCTCGGCATGGCGCGCGCCGCATCATACGCGTCCTTGTGGGCCAGATAGGCTAGGGCGTGGGCGGCGACGGGAAAGCGTTGGCTGTCTGACATCTGTGCTCGGTTCCAAGCCTGTAAGGTAAGCGTTTCGGGGCGGATTCACAAATCGGCGGGCGGATCGGGAGAACACGGTGCAACTGAAACCGGCGCCGCACGATTGAACCGGGCGCGGAATGAGCCTACAGGCGCTCCGCTTTGATGGGCGCGCCGATTGCGCAGCCCGGAGGATATTCATGGCTGGGGATGCTCCCCGAGGCGACGGCGCTCCCCCCGCTCCGCCCACCTCGAACACTGAAATGACCGGCGCCGCCGGCGTCACCGGCGCGACCGCCGCCCATCAGTCCGCGCCCGCCGCCCACGGGCATGGCCACGCCGGCTTCTGGGGCCTGACCATCGGCGCCATCGGGGTCGTCTTCGGCGACATCGGCACCAGCCCGCTCTACGCCCTGCGCGAGGCCATCGCCCATGCCCAGTCGGGCGTCGGCGGCGACCTGGCCATCGTCGGCGTGGTGTCTCTGGCCTTCTGGGCCCTGATGATCGTGGTGACGTTCAAATACGTCATCTTCCTGATGCGCGCCGACAACAAGGGCGAGGGCGGAACCCTGGCCCTGATGGCCCTGGCCCAGCACGCCGTCGGACGGCGCAGCGCCTGGATCTTCATTCTCGGCGTCTGCGGCGCGGCCCTGTTCTACGGCGACGGCATCATTACGCCCGCCATCTCCGTCCTTTCTGCGATCGAGGGCGTCAAGGACGCGCCGGGCGTGGGGACCTCGCTCGATCCCTTCATCGTTCCGATCGCCGCCGCCATCCTCGTCGGCCTGTTCCTCGTGCAGTCGCGCGGCACCGCCGGTCTGGCCAAATTCTACGGCCCGATCACCGCCATCTGGTTCCTCAGCCTCGGCGTCATCGGCCTGATCCACATCTTCGACGATCCCAGCATCCTGCGCGCCCTGTCGCCCCACTACGGCGTCATGTTGCTGCTGGACGACGGCTTCCTCGGCTTCATCATCCTGGGCTCGGTCTTCCTCGCCGTGACCGGGGCCGAGGCCCTCTATGCCGACATGGGTCACTTCGGTAAGGCGCCGATCCGCGCCGGCTGGCTCTGCTTCGTCCTGCCCTGCCTGACGCTCAACTATCTGGGTCAGGGCGCGATGATCCTGTCGCACCCGGGCGCCGCCGATAATCCCTTCTGGGCCATGGTGCCCGAGCTGGCCTACTGGCCGATGCTGGGCCTGGCCACCGTCGCCACCGTCATCGCCTCCCAGGCCGTGATCACCGGCGCCTTCTCGGTGACCCAGCAGGCCGTCCAGCTGGGCCTGCTGCCGCGCATCGACATCCGCTTCACTTCCGAGACCCAGGCCGGCCAGATCTTCGTGCCCGCCGTGAACACCTTCCTGATGGTCGGGGTCCTGACCCTTCTGGTCGTGTTCCAGAGCTCGCATAACCTGACCGCCGCCTATGGCGTGGCGGTCACCGGGGTCATGCTGATCAACACCCTGATGAGCTTCCCGGTCATCACCCGGAAGTGGGGCTGGACCGTCTGGGCGACGCTCGCCTGCCTGATCCCGTTCGGCTTCATCGACACCGTCTTCCTGACCTCGAACCTGCTCAAGATCCCCGACGGCGCCTGGCTGCCGCTGGTGCTGGGCGCGGTCCTGATCCTGATCATGTGGACCTGGACGCGCGGGTCGCAGATCCTGACCGCCAAGGCCAAGAAGGACAGCCTGCCGCTGACCGACCTGATCGAGATGCTGCGCGCCCGCCCGCCGCACCGCGCCCCGGGCACGGCCATCTTCCTGACCTCGGACCCCGACGTCGCCCCCGTCGCCCTGATGCACAATCTCAAGCACAACAAGGTGCTGCACGAGAAGAACGTGATCCTGACGGTGCGCACCACCGACCGCCCCCGCGTGCCGGACACCGAGCGGGTGCTGATGGAGCCCATCAACGAGGACTTCAAGAAGATCACCCTGAGCTACGGCTTCATGGAGAGCCCGGTCGTCCCGCGTGCGCTCGGCCTGTGCCGCAAGCAGGGGCTGAAGTTCGACATCATGTCGACCAGCTTCTTCCTCGGCCGCCGTTCGGTCATCCCCTCGGCCAGCCAGGGCATGCCCCTGTGGCAGGACAAGCTGTATATCTTCCTGATGCGTAACGCCGCCAACCCGACCGACTTCTTCCACATCCCGCCCGGACGCGTGGTCGAACTCGGCACGCAGGTCTCGGTGTGAGCGGCGGCGCTCCCAAGGGGAAGGACTCCGGCGCGCGCGGCCGCCGTCTGGCCGACAAGGCGCGCGGTCCGCGCCGTGAGCCGAAACCCCAGGTCCAGAACCCCAACGACGATTCCGTCGACATCGGTGTCGAGGCCCGGGTCGCCGCCGGCGTCCTGCTCAACGCCGCGCTGGTGCGGCGCGGCGGGCTGGACGAGGCCCTGGCCCTGCCCGCCGTCACAGCCCTGCCCGGGCCCGATCGCGCCTTCGCCCGCGCCGTGGCCATGGCGGCGCTGCGCCGTCTGGGCGAGATCGACCAGATCCTCGACCGCAAGCTCCAGAAGCGCCCGCCCGAGGCGGTCCGCACCCTGATGCGCATCTCCCTGGCCCAGACCCTGGTGCTGGAAACCCCGGCCTTCGCGGCGGTCTCCACGGCGGTCAAGCTGGCTGAGCGCGACCCCAAGACCCGGCCCTACAAGAACCTCGTCAACGCCGTCCTGCGCGGCATCGACCGCGAAGGCCCCGGCCTGACCACGGCGGAATCCAACCTGCCTGAGTGGATCGCGGCCCGCTGGAAACAGACCTATGGCGATCAGGCCCTGATCGGTCTGGCGCTGGCCGCTCGTGAGGAGCCGCCGACCGACCTCAGCCTCAAGCCCGGTCAGGACGCCGCCGCATTGGCCGAAGCCGTCGAGGGCGAAGTCCTTCCCGGCGGCTCGGTCCGCACCGGCAAGCGCGGCGACGTCGCCGCCTGGCCCGGCTTCGAGGACGGAAACTGGTGGGTCCAGGACGCCGCCGCCGCCGTCCCCGTCCGCCTGCTGGCCCCCAGGGCCGGCGAGACCGCGCTCGACATGTGCGCCGCCCCCGGCGGCAAGACGCTGCAGATCGCCGCGGCCGGCGCGACCGTTCAGGCCCTCGACCGCTCCGACGCCCGCCTGAACCGCCTGCGCCAGAATCTGGCCCGCACCGGGCTCGAGGCCGCCATCGCCGTCATGCCGGCCGAGGACTGGCTGGACAGCCGCACCTTCGACGCCGTCCTGCTGGATGCGCCCTGCACCGCCACCGGCACCTTCCGCCGCAATCCGGAAGTCCTGCGCGCCACCAAGCCGGCGGATGTGGGCAAGCTGGCCGACGTCCAGCACCGGCTGCTCGACGCCGCCGCCGAACGGGTCGCTCCCGGCGGCCGGATGGTCTACTGCGTCTGCTCGCTGGAGCGGGAGGAGGGCGAGACCCAGATCATCGCCTTCCTGCGCCGCAACCCGGCCTTCCGCACGGTGAAGGCCGACCCGGCCGCCGTCGGCGCCCCCGCCGAGGCCCTGACCCCCGAAGGCTGGCTGCGCATCCTGCCCTCCATGTGGGCCGAAAACGGCGGCCTCGACGGCTTCTTCGCCGCGCGGCTGGAGCGGATTCAGGGCTAGATCAGAGTCGGGGGAGCCTTGCCCCCCGGCGCGACCCGCCTTATCCCGTGCGCATGACCGCGCCCCTGATCTGTCCGTCGATCCTCGCCAGCGATTTCGCCAAGCTGGGGTCTGAAGTCGCCGCCATCGAGGCCGCGGGCGCCGACTGGGTCCACGTCGACGTCATGGACGGCCATTTCGTGCCCAACATCACCATCGGTCCGGACGTGGTGAAGGCCCTGCGGCCGCATACGAAACTGCCCTTCGACGTCCACCTGATGGTCGCGCCGGTCGATCCCTGGCTCGAGGCCTATCGCAACGCCGGCGCCGACATCCTGACCGTCCATCCCGAGAGCGGGCCGCACCTGCACCGGACGCTGGGCCGCATCCGCCAGCTGGGCGCCAAGGCGGGCGTCGTGCTCAATCCCGGCACCTCGCTGAGCGTGCTCGAGGACGTCATCGACCTCGTCGATCTGGTGCTCATCATGTCGGTCAATCCGGGCTTCGGCGGCCAGTCCTTCATCGACAGCTCGCTCAGGAAGATCGAGCGCGCCCGGGCCCTCCTCGACGCCGCCGGATCAAAGGCCCATCTGCAGGTCGACGGCGGGGTCACCGCCGCCAACGCCGGGGCCTGCGTCTCCGCCGGGGCCGACGCCCTGGTCGCCGGCACGGCGGTGTTCAAGGGCGGCCCCGACGCCTACGCCGCCAATATCGCGGCGCTGAAGGCTGCATGAATCCCCTCGGCCCCTTCGCGCCCCGGCCGACCGAGGCCGACGGCCTCGCTCCCGGCGTCATCCCGGGGCTGAAGGGCGCGCCCGTGCGCACCCCGGTCCGTTCCGGCGGCCCCCACACCGGCCCGACCCTCTGGCCCGCCATCCTCGGCCGTCTGCTGACGCGCCAGATGTGGATCGAGCTCTACGGCCTGCCCGGTTACGGCCTGAGCCTCGCCGGCCTCCTGTCCGGCGGCAAGGCCACGGCCCTGGCCGCCACCCCGCGCGACTTCCGCCCCGCCGATGCGGCGCTCGGCAAGGCTATCCTCGACGGCCGTTTCACCCTCGCCGGGGTCAGCCTCGACGCCGCCGCGCCCGAGGATCCCTGGGATCGGCCCAGCCCCTCGCGCAGCTTCGCGGTCGATCTGCACGCCTTCGCCTGGCTGCCGCCCCTGATGCTTCAGGGCGACCGCGGCGCGCGCGAGGCCCTGCGCCTGACGCTGGCCTGGGCCGATCACTTCACCCGCTGGTCCCCCTTCGCCTGGGACCCGGCCGTCCTCGCCCGCCGCGTCTTCAACCTCGCCTGCGCCGCCCGTCGTATGGGCGGGGTGGCCACCGAGGCCGAGCGCTTGAGGCTGTGCGACATCCTCGCCCGTCAGGGGCGCCAGCTGCTGCGTCCGCCCGGCGGTCTGGCGGGCAAGGCCGAGCGGATGATCGCCGCCGCCCTGGCCGGCTGCGTCCTCGCCGGCCCGCCCGGGGTCTCGATCCGCAAGGCGGCGCTGCACCGCCTGCCCGGCGCCCTGCGCGTCACCGTCCAGGGCGACGGCGGCCACGCCTCGCGCAATCCCGAGGCCGGCCTTTTCCTGCTGCTCGACCTCCTGACGCTGGACGACGCCCTGTCCCAGCTGTCCGAGACCCTGCCCGAGGCCGCCGCTGGCGCCATCCAGCGCCTGACCTCGGCCCTGCGCCTCCAGACCCTGCCCGACGGCCGCCTGACCAGCTTCCAGGGTGGCGGCCCGTCGAAGGCCGACCTCGTCGCCGCCGCCCGCGCCCATGACGACTGGTCCCAGACCCCCGCCGCCCAGGCCCCGCTCGGCGGCCTCGTCGGCGGCCTGCGCCGCATCCACGGCTCCCTGCTGACCGTCGTCGCCGACACCGGCGCCCTGTCCCACGGCGCCTGGGGCGAGACCGCCTGCGCCCAGCCGCTGGCGCTCGAAATCTGCTGCGGCAAGGACCGGCTGATCACCGGCTGCGGCTGGACGCCCCGCGCCGGCGACCGTCAGGGTCTGCGCCTGACCCCGGCCCACACCACCCTGACGCTCGGCGAACAGTCGCTGGGCGACCCGCTCGGCGGCTGGAAGGGCGACCTGCTGGGCCCGCGCATGATCGGCCGCCCGATCCACGTCACCAATGAGCACCGCGAGGCCGACGGCGCCGTCTGGCTGGAGCTGGAGCATGACGGCTGGGCCGTGCCCTTCGGCCTGCTGCACCAGCGCCGCCTCTATCTCGACCAGCGTCTGGACGAGGTCCGCGCCGAGGAACGCCTTCACCCGGCCCCGGGGCATGAGGAGGACGTGCGCGCCATCGCCGCCCCCTACGCCGTCCGCTTCCATCTGGAGCCCGGGGTTCAGGCCTCCCTTGCCCGCGACCGCCGCTCCATCCTGCTGCGCGGCCATTCCGGACGCGGCTGGTGGTTCCGCACCGACGGCCCCGACGTCGCCATCGAGCCCAGCGTCCACATCGACGACGGCCTGACCCGGCGCAGCCTCCAGATCGTCGTCCGCGGCTCGGCCCGCACCGACGCCGAAACCAAGATCCGCTGGAAGCTCAGCCCCGCCGGCGCCGCGGGCGATCCGGTCTAGATAAGGGATATCGTTCTTAGACGGGTAGTTAAGCTTGATTGGATTGGGGCGGCGACCAATCGGACAATATAGCTTCCCATTGGGATATAGAGTAATTAATTCTGTAGATTCCCACCGGAAGTGGAGTTCCTTGAGAATCTGAGTGAACATGAATGTTCAGGTCGTTAATGCTTCCGACTTTCGAGACTATTGATATGTCCGGGCAATTTTGCGGCATATAGTCTATAGAGGTTTCTATAAGGGCTTTTGGCCAGTCTGGATCTTCATCCAAGTGTACTGTAGCCGTAAAATTTCTGATTGGCTTCAGGATTTCTACTGAGAGAATTCCTGACTGCTCGAGCAAGTCTTTAGATATAGATACAGTTGATACTTTGATTGATGGGTGGCTCAGCGCGCTACGCTGAGATCTTCTCTCGCTGATATCCTTCAGGTCGGCAACGGTCTCCTTGTCGAGCGGTTGTCCGGCCTTTTCGGCGGCAAACTGTAGGAAGCGATCAGTTTGATATATCAACACTCTTTGGCCTGATATATCTGATGCTTCCCTATGAAGCTCATTGCGAGGGCCAACGGTCCGCCCCGAATGGACCTCCCACCAATCCTCCTTTTTCTCTGATGTGACAAGAATAATTGGTTTTCCAATACTCTTGGCAAATTCCAAAGTCTGTGACCACATAATATAGTCCCCATACTTCCGATCTTCGGGCTTTCCGTCGTCCAAATATCCAGGCGGGACTTGGCCTGAAAATCTTTGTTCGGCTATCTTGTTGATATCGACAAGCTCTTCCGGCGTGGGTTGGGGGCCGACTTTTCCGTCAAATATTTCTACAATCTGATCTAGTATTTCGTCAGACTGCAAATAATTGGGGTGGCCAACCTTTGCAGATTCTATCTTGGCTTTTGCCTCATCGATCGATTTCGTGATGTCAGAATTTATCTCATCGAGATCGCTTGCGGAAAATATACGTAGGCTTTTCAGCTTTGATATAGATTGATCTCGTGTTTTAGAAATTTCCGCTATTACAGCGGATGCTTGATCAAAACTTCCGATGGAAGTGACAATGACTTTTTTTCTGTTCCTTACGAACTCGTTCGCAGCTTGATCAGAAATCCATACCCTCGTTCCAAACAGCCGGATCGCCGATATTATCTCTTCCCGCGTTTTTGCATGATATCTGTAGAGGTCCAACAGAAGATTCGCATCCACGGTTAGGACACCATTTTCCCAAATCTGCTTGATCTCGTCGGAACTAGGACTCAGGTACCATTTGAATCGTTCTTTCATCGCGCGAGCCTGCGTCCCTCATACAACCTCAAAAGAACTTAGCGTTGAAATGAAGGGTGAGGAAAGAGCGAATGCGCTGGGGGTGACGCCCCGGTTCATGAGTGTTAAGGGCGCGCGCATCGCTCCCCCCGATTCCGAGAACGGACGAATCCCATGCCCGCAGCTCCCGATTTCCCGCCTGCTCCTGACCGGGTGAAGCCCGTCCGCGCCCTGATCTCCCTGTCCGACAAGACGGGTCTGGAAGAGGCGGCGCGCGCGATGCATGAGGCGGGCGTCGAGCTGGTCTCCACCGGCGGCACCCGGGCGGCGATCGCGGGCTTCGGCCTGCCGGTCAAGGACGTCGCCGACCTGACGGGCTTCCCCGAGATGATGGACGGCCGGGTCAAGACCCTGCACCCCGTGGTCCACGGCGGCCTGCTGGGCGTGCGCGACGCGGCCGAGCACAAGGCGGCCATGGATGAGCACGATATCGGCCCGATCGATATCGTCTGGATCGACCTCTACCCGTTTGAATCGACCGTCGCCTCGGGCGCCGGCTTCGACGCCGTGATCGAGAACATCGACATCGGCGGCCCGGCCATGATCCGTTCGGGCTCCAAGAACCACGGCTATGTCGCCGTCGCCGTCGACGCCGAATCCATCGCGATGATCGTCGAGGCCCTGAAGGCCGACGGCTCGACCGACCTCGCCCTGCGCAAGCGCCTCGCCGCCCGCGCCTTCGCCCGCACCGCCGCCTATGACGCCGCCGTCTCGGGCTGGTTCGCCGGCCAGCTGGACGACGCCGCCCCGGCCCGCAAGTCGATCGCCGGATCGCTGGCCCAGACCCTGCGCTACGGCGAGAACCCGCACCAGACGGGCGCCTTCTACCGCACCGGAGAAGCCCGCCCCGGCGTCGCACACGCCACCCAGATCCAGGGCAAGGAGCTGGGCTACAACAACATCGCCGACGCCGACGCCGCCTATGAGCTGGTCGCCGAGTTCGAACAGCCCGCCGTGGTCATCGTCAAACACGCCAACCCCTGCGGCGTCGCCGTCGGCAAGGACCTGTCGGAAGCCTATGCCCGCGCCCTGGAATGCGACGCCGTCTCGGCCTTCGGCGGCGTTATCGCCGTCAACCGCCCGCTGAACGGCGCCGACGCCCGCGCCATCACCGACATCTTCACCGAGGTCGTCATCGCCCCCGGCGCGGACGAGGAGGCCAAGGAAATCTTCGCGGCCAAGAAGAACCTGCGCCTGCTGATCACCGATGGCCTGCCCGACCCGCATGGCCCGGGCGAGGTCTTCCGCTCCGTCGCCGGCGGCTTCCTGGTCCAGTCGCGCGATCGCAGCCTGATCAAGCCCTCGGACCTGAAGATCGTGACGAAGCGCCAGCCGACCCCGACCGAGATCCAGGACATGCTGTTCGCCTTCACCGTGGCCAAGCACGTCAAGTCCAACGCCATCGTCTATGCCAGGGACGGCCAGACGGCGGGCATCGGCGCCGGTCAGATGAACCGCCGCGACTCGGCCCGCATCGCCGCCATCCGGGCGCGCGAGGCCGGTGAGGCCAAGGGGCTGGCCCATTCTCTGGCGGAAGGGTCCGCCTGTGCGTCCGAAGCCTTCTTCCCCTTCGCCGACGGCCTTCTGGAAGCGGTCGCGGCCGGCGCCACGGCGGTCATCCAGCCCGGCGGCTCCATGCGCGACGCCGAGGTCATCGCCGCGGCCGACGAAAAGGGCATCGCCATGGCCTTCACCGGCGTGCGGGTCTTCCGGCATTAAGCGCTAGGGCGCTACCGCTCGCCGCGCGGCGGCTCGCTGCTTGAGCGCGAGCCGCACTCGCCTTCAACGAAGCGGGCGACGAAGATGTCCGCCCGCACACAGCAAAACGGCGGCCCGATCGGGCCGCCGTTTTTCGTTCTGACAGGAAGTCCGGAGCCTAGCCCTGCGCCGGCCTCAGACCCGCGACCTGGGCCTGCATGGCTTCCGGCTTGCGCTCGCCGCCCTGGGCGATGATGCGGTCGATGCGGGCCTTTTCGGCGCGGAAAGCGGTCAGGTCGGCGCCGGCGAGGACGGTGCCCTCGGAGGTGCGGACCGAGGCCGGGTTGATCCGCTGGCCGCCGCGCCAGATCTCATAGTGCAGGTGCGGGCCGGTCGAGGCGCCGGTCGTGCCCACATAGGCGACGATCTGGCCCTGGGAGACACGCTGGCCGGCGCGGATGCCCGAGCCATAGCGCGACAGGTGGCCATAGCCGGTCTCCAGACCGTTCGAATGGCGGATGCGCAGCCAGTTGCCGTAGCCGCCCCAGCGGCGGGCCTCGACGACCACGCCGTCGGCGGGCGCCACGACCGGGGTGCCGGTCACGGCCGCATAGTCCATGCCCTGGTGCATCTTGCGGAAGCCCGACAGCGGGTGGACCCGCACGCCGAAGCCCGAGGAGATGCGGCGGAAGGTGGCGAGCGGGGCGCGCATGGCGCTGGTCCGCAGGTTCTTGCCGCCGGCGTCGAAATAGGCCGCCTCGCGGGCGCCGGCCGGCTTGAAGCGGTAGAAGGCCTGGCCCTTGATCTCGGCGTACATCAGGTCGCCGGTGTCGACGGTGCGGCCCTGTTCGGTGACCGCCCGGTCGAAGACCAGGGTGAACTCGTCGGCGCCGCGCACGTCATTGCGCATGTCGATCTTGCCCGAGAAGACCTGGGTGGCGCGGCGGATGATGGCGGCGGTGGCCCCGAAGGCGCCGGCCGAGGAGGCCAGCGAGGAGTTCACCTTGCCGTGGGCGACGACGATCTCGCGCGTCACCTTCTCGTCCAGGGCCCGCAGGCGCAGGGCGCCGTCGAAGCTGCGCGACACGGTCAGCTGGCTGGCCGGACCGGTGCGCATGGTCAGGCCGATCAGACGGGCCTCGCCCATGCCGCCGCGCGGCTTGGAGATGGCGGTCTCGAACTTCAGGCCGGCGCGCAGGTCGGCCAGGTCGAAGGCGTTGGAAATGGTTTCGGCGACGGCGTGGGCGTCGGCCTCGGCGATGCCGGTGCGGCGCACGGCCTGTTCGAAGGTCTCGCCCTTGCGGATCTGGACGTTGACGGCCTCGGGGGCGGTCAGGCCTTCCGGCGCATTGGCCGAGGCGAAGGCGCGCGCCTCGAGGTTGGCGACCTGTTGCGAGGTCAGTTCGGGAACTTCCGCCGCCTGGGCGGGTTGGTACACTCGACCGGCCAGCATGGCCACCGTCAGCGCAGCGGCGGCGGTCAGCAGGTGCGGCGCGAAACGTGTCGGTTGGCGGCGTGGATCGAACTGAGCCATCGGTCCCCAGGAAATGACGACGCCACACGGCGCCACGCAACGAGGTATGCAAGGATCGCGCCCGGTGTTCCCCCGGCTGCCGCGAGACAAGGCGTATAGCCTGACGATGTCACAATGGGAAGCAGTCCGTTACATTCGGTTAACGCAATGGCAGAGCCGCTGTATTCCCGGCGTGGCGGGCGTTTTCGCCGAACAGGCGATGAGACTATAACCAAAGACATTCAGCTGAGCCGTTTCGCGCAACTGACAGTAGTTCAGTTAGACTGAAGGTGTTTTCAAGGTCACAGCCCGTGGCCTCAAGGCAACTCAAACGTCTGCGAACGGTTCGCGGAAACGACACAAAAAATTTTACGTTCAGAGGGGATTGCGGTCCGGGAATGCCCCTTCCGCTCCTGTGACCCGGCTCGGGACTGTGCGAGACTGGATCATGCCCCGCCTTGCCCGCCTCCTGTGGTCCGTCGGTCTGGCCTGCGCGATCGCGGGGGGCGCGACCCTTGGCCTCGCGGCCCTGTGGCGCGCGATCGGCGGCGGCGCCCTGACGATCCACGGCTGGATCGCCATGGGCCTGGGCATCCTCGGCACGGTGGGGCTCAGCTGGGTCCTGATGAGCCTGGCCTTCCGCTCGGACCGCGAGGGCTGGGACGACCGCGTCGACAACAGTCTCGATCCCGGCCGGGAGGAGAACCGGTCGAAGGACGACGACGACCTGATCGACTAGGACGCGATCAGGCCGCGATCCGGGCTCTCAAGCCCAGCGCGGGCGCCAGCAGTCCCTCGGCCAGGGCGCGCACCACCGGCACGGCCACCGCGTCGCCCATCAGTTTCAGCGCCGCGCTTTCGCTTCCCGGCAGGCGCCAGGTTTCAGCCAGCCCCATCAGTCGGGCGCATTCCCGTCCGGTCAGGCGCCGCGCCCGCACGACGCCGGCGTCGCAAACCAGCACATACTGCCGCGACGACCCGCCCGAGGGGGTGCGCAGACAGCCGGCCAGTCCGTCCAGCCTCAGCTCCAGCCTCTGGACCTTGATCCCGTTCTCGGTCCGCACCCGGCGGAAGGCCGCCGCCACCCGCCGCTCNNCCCCCCGCCGCTCGCCCGAGGCCATCGCCGCCTCCAGCCGCGCCCGGTGCAGGGGCGCCGTCAGGGCCAGCAACCGGTCGGTCTGGGCCGCGTCGAACCAGTCGACTGTCGCGTCGGGCTCCAGCACGGCGGCGAGGTCCAGGTTGCGGCGCGGCGGCGCGGGCAGGGCCCACCAGGCCCAGTTGGCCTTCACCGCCTCGGGTAGCCGGTCATGGGCGGCGATCAGGCGCGGCGAGTGGAAGGTCCCGGGCCCGACCGTTTCCGGAGCCTCCGCCTTCAGCCCGACGATGAACAGCCGCGGCCGCGACTGGGGCAGCCACAGTCCCGCATCCATCTCCAGCGCCCCGACCCGGTAGCCGCCTTCGGTCAGGGCGGCGCAGACCGCGGCGAAATCCCGGCCCCCGGCCGAGGTCAGCAGGCCGACCACATTCTCGATCACGACGGCCCGGGGCGCCCGGCCCTCGGCCTCAAGGCCCTGCATCAGCCGCCAGAAGCCCCAGAAGGCCCCCGACCGCCGCGCCTCCAGCCCGCCGCGCGCTCCGGCCAGGCTGACGTCCTGACAGGGCGACGAGGCCCAGGCCAGATCCGGCGTCCCCGGCAGGTCGGCGGACGTCAGCTCCCAGATATCCCCCTCATGCAGGGGCGTGTCCGGGTGGTTGGCGCGAAAGGCGCGGGCCTTGGCCGCGTCGATGTCATTGGCGAACAGGGTGCGGAAGCCGGCCCCGGCCAGGCCGATCCCCGCCAGCCCGCCGCCGGCGAAGAACTCGAGCACGCCGCCGGGCGCGCGTCCTGCCGCCGAATTGTCCCCGCGAATCGCCATGCCGCGATCCTAGGCGCCCCCGCGATCCTTGGCGACGGGCTTGGGCGACGGGCTTGACCCCGGCCGACGCTCTGGGGACCATAGCGGCGTCTTGGAAGGACCCCCGATGCGCCCCATCCTGTTCGCCGCCCCGCTCACCCTTCTGGCCGCCGCCTGTTCCCAGGGGACGACGGAGCAGGCGCCGCCTCCGGCCGACGCCCCGGCGCCGACGACGCTCGGCGGGGTGGACCTGTCCCAGCCGTTGCGGGCGCTGGGGACCGAGCCCTTCTGGAGCGTCGAGATCACGAAGGACGCCATGGTCTACACCGGCGTCGATCGGGACGAGCAGCGCGCGGGCAATCCCCAGCCGGTCGTCCAGGGCACCACGGCGGTCTACACCGCCGCCACCGATGACGGCACGGCCATGGTCGTGACCCTGATCGCCACCGAATGTTCGGACGGGATGAGCGACCGCCTCTATCCCCTGACCGCCAAGGTCGAGCTGGGCGAGGTCAGCCTGACCGGCTGCGCCGCCTCCCAGGCCTTCCTCAACAGCCAGCCGGCCCCCTGATCGGTCTGGCCTAGCCGTCGCCCAGCAGGGCGCCGACGCCCGGCACGGTCCGGACCGCCTCGCCCATCCAGTCGCGGCCGGTGGCTTGCGTCACCGCGTTCCGGGCGGCGGGCAGCAGCCGTTTCAGCTCCTCCTTGCCGACCCCGATCCGCTTCAGCCGGTCCAGCAGACCCATGGCGTCGCCGATGGCCGCGCCCGAGACCCCGCCCGCGCTCTTCATCAGCCCGCCCATCAGCCCGCCGCCGCGCGGCTTCGCCTCTGGCGACCGGGCCAGGGCCTCGGCGCCGGGCACGGCGGCATAGAAGGCGTCGCGCGCCTCAGGTCCCGCATGCTTCTCCAGCAGACCCAGGGCCCCGGTCAGGGCGGCCCGCGTCTGATCGGCGTCCAGACCGGCTTTCGCGGCGGCCTGCGACATCACGTCTTCGATCGGTATCGTACGGTTCATGGCGCCCTTAACGGTTCTCAAAGCCCGATGATCCTAGGGTATGGGCATGACCCAGACGCAGAACGCCGCTCAGGACACCGCCCCCGCCGCCCATTTGGTGCAGGCCAACGGGGCCCCGACCGATCTTCGCTCGCTCACGACCCTGCGCTTCATGGCCGCCATGTGGGTCGCCGTCTACGCCCTGTGGGACAATCTGGCCGTCGGCTTCAAGCCTGCCGTGATCGCCAAGGGCTATCTGGGCGTCGAGCTCTTCTTCGTCCTTTCGGGCTTCATCCTCTGCCACGTCTATCTGGCGTCCGCAGGCGAGAAGCGCTTCAACTACCGTGAATTCCTCTGGGCCCGGATCGCCCGGGTCTATCCGCTGCACATCGCCACCCTTCTGGCCGTCATGGCGCTCGGCTTCGCCGCCCTCTTCGCCGGGATGAGCATCGACGGCAGCGTGATGAGCTGGGCGTCTCTGCCCGCCAATCTCTTCATGGTCCACGCCTGGGGCCTGGCGCCCGAGGCGGGCTGGAACCACCGCTCCTGGTCGATCTCGGCCGAATGGTTCGCCTATCTCAGCTTCCCGGTCTTCGCCTTCGTGGCCTGGAGCCTGCGCCGCCGCCCGGTTCTGGCCATCGCCGGGGCCCTGGCCCTGCTGGGCGCTCTCTATTTCGTCTTCCCGCGTCTGGCGGGCTTCCCCCTGACCGAGGCGACCATCGCCTGGGGCGCCCTGCGTATCGTCCCCTGCTTCGCCTATGGCTGCGCCCTCTACCTGGCCTTCCGCCGCGCGCCCCTGGCCATGCCCGGTCTGATCGCCGCCACCGCCGCCGCCCTGATGATCGCCGCCGCCGCGCTTCAGCTGTGGGACGGGATCATCGTCGCCCTCGCCGGCGCCCTGATCCTGGGTCTGGCCAGCCTGCCCAACGCTCGCGCCGGCTGGCTGTCGTCGCGCCTGGGCGTCTACCTCGGGGAGATCAGCTATTCGGTCTATATGGTCGTGGTGCCCTGGCAGCTGCTGGCCGTGAACCTCGCGGCCAGGCTGACCAACGCCCCGGACAAGCATCTTCACGTTTTCGTGTGGTTGGCGATCGTTCTCGCCCTGCCGCTGGTCGCCGCGGCCTCCTACCATCTCGTGGAATTCCCCGCCCGGCGGGCCTTGAAGGGGTTGGCCGCGCGTCGCCGCGCTGCGGCAAAGCTATCCCGCAACGCACAATCGCTCGCCTGAAAGTCAGGGTTTCCCCTGACAGGCTAATCGTCTAGGCAAGGTCCGGGCGTAACAATCGGACACATAGACGGCATGAAGAAACGGCTCGCCGCCGCTGTGGTTGCAGCGTCCCTTGGGTTCTTCGCGGTCGGCGCCACGCCTTCCGCGGCCCGTGCTGACGATCCCTACTGGCAGTGCGTGACGTTCGCCCGGATGTTCTCGGGCATTCAGCTGTTCGGCGACGCCTGGACCTGGTGGTCGCAGGCCGTGGATCATTTCCGCACCGGCCGCGCCCCCGAAACCGGCTCGGTCCTGGTGTTCCGCCCCGAGGGCCGGATGACCAAGGGTCACGTCGCCGTCGTCTCCGACATACTGACCGACCGCGTTATCCGCGTGACCCACGCCAACTGGGGC
>DBBK01000097.1 GCA_002292165.1 Brevundimonas sp. UBA986
TACGGCAAGGGCTACCAGTACGACCCCGACACCGAGGAAGGCTTCTCGGGCGCGAACTTCTTCCCCGACGAAATGGAACGCCGCACCTTCTACAAGCCCAAAGGCGAGGGCCACGAAGAGAAGATCAAGGCACGTCTGGAGCGCTGGGCCGCGATGCGGGCGCGGATTCAGGCCGGAGGAGGCGAGGGGGAAAGCTAGGGTTCGTAGTCCACCCTTGGTTGCGGCCAAGCTTGGAGAGGTTTAGCTTTTCGGACGGAGGGGCGGCGATGACATCGGATAGAGGCAAGCTCCCTTGGCGCATCATCGCCCTGCTTCTCGCCGTGATCCTTCCTCCGGGCCTTGTTTTCGCACAATGCGTCGCGATCAGCCGGTCGCCAGACCTTCCTGACGTTTGGCTCTTCTGGAACCTGCTCGCGGCGATCGTCTCGGGCGCTCTGGGCTTTGGAATTATGGCGAGGCGGCTCTGGGTATGGGCGGGTCTCGGAGCGGCGATCTGGGTTTTCACCTTCAGCGTCGCGGCGATGCGCCTGAATATCGCGTGGCGGGTCGCCGGCGGCGTTCCCGAGCATTGGCTTCTGGAACTCTCGGCTGCGAATATGGTGTTCGCAGTGCCCGCAGCGGTTATTGGAGCGGTGCTGGCGGCGACGGCTTCGGGGCGTGCCTGGCTGACTCCATCCGTCCCGAAAGCGGCTCCGGCCGAATGAACCTCAATCAGGTCACCGTCGAGGTCGCGGACATACCGCTGAGCCGCGCCTTCTACCAGCGCCTCGGCCTGACCCTGATCGTCTCCGCCGACCACTATGCGCGCTTCGCCTGTCCCGGCGAAGACGAGGGGAGGGCGACCTTCTCCATCCACCGNNAACGGGACCGGGATCTATTTCGAATGCCCCGACCTCGACCCCCGCGTGGAAGCCCTGAAGGCTGAGGGTCTCGTCTTCGACAGCGGTCCCGTCGACCAGACCTGGCTCTGGCGCGAGGCCTGGCTGCGCGACCCCGACGGCCATCGGCTGTGTCTGTATTTCGCGGGCGCGAACCGCCTCGATCCGCCGTGGAAGGTGTGACCCCTTCTTCTTTCGTCATCCTCCGGCAAGCCGCGTCTTCGCGGCGCAGACCGGGGGACCCAGCGGCGCGCGAGAGCGCGAACCTGTCGCGCACACGTTGCTCCCAGCACCTCGGTTGAACAGATCGCCTTCGGCGCCGCTGGGTCCCCCGGTCCGGCTTCGCCGGCCGGAGGATGACGAAGGATCGCAGCCCTGAGTGATCGCTGTTCATTGTTCCCGCCGCCCGTTGCTGCCAAGCTCGCCGCAAATCCTGGGGAGGAAAACAATGGCCGAGATCAAGAAAACGCCGTGGCATCTGTGGCTTGTGGGCGTTCTGGGCCTGCTCTGGAACGGCTATGGCGCGACGGACTTCGCCATGAGCGTGATCCAGGGCGACGCCTGGTACCGCATGAACGGCATGAATGAGGCGCAGATCGCCCATATGCATTCCTATCCGGCCTGGATGTACGTCGTCTGGTTCGCCGGCACCTGGGGCGCGCTGATCGGCGCCGGGTTGCTGCTGTTGCGCAGCCGTTTCGCCGTCCACGCCTTCGCCGTGTCCCTGCTCGGCTTCGTGATGAGCCTGGTCTACGCCTACCTGCTGTCGCACACCCCGCCCGAGGCCGAGGCCCATATGGGGATGATGCATTCGATCATCTTCGTCGGCTGCGTCTTCTTCCTCTGGTACGCCTGGACCATGGCGAAGAAGGGCGTCCTGCGCTGAAACGCATCGCACTCTAGGAGTGCAAAATTGTTTCGGAAAAAGCGTTCCAGATCAAGGTTTTGCACTTTTGCACTCTGTTTTTCCGAGTGCAAAGGCGGCGGGCTCGTAGCTGTCAAAATGAATCAAGCTCTGGCCTTAATGAACTGATTTCACAGGCTTTCGTCTGCATTCAGAGGTGCGTCAGCCCGTCATGGGCTGACGCGGCCCTCCCCATGGGCTAGGGACCGGCGGGTGAGAACCCGTCCGCCCCCCGTCCTGACCGCCGAAGAGACCGCCGCCGTGCGGTCCTGGGTCATCCATGAGGACGCCCACGTCATCGCCATCAACAAGCCCGGCGGCCTGACCAGCCAGGGCGGGGTCAGGCACGCCCACACCCTCGATGACCTGCTCTGGGCCTTCGCCCGCTCGAACGGCAAGCGGCCCGAGCTGGTCCACCGGCTGGACCGCGACACCTCCGGCGTCATCCTGTCGGCCAAGACCAAGCCCGCCGCCGGCTTCCTCGGCAAGGCCATCCAGGCCCGCAAGCTGACCAAGACCTACCTGGCCCTGGTCTCCGAGGCCCCCCAGCCCCCATCCGGCCGCATCGAGACGCCCCTGCTGCGGGTCGAGGTCGGACGCGAGAGCTGGATGAAGGTCGCCGACCTCGAGACCCCCGGCGCCCAGGCCTCCCAGAGCCGCTACCGGACGCTGTCCTCCTCCGAGGACGGCGCCCTGGTCGAGCTTGAGCCCTTCACCGGCCGGATGCATCAGCTCAGGGTCCACATGGCCTCCATCGGCCGGCCCCTGATCGGCGACGTCAAGTACGGCGGGGCCCTGACCGCCGCGGGCCGCGCCGCGCCGCGCCTGATGCTCCACGCCGTGTCGCTGGACTTCCCCCACCCCGAGGGCGGCCGCATGACCATCTCGGCCCCGCCGCCCGAGGACTTCCGCGCCCTCGCCGAGGCCATGGGCGTCGCCAAAGGCCTGCCTTCGTAAGGGCTTGCGGGAACGATCCGTTTGCGGTGACGCTCTCCCTTGCAAAGGGAGACCCGCTCATGAAGCGCCTGACTGTACTGGCCCTCGTGGCCTCGACCGCGGCCCTGGCGGCCTGCGCCAGCCTCGCCCCCTACGGCCCCCAGCGCGGGCCGGGCGGGCAGGGCTTCTCGGAACAGCGGATCGAGAGCGACCGCTACCGCGTCACCTACAACGGCGTCGGCGCCCCCGGCCCGGTCGCCGACCGCGCCCTGCTGCGCGCCGCCCAGCTGACCACCGCTCAGGGCTATGACTGGTTCGAGGTGACCCAGCGTTACATCGACGGCCGCCCCGACAGCGCGGGCGGCGTCCGGCCCTCGGTCGGCGTGGGCTTCGGCTCGTCCAACTATGGCGGCTGGCGCACCTCCGGGACCAGCGTCGGCGTCGGCCTGAACTTCAGCGGCCCGTCCCCGACCTCGACCACCCTGGAGGTCCGGCTGGGCCGGGGCCAGCGCCCCGACCGCCCCGAGGCCTATGACGCCCGCGACATCCAGCGGTCGCTGCGGCCGGGCTGAGGCGTCAGCCGGGGTTCAGCCAGCTCGACGCGGACATCAGGAGCGAGCCGGCGACCAGGCACACGAGGAAGACCCAACCCGTTCTCATCTGCAGGACGGGCTGGGCCGGGAAGCGGCGGGCGTTGCGCACGCTCATGACGACGAAGGTCGCACCGGCCGTCAGCAGCAGGATGAGCCCGATCGCGGCGACGATCTGACTGACGACGTCCACCTAACGGCCCCGGGTCAGGGCCCGGTACTCGACCAGCCGTTCCTTGTCGCGGCGGACCTGGTCGGCGACGGCGTCGTCGACGTCCAGCGAGGCGTAGCGAACCCAGCCCTCGACGCCCAGCTTGGTCTGGATCGCCTCCACCGGCGTGCTCCACAGGAAGTAGGACAGGGCGCTGACCGCGCCGCCCAGCAGGATGGCCAGGATCTGCAGGCCCCGGAACCAGCCGGCCTCGATGGGCGCGGGCTCGAACAGGAAGACGCCCAGCCAGATCACGAAGACCAGCGGCGTCACGAAGCGGGCGAACCAGCGCATCCAGTAGCGCTCGCGTCGGACCCGCCACAGCTCCATCTGGACGTACTTCTCCAGGTACTCCATCCGCGCGGCCAGCCACATGGTCAGGCGCGTCAGATAGTGGGAGCGGCGGCCCCAGCCCTTGCCGTCCATCTGGTACTGGGTCTCGGCCTGATCGGCCATGGCCCGGGCGGAGGTGAACAGGTTCTGGAGCTCCCGCGTCCGCTGGACGATCTCGCGCGACAGCTCATAGGAGTCATTCTCCAGCCGGAACCGGTACTGGACGAACAGGATCTGCTGCACGCCCCACCACAGGCCGCCGGCGACCAGCATGGCGCCCGCCGCGATGGCCGCGCCGGAGATCAGCGAGCCGGTCCACTGGCTGAACCAGGTCGGGCCCAGGGTCGCCAGCAGGGCGAAGCCGATCAGGGCCAGCAGCTGGCACAGCCGCTTGGTGCCGACGTGGACGCACAGGGCGCGGAAGACGCGGCGGCCATAGGCGTGGATGTGCGAGCGCAGGTCCTCGTCGACCGGGAAGCGCTCCTCGATCTGGCGTGCGAACAGGACGTGGAACCGGTCCGGCTTCCCCTCGGTCTCCCAGAACGGGAAGATGTCGAGCGGCTGGTTGAAGTAGGCGTTGATGTGCGACGACACCGCCATGATGGTCGCCGGGTCGCTGGAGAAGACCTCCGCGTCCTGGATCGGCCGCAGGATGCCGTCGGCGGCGCGCAGGGCCGTCGGATGGTCGGGCACGGCCTGGGGCACCGGACGATCCGGGTTCACCGCGGCGCCCGGCGGCGGCGCATCCGTCGCGCCCGGCGGCGGCGCATCCGTCGGCTGGATGTAGCCCTGTGGCTCGGACACGCGGGTCGGCTCGTTCACCGGCGGATGGGCCGACGGCGTCTCCAGCTCGAACGGCGAGGGCGGATAGGGATCGCCCCCGGTCGGTCCTTGCGGGTGGTCGTTCGACATGGCCAATCCGGTCCCCTCAGTCAGCCTGACATCGTGGCAGAGATCGCGGCCTCGTTGGACGACGTTCTCTCGCGGCGCGAACTGCCCGCCCGCCAGCTATCACCGTTAACCGGTGCGGTTAGCAAGTGACGTTTCGTTCAGACAGCCCAATGCCTTGTCGCTCCTACAGGCGTGGGGCTTCCGTCGGTGCGCCGCCGCCCGGCGGGATGGTCGGGCTCTCGGAGGATACGGTGCAGCTGAACCGCTCGATGTCCTTGCCCACATAGGCCATGTGCGCTGCGATGGGTGCGTCCCGGGGCGGCATGTCGTTCTCTCCGACGACGAGTCCGTCCGACCCGGGCCTTTCGACGATTTCAAGGCGGCGCAGGCCCGAGACCGGCGGCATGGCCTGCCCGGGGACGCACCAGGTCTGGTAGAAGTAGGCGGTCTCGCCGGTCGGCAGCCGCGCCTTGACTGCTACGCTGGTCCTGTAGATGCCGCACTGCGGCTGCCCCGAGTTGTCCCCGTGGGCGAGGATCAGGACGTCCTCATAGACGTGCCTCGGGCGCTGGCTGTCCGGCATGGCGAACCGGGCCGCGACCTCCTCGGGCGTCGGCGTCGCCTGCGCCATCAGGGCCAAAGCCGCCATTCCGGCCATCATCGCGGTTGCCATTGTTCCCTCCAGGTCCGATTAGACCGCATCATGACACGCTTCCTTCTCGTCGCCATCGGCGGAGCCCTCGGCTCCATGGCGCGCTACGGCGTCGGACTGGCCGCCGGGCGGCTCTTCCCCGGCGCGGCCTGGCCCTTCGGCACCCTGACCGTCAACCTCGTCGGCGGCCTCGTCATGGGGCTGGTCGTCGGTTGGCTGGCCGCGCGTGGAGGGGCGAGCCAGGAGAGCGTGCGCGTCTTCGCCGCCGTGGGCGTGCTGGGCGGCTTCACCACCTTCTCGGCCTTCTCGCTGGAGACGGCCCTGATGATCGAGCGCCGCCAGCTGGGCCTCGCCGCCGCCTATGTCGCCGTGTCGGTGGTCTGCGCCATCGCCGCCGTCTTCCTGGGTCTGATGATCGCCCGTCGCGCCTTCGGAGCCGCCGCATGACCTACGACCCCTCCGACGACACCTCCGCGGCACCCGCGCCCAAGGGCCCCGTCGGGACCCGCGAGGCCCAGATCGTCTATGTCGCCGAGGCCGAGGACGGCATCCGGCTGGACCGCTGGTTCCGCCGACGCTGGCCCCATCTGTCCAACATCCAGGTGCAGAAGATGGCCCGGGGCGGCCAGATCCGCGTCGACGGCGCCCGCATCAAGCCCGAGGGCCGTCTGACCGCCGGCGCCGCCGTGCGCGTGCCGCCGATCCCCGAGCCCATCGTCCGCGCGCCGGGCGAGCACATGCCGCTGACGCCGGCGGACATCGCCTTCGCCAAGAGCCTCGTGATCTATGAGGACGACCTGGTCATCGCCCTGAACAAGCCGCACGGCCTGGCGGTGCAGGGCGGCACCAAGACCACCCGCCACGTCGACCGGCTGCTGTCGGCCTGGGGCGAGGGGATTGACCGGCCGCGTCTGGTCCACCGCCTGGACCGCGACACCTCGGGCGTCCTGCTGCTCGGCAAGGGGCCGGAGGCGGCCAAGCGTCTGGCCGGCGCCTTCGCGAGGCGTCAGGCCAAGAAGACCTACTGGGCCATCGTCCAGGGCATGCCCAAGCCCTCGTCGGGCCAGATCGACATGGCGCTCAAGAAGTCCGGCATCAACGACTTCGAGATCATGCGTCCCGCCGACCGCAAGGAGAACGGCGCCGAGCCGGCCGAGACCGCCTTCGCCCTGATCAGCCACGCGGGCCAGCGCGCCTCGTGGATGGCCCTGCGCCCCTTCACCGGCCGGACCCACCAGCTGCGCGCCCATATGAAGGGCATCGGCCATCCGATCCTCGGTGACCCCAAGTACGGCGACGAGCGCTCGGCCGAGCTGTCGGGCCCGCTGAAGCTGCAACTGCACGCCCGCCGCATCGAGCTGGACCACCCCTCGGGCGGCAAGCTGATCGTCGAGGCCCCCATCAGCCCCGAACTGCGCGCCGGCTTCCAGCACTTCGGCTTCGAGGAGAGCGAGGCCGACTACGACCCGTTCGAAGGCGTGAAGCGCCAGCGATGAGACCACCAGTCCGCCCTCTGGCCATCTTCGACGTCGACGGCACCCTGGTCGACAGCCGCGCCTCCATCTTCGAGGCGGCGACCGAGGCGTCGCGGGCGCTGGGCCTGCCCGATCCCGCCTATGACCGGGTGCGCCAGATCGTGGGGCTGAGTCTGCCCGACGCCATGCAGGCGCTGGAGCCGTCGCTGACCGACGCCGAGCTGGCCGACTTCGTCGCGGCCTTCCAGGCCAGCTTCCGCCGCATGTTCGAGGCGGGTCATGAGGAGCCGCTCTACGACGGCGCCATGGACCTGCTGCACCGGCTCAAGGCCGACGGCTGGCGGCTGTCGATGGCCACCGGTCAGAACCGGCGCGGTGTCGCCCGCAACATGGGCCGTCCGGGCTGGGCCGAGCTGTTCGCCTCCACCCACTGCGCCGAGGACGGCCCCGGCAAGCCCGATCCGGCCATGCTGCTGGCCGCCATGGCTGCCTGCGACGGTTCGCCCGCAACCGCCATCATGATCGGCGACACCGCCCATGACGCGACCATGGCCGCCAATGCCGGGATCGCCGCCGTCGGGGTGTCGTGGGGCTTCCACACGGTCGAGGAACAGCGGGCGGCGGGCGTGCGCCACGTCGCCGTGGACTTCGCCGACCTCGAAGCCCATCTGAACGCCTTCGCCGCCGAACGACTTGAGACCGCCTGATGAGCCATATCCCGCCGCTGGACCCCATGGTCGCCGCCCGCAAGGGGTTCCGCGAGTCGGAGGAGCGGCTGAAGCGCTTCTGGAAGACGGCGGACGTCGTCGCTGAAGAGGGCGGCTGGAAGCTGGTGCTGGACGGCCGCGCCCCCAAGACTCCGGCCCACGCCGTCTTCCTGCTGCCGACCGAGGCCTCGGCCCGTCTGGTCGCCGAGGAATGGGCCGCCCAGGGCGAGTTCATCGAGCCGGGGACCATGCCCGCCACCCGTCTGGCCGCCACCGCCATTGATCGGGTCAGCGTCACGCGCGAGCCGGTGGCGGATGAGATCGCCGCCTACGCCGGCTCCGACGCCCTCTGCTATCTCGCCGAACACCCCAGCGGGCTGGTCGCTGAACAGGCGAAGGCCTGGGGACCGTGGCGCGACTGGGCGGCGGCCGAGCTGGGCGTCGTCCTGACGCCGACGGAGGGCATCATCCACCGCGAACAGGACCCGGCCTCCATCGCCCGGGTTCGTGAACTGGCGCTTCAGGCCGACGACTTCGCCCTGACGGCTCTGGCGACGGCCGTGCCCCTGCTGGGCTCGGCGGTGCTGGGTCTGGCCGTGATGCGCGGCGCCCTGACCGGCGAGGCCGCCTTCGACCTCAGCCGCCTCGACGAGGCCTGGCAGGAACGCCAGTGGGGCGTCGACGCCGACAACGCCGAACGCACGGCGCTGCGGCGAGCGGAGGCCGTGCTGGTGGACCGGTGGTTCCGGGCGCTGGAAGGCTAGGCGGCCACCGGCCTCAGTGACGTGAACGGCAGATCGTAGATCAGGTCCGTTTCCAGATCGGATCGCCGACCCAATCGCATACATTCGACCGTCGCGACGTTTGCTCCGGGCGGAATGAGGACGATCGTTCCTCGCGCCTCTACGCCGTGTTCAGCGGCGATCTCGGCCGGGATCGCCACATAGTCGAGTTCGGCGGGGATCCATTCGGCCATCGTGCTACCCCTCCCGATACGGCGACAGCTCGCGCGTCATGGCCTCGATCTCCGCCGCCATGCCGGGGCGTTCCTGATCCAGATAGCGGGCCACCGGGACCCTCAGCGCCTTGTCGGCGATGTAGTGGGCTGAATAGACCGGGGAGGGCAGATAGCCGCGCGCGATCTTGTGGTCGCCCTGCGCCCCCGCCTCGACGCGGGACAGGCCGCGTTCGATGGCGAACTGGATGGCCGCGTAGTAGCAGAGCTCGAAGTGGAGGAAGGGCACGTCCTCCAGCGTGCCCCACTGCCGCCCATAGAGGGCGTCGCGGCCGATGAAGTTGAGGGCCCCGGCGATCGGCGTCTCGCCCCGGAAGGCCATGACCAGGGCGATGCGCTCAGCCATGGTCCGGCCGATCATCGTGAAGAACTCACGGGTCAGATAGGGCCGGCCCCACTTCCGCGACCCCGTGTCCATGTAGAAGGCGAAGAAGGCGTCCCAGTGGGCTTCGGTGATCTCCGCCCCCGTCAGGACGCGGATGTCGAGGCCGTCCCGGGCGTCGCGCCGCTCCCGCCGGATGGTCTTGCGGCGGTTGGACGACAGGGCGGCGAGGAAGTCGTCGAAGGTCTGGTAGCCGTTGTTGCGCCAGATGAACTGCATATCCTGACGCAGCAGCAGCCCCATCTCCCCCATGGCCAGCCACTCGGCCTCGGTCGGGAAGTTGACGTGCAGGGATGAGACGCCGGTCTGGCCGGTCAGACCCAGCGCGCCCTGCAGCAACGCCTGCCGCACGGTCGCGGCGTCCGTGCCCGGCGCATGCAGGAAGCGTGGCCCGGTCGCGGGGGTGAAGGGCACGGCCCCCAGAAGCTTGGGATAGTAGCGCCCGCCGGCCCGCTCATAGGCGTCGGCCCAGCTGTGGTCGAAGACGTATTCGCCCTGGCTGTTGCCCTTCAGATAGAGGGGCATGACGCCGAGGACGTCGTCGTTATCGTCGCGCAGGCTCAGGTGGCGCGGCGCCCAGCCCTGACGCGGAGCGGCGCTGTCCGAGGCCTCGCAGGCATGCAGGAAGTCGTAGCTGACGAAGGGATCGCCGGTCAGGTCGGCGCAGGCGTCCCAGGCCTCGCGACCGATGGCCGCGAGGCTGTCATGGACGTGGATCGTATAGTTCGACGTCAGGCTCAGCGGACTTCCACGATGGCGTCCACCTCGACCGCGAAGCCGAGCGGCAGCTGGTAGACGCCGACGGCCGAGCGGGCGTGTTTGCCGGCGTCGCCGAAGACCTCGACCATCAGGTCCGAGCAGCCGTTGATCACGGCGGGGATGGCGGTGAAGCCCGGTCCGGCCTGGACGAAGCCGCCCAGCTTCACGATGCGCACGACGCGCTCCAGATCGCCGTCCACGGCGGCCTTGATCTGGGCGATCAGGTTGATGGCGCACAGGCGGGCGGCGGCGGCGGCCTGTTCCGGGGTCACGTCGACGCCAACGGTGCCCTTGATCCCGCCCGAGGCGTCGTTCGACAGCTGGCCCGAGATGTGGACCAGATTACCCGTCTGGACGAAGGAGACATAGCTGGCGACCGGCTTGGCGGGCTCGGGCAGGGTGAGGCCGAGTTCGGCGATACGGGCGGCGACGGTCATGCGGAATGCTCCTTTGAGGGACGCCGGGGGTTTAGCGCGCCGCGCCGGTCCCGTCACCCGCCAGGGCGCAGAAGCCGCTCAGGAAAGCCGCGTTCCCTCCGGCGGGCCGCTGCGGCCCTCGGCCAGCTCCTCGGCCTTCTGCTCGCATTCGCGGGCGTAGTCCTCGAGCGCGAGACGGGTCTTCTCGTCCACGGAGACGGCGAACTGGCGCGCCTTGCGGGCCTGCCCCCTCAGCCTCTCGATCTCGTCCATGCTGACCTCCTGTATGACAGCAGGCCTTCCATCTATCGGACCGGGATCGCGCCCGCCTCCTAACTTTGGGCCGAACTCGGTCTGGCCGCTTAAAGGTTCGCCAACCGGCGTGTGCCATCATCGGCTCATGGAAACGCTCTCGACTGCCCAGATCGCGGCCTTCAAGGCCATCCGTGACCGCCTCAGCGCCGAAGAGCGTGCGGTCGTCGATATCGCCTCGGTGGAGGCCGTCTATTCGGCCAAGGCCTCGGCCAGCCACTGGAATTTCGACCTTCCGGCCCATGCGGCCGATGAGGCGCTCGGAGAGGGGGCGACCGACGCCCTGCGCCGCGCGCTCGTGGCCACCTGGGCGCTGGAGCTGCCGGGGCGGGTCAAGGAGGCAGACCTCCCGCCCGAGGTGCTGCAGTTCTATCCCTTCTGGCTCGACAAGCTGGCCGCCTTCCTCACCGAGGCGGCTGAAACGGGCGCCGACTATGACCGCGACCACTGGGCCAAGGACGTGCGCTTCTCGCTGGTGCTCAGCGTTCCGGGCGCGAAGACCCAGACCATCGACCTGTCCTCGCCCATGGGGCCGGGGCAGGTGGTCCGTAACGGCCGCGACGGCTACGGCTGGAGCCAGCTGATCGCCTATGTGAAGGCTCAAGGGTGGAAGAAGCCCTGGCTGGAGGTTCACACTGAAAGCCGCCACACCGACGACTTCTCCGAGCCCGGCTGGGACCAGGCCTGGGCCTCGGCCGCCGCCATCTGCAAGCGCCGGCCCGAGCTGGCCGGCATGATCGGTTCGAGCTGGTTCTACGATCCGCCGCTGGAGACGATCAGCCCGCGCATGGCCTATCTGCGCCTCAATCCTCTGAAGGGCGGCGCCTTCATCATCCATCAGGGGCCGGGCCAGATCCATTCGGACCGCGCCGGCGCCACCTCGCCGACCCGCCGCGCCCTGATCGAGAGCGGCGAATACCTGCCGCGCTCCTGGCTGGTCGCCTGGCCGAAGTCGACGCTGATCCCCTGGGCTGAGAAGCGGGCTGCGGCGATGGCCGAGGCGGAGAAGAAAGCGGCCTGACCGTCAGAGGGCGGCCGAGGCGGAGACGAACACCCGCTCGGGCCTTTGGTCGAGGAAGACCACGACTGGATGCTTCTCATAGGGCGCGCACCCCAGTCCGCCCGCGAACACGTACAGATCGGCCCCATACCAGTTCACAATCACCATGGGGCGCGGGGTCGGGAAGACTGCGCGCGCAAGGTAGGGCGTGCCGTCAGGCAAGTCGGATTGGCCTGAGAACCGCTGAGCCTGCTGTGGCGTGATCTCGATGGCGTCCACCGTCGCCAACATCGCCGTGGCGGCCTCGAGGTCCGCCGAGACGGCCAGCACCCGCGCCCTGTCAACCTCCGTGAAGCCGGATGTCCCCACGGCTGGCCCCTGCTTCAGCCATTCGTTCGCCGTCGGCGCATTGCAGACGTGCTGGCCGGCTGACCCACCTGGGGCGGGCGACGGGAAGGCGAGCAAGCCGATCATCAGCACAGCGTGGATCATGGTGTTCTCCCGGACAGGCGATCACCCTAGGTCGTGACGGTTCAGGCCGCCACCCGCTCCCACGCCGCCGCCACCGGCAGGATCTCCAGACCGGCGGCTTTCGCCAGACGGATCACGCGATCAAGGTCATCCGGCGTGCAGCCGTAGGGCGTCGGGCCGTCCATGACGTCGTGGCCATAGGCGATCAGCCAGCCCTTCTCCTCGGCCGTCTTCGCCATCATCGCCTCGAGGTCGTAGCCGGGGATACGGCGGCTCTCCAGACCGATGGCCTGCAGCAGGGCGCGGTCGGCCGTCCCGGCATTGATCCCGTCGCGGACCCCGCGTCCGCACAGGAAGCGGCTGTCGACCACGGGCTTGGAGGCCAGGGCCGCGTCGCCGAACGGATAGGCGAAGGTGCGCATGACATAGCCGTCCAGCCGCTCGGCCACCCAGGCGGCGTTGCGGGCGAAGCTGGCGTCCAACTCGGCGGGGGAGATCGTCAGGGTCGAGACATGCTCATAGGTGTGGCAGCCGACCTCGTGCCCGGCCGCGTGCAGGGCCTGAAGGTCGTCCGTCGAGAACTGGGGCAGGTCCATGTTCGATCCATCCGACAGGCCGCCGCAAACATAGTAGGTCGCGGTGATCCCGTGCTCGGCCAGGATCGGCCCGGCCTCGGTCCAGGCCGTGCGCGGAATGTCGTCGAACGACAGGCTGAAGACGCCGCGTTCGGGCGCGATCCGCACCGGGCGGACGTCGAGGTAGCGGCCGGCGCGGCGGCGCATCTTGTCGATGAAGGCGGACATGGCCGGACCCTGACACATCGCCGTTAAGGGGCGTTGAACGGGGCTGGCCAGACATTCGGATATCGGCGATCATCGATCCTCGCTTGGGGGAGCGCAATCATGATGAAGTTCATCCGATGGGGGCTGATCGCCCTGGTGGGTCTGATCGTCGTGGCCTTCGCCGTCGTCTATGGCGGCAGCGAGATCATCATCCGCTCAAGGCCCGAGACGCCGATGCCGACCATCGTGGCGGCCAGCGATCCCGGAGCGGTGGCGCGCGGCGCCTATATCGGCCGGGTGTCGGGCTGCGACGGCTGCCACCAGCGCAATCTGCAGGGCGAGGTCTGGCACAGCGATCCGTGGAACGGCACGGTCTATACGGCCAACCTGACGCGGGTTCTGCCTCACTATACCGATAGCCAGCTGGCGCGGGCGATCCGCTCGGGCGTGCGCGCCGACGGCTCGACCCTATGGGCCATGCCGTCGGAGACCTGGACCACCATGACCGACGCCGAGGTCGCCGACGTCATCGCCTGGTTGCGCACCCATCCGGCCGCGGGACCCGACCGCCCGCGCGAGCGCTTCGGGCCTCTGGGCCGGCTGAAGATCCTGCTGGGCCGGGAGAAGCCGACCCCGGCCTGGGTCGCGGAGGCCAGGGCGAGCCCGGCGGCGGACCTCGGGCCGTCGTTCGCGCGCGGACGGCATCTGGCCCAGACAGTCTGCGGCGAGTGCCACCGGTCGAACCTCAAGGGCGAGCCGGGCTTTACGCCGGACCTGCTGATCGCGGCGTCTTACGACCTGCCGGGCTTCACGAAGCTGATGCGCACCGGGGTCGCCATGGACGGCAAGGAGAAGGGGCTGATGTCCGAGGTCGCCCGCGAGAACTTCAGCGCCTTCACCGACGCGGACATCGCCGCGATCCACGCCTATCTGACCGCGCGGGCGGAGAAGGCGCCCTAGGTCATTTCCGCAGCGCCCGCCCCGCCACCACCGCGTCCTTGCCGAACTTGGCGCGC
>DBBK01000202.1 GCA_002292165.1 Brevundimonas sp. UBA986
CCGCGCTTCAGGATGCCGCCCATCGGCAGGCCGAACTGGTTGACCACCGCCTTCAGCCGGTCGACCGAGGTCTGGCTATCGAAGAAGACGTTGACGCCGTTCTGATCGACGAAATGCAGCGGGTTCAGCGGATCCGGAGCGTTCAGGTTCGGAATATAGGCCAGGGCGTCGTCACGGCTGACGCCGAAGGTCGGGTTCCGGTTGCCCGCCGGGTCGCTCATCAGGAAGCTGATCGGACGGCCCGTGTGACGCTCGCCGAACAGGGTGAAGCGCGACACCCAGCCGGGGATGAACTCGGCCTTGTAGGCCAGGTTCAGCTTGAAGGCCCGCTCGATCTGGTTGTTCGCATCGCCGCGCGCCGGGGCGTTCGGGTCCCGATCGAAGCTCTGGTCGGTGTAGTAGGCGCCCGAGGTGCCGTTGCCGCCGGCGGTGGTGCCGAACTCGGAGATGCCGCCGTACTGCGAGCCCTTCTGGATGGCGTAGGAAGCCCAGGCCTTCAGGTCGCCGAAGTCGCGACCGACCGAGAAGGCGGCGGTGCGGCTCCAGGCCTGCTGATCCGGGTTATAGGCCTGGATGTCGCCGAACAGGCCGAGGCTGGCGAGGTCGGGGTTGGAGGCGACCGGCAGGCCCTGGGCCGCGCGGGCGGCCAGAACAGCGGCCGGGGTGGCGCCGGCGATCTGCAGCCCGTCGTAGCGCAGACGGCCGTCCGGGGTCAGTTGCTGCACCCCGTTGACCGTCAGCAGGCGCGAACGGATGTCGCGGAAGGCGACGTTGTTCTCGGACCGGCTGACCACGCCGTCGAAGCCCAGGTCGAAGCCCCAGAGGGTGGTCTTGTAGGAGAGGTTGGCCTTCCAGTCCGAGGGCATTTCGAAGCCGGGCGCCAGGGAGTTGGTGAAGGCGTTGCGACGCGCGGCGCTGTCGGCGGTCAGGATGGCGTTGGCCGTCGCCGAAGGCGTGGTGATGAACGATCCGTCGGCCTTGTTGAGGTTCAGCAGGGCGTCGCCCTGGGCCTGGGAGATGACCGTCGAGGAGGCGGTGTCGAAATAGGTGCCGTCCGCCTGGCGACGGATGGCGAAGCTGTTGGTCAGGGCGCCGGTCGTCGCCCCGTAGCTGTTGCCGAGGAAGACGTCCGGCACGCCGCCCGAGACCAAGCCGAAGCCGCCCGACAGTTCGAACGTATCGCCGTTGTACTTGGCCGAGACGCGCGGCATCAGGACGTCGATGCCGTCGTAGCTCTGCTGGTTGTTATAGCCGTAGCGGGTGACGAAGTTGGCGTTCAGCGTCGGCTTGACGTCCGAGACATAGTTGTCCCAGCGCAGGCCGTAGTTCAGCGTCAGCCGGTCGGTGACGTCCCAGGTGTCCTGCAGCAGCAGGGAGTGGATCGAATAGTTCAGGACGGCCGCGGCGTCGGTCGTATTGCCGGTGAGGGCGTTGCCGTACGACAACTGGTTTGCGCGCCCGGCGACGAAGTCGGCGACCGAGTCGAAGTAATAGACGCCCTTCGCCTGCTGAAGGAACAGGTTGTAGATGTCGACCTTGCGGTACTGGTAGCCGCCCTTGATCGTGTGGCCGGCGATACCGGTGAAGTTGCCGATGAAGGACCCGGCGTATTCCTTGGTGGCCAGGACGTTGGCCTGGCGGAACTGGTCGGGACCGAAGTTGATCGAGGGCGTGCCCGAGGTGCACGAGAAGGTCGCCCCGCCGGCCGGGTTGGTCGGGTCCGTACAGATCGAGATGTTGGCGAAGCCCTGGCCTTCCGGCGGCTGCTGGCCGCGGGTGTACTCCCGATAGGCGACGCGGCCTTCGGTCGAGAAGACGTTGTTCCAGCGCGAGTTCAGCTGGATCGAATAGTTGTCCTCGACCTCGGGCTGGACATACCAGTTGGTGTCCAGGCTGATCGAGGTGGCCGAGGGGCTGCGCTTCCAGACCGAGCTTTCGGCGTGGCGGTAGGTCGCCGACAGGCGCTGGCCATCGATGATGTCGTAGTCGAGCTTCAGCGAGTATTTCTCGTCGATGATCGGCTCGACCTGGGCGACCGCGCCCGGCTTCAGCAGGGTGGAGGCGGCATAGCCGTTCCAGTTGGCNNAGGACCGCGTCGATGTCGGCCTGGGTCGCGCCCGTCCCGGTCGAGACGCCCGGGATGCGGTTGAAGACGTTGGCGAAGCCGGCGCCCAGCGGCCCCGTGCCGGTGGTGTCGAAGCTGGTGAACTTCTCGTACGAGGCCGCGAAGAACAGGTGATCGGGGATGATCGGACCCGAGAGGAAGAAGCCGTAGTTGTCCTCGTCGATCGTGTTGACGACCTTGCGCTCACCGGCCAGCGGCGCCTGGAGGATGTCGTTGCCGGTGAAACCGACGAGCGGCAGGGTATCGCCCGCCAGGTCGGTCGAGCGGTAGTTGTAGAAGGCCGAACCGTGGAACTGGTTCGAGCCCGAACGCAGGATCAGGTTCAGGGCGCCGCCGGTGAAGTCGCCGTCCTCGACGTCAAAGGGCACGGCCTGGATCGACATCTGCTCCAGCGCCTCGAAGGAGACCGGGCCGCGGTTGGTCGACAGACCGCCGGTGTTCAGGCCGTAGCTGTCCTGCGACCGGACGCCGTCGATGGTGATGCGGTTGGCGCGCGGCGAGGAGCCGGCGATATAGAGGCCGCCCGAAGGGCCGGTGCTGCGCGCCACGAAGTCGAGGCTGGCCAGCGGGTCGCGGCGGCCGATGTCGCGGATGTCGCGGCGGACCGAGACGACCGATTCAATGCCTTCGCGGTTGATGGTGGTGCGCGAGCCGACGTTGGCCAACTGGGTCGTGGTGGCGCGGCGGGCGCCGGTGACCACGACCTCGGACAGTTCGTCGACGGGGGCGAGGGTCAGGCGCACGCGCTGGGCGTCGCCGACGTTCAGCGACAGGTCCTCGATGGTCTGGGAGGCGAAGTGGGGGGCGACCGCCATGATCCGGTACGGACCGCCGACCCGCAGGCCGCGCACGTCAAAGCCGCCCTCGGCGTTGGTGACGATGACCTGCTCGGCGCCGGTCGGGACGTGGGTCACGGTGACG
>DBBK01000080.1 GCA_002292165.1 Brevundimonas sp. UBA986
GGGAGCCGGTCAGCTTGGAGAACTTCAGCCCGCGCGTCGTCTGTTCAATGCGGCAGGCGAACCAGCCGTAGACGACATAGCCGAGACCCTCCTCACCGCCTTGCGAGCCCAGCTTCACCGTGCGGCAGCGATAGTCGCCGACGGGCGGGACGACGGGGGCGAAGGCGGCGCGCGGATCGGTCAGGTCACCGAGGCTGGCGAGGTCGCCGGAGCCGGTCTGGCGACGGGCCTGCTGCAGGGCCAGGGACCAGGCGGCGTCGCGGCGCTGGTAGCGGTCGCGGTCGGTGGCGGTGATGACGCCGCGCCAGTCCATCAGGGCCGCGCCGCTTGAGGCTCCGGGCCCGGGCGGCGGGGCCGGATAGGTCGGCTGGTTCGGCGGCGGCGGAGGCGGCGGGGGCGCGCCCGCGGCGCAGGCCGACAGGACCAGGGAGGCGGCGAGACCGGCGAGGACGGCGAGGCGCATGGGCGACCTTGAGCTACGACTGACGCTGGGGTCTTCAGACCCCTCGCCGCGCCCGCCGTCAAGCTGTTACGCCGCCCGCACGTCGCCGAGGGCCGCCTCGATCGCGGCGTTGCGCTCGACCGTCTCCATCAGGGCGCTGTTCAGGGCCCGGGCGAGGACGGGGATGTCGATCGGCTTGGTCAGATAGTCGCGGAAGCCCGCCGCCCGGCCGCGCTTGAAGTCGCCGGGCAGGGCGCTGGCTGAAAGGGCCAGCACGGGCAGGCCGCGCGTCAGGGGATCGGCGTCCAGCCGCGCCTTCAGCTCGAACCCGTCCAGCCCCGGCAGATTGATGTCCAGGATGATGACGTCGGGCCTGAGGTCGCGCGCCAGGGTCAGCCCCTCATGCCCCGTTTCGGCGACGTGCAGCCGGATGCCGCCGAGCGCCGCGATGACATGCCGCATCAGGGCGATGTTGGACGGATTGTCCTCGACATAGAGCAGGGTCGCGCCGCCCGGCAGATCGGGCCGATCCAGCGTGGGAATAGGCGAGGCGGTGATCTCAAGCGCCGTCGACCGGGCGAGAGGAAGAGTCAGGGTGAAGATCGACCCCTCCCCCTCGCGGCTGACCGCCTCCAGCCGGCCCTGCATCGCCTCGACCAGACGGCGCGAGACGGCCAGACCGATGCCGGTCCCAGTGGGATCCGCGATCTCCCGGCCTGTCCGGTTGAAGGGCTGGAACAGGCCGGCCATGCGCGCCTCGGGAATGCCGACGCCGGTGTCGTGCACCGACAGGGCCACGCCCTCGGCGGTCTGTCGCAGTTGCAGGAAAATAGCGCCCCCTGGGCGATTGTATTTGATGGCGTTGGACACGAGGTTGATCAGCACCTGCCGCAACCGCGTCCGGTCGGCGATGACGCCGAAGCCGGCGGTCGGCGGCGGGGCGCTCAGGGTCAGGCCGGCGGCCTCGGCCTCTGGCCTGAGGGCGTCGCAGACCTGACGCGCCACCAGATGGGGATCGACCGCCTCGATCGACATGGAAACCTTGCCCGCCTCGATCCGGGCGAGGTCCAGCACCTCCTCGATCAGGCCCAGCAGGGCCTGTCCCGAGGCCAGGATGTGGTCCACGGCCTGGGACTGGCGCCGGGTCATGGGCTCGGCCTGGACGTTCATCCGCATCAGTTCGGCAAAGCCGATTACGGCATTCAGGGGCGTGCGCAGTTCGTGCGACAGCCCCGCCAGAAAGTCCCCCCGGGCCGTTTCGGCGTCGGTCAGGCGGCAAGCGGCGTCCTCGGCGGTCTTGCGCGCCTCCGCCAGATCTCGGGCGTCGTCCCCCGCCCGCTCCTCCAGCTCCCGATTGCGAGCCTGAAGCCGTCGCGCCTCGGCGCGGGCCTTGAGGGCCAGTCTTATCCCGGCCCAGGCGCCCGACAGGGCAAGGGCCAGAAGCATGAGAATCTTTTCCATGACACATCCTCCTGACCCCAGAATGGGACCCGTAGGTTGCATTATGGTAAAACCATAGGTTGTTATGGTCGACAAAAGAAACCCCGGGCCGCGAACGACCCGGGGTCCGGATTAGTCTTCGGTGGCGGTTTCGGCCTTGCGGCGGGGCGCGCGCTTCTTCGGAGCGGCCTCGTCGCTGGACGCCTCAACCGGCGCGTCAGCAACAGGGGCGGCCGGGGCCGCGGAGCGGGTCAGGAAGCCCGGCAGGGCGGCCGGGGCGTCGTCGCCGTCGCCTTCGCGCGGCATGCGGGCGCGGCGCGGACGCTGGGCCTTGGGCGCGTCGTCGGCGGCAGGCTCGTAGGGGGTTCCGGCGAGAGCCTCGGCGGGCGATTCCGCCTGGACGTCGGCGGCGGCGTCCGCACCGGCGTCATAGGGGGTGTTTTCAGGCGCCTCGCCCACGCCGCCCTCGGCCTCGAAGCGGCGGTTGCGTTCCTCGCGGCGGCGCTCCCAGCGTTCGCGACGGGTCTCACGGCGCGGACCGCCCTCCTCGCCCTCGGCGCGGGGTTCGCGGTTCGGGTTGTTGTCGCGATCGCGATCCTTGTTGTTGTCCCGGTCGCGCCATTCGCGCTGCTGGCCGCCTTCGTTGCGGTCACGGTCGCGGTTCTGCTCGCGCGGCTGATCCCCGTCCTGACGATTGTCCTGACGATCAGGGCGCGGCTCATTGGCCTGCTGGGCGGCGCGCTCGGCGGCCTGTTGTGCGGCGAGGAAGGCCGCGGCCTGGGCGCCCGATTCGTCCTCGAAATCGATGTCGAAGCCCTGGTTGGACAGTTCGCGCGCGGCGATTTCCGACACCGGCCGGGCCGGCTGGAGGGCGCGCAGGACGCGGAAATAGTGTTCGGCGTGCTGGAGATAGTTCTCCGCCAGCACCCGGTCGCCCGAGGCCGACGCGTCGCGGCCGAGCTGCAGATAGCGCTCATAGACCGTCTGGGCGTTGCCGCGGACCTTGATGTTCTCCGGGCCCTGGGAATCCCAGGACCGGTTCGGATTGGCGTTGTTGGCGTTCGACTGACCGCCGCCGGGCTTTCTGTTACGTCCGCGTTGACGCTTCATGCCCTTGAAATCTCTCATGAGACGCTACCGTGCTTTCGAGAGGACAGCCGGATCGCGATGCGCGTCCTGGACCTGTCCGGTTCGTCGTTCCGCTTCGTTCGGGGCCAATCCCCAAAAAACGATATGGTCGGAAATCCCTCGTCGCCCCGTGGTCCGCCGGGCTTCCGGCCCGACCGTCACATGCCCCGAGCGCGCGTGACTGAGCCGGATAGGCGGCAGAGGCGTGCGGTTTGGGTGGGAGACAGTCTTTGACTTAGCGTGCGTCCAGCTGTTTTCCAAGGGGTTTGTTTGGAGCGATCCGCCTCGCGGTTCGAGGACCATGGAACAACGGGGGTCGCATTCAGGATCGCGCCTCACGCCAGTGCGGCCAGGTGACATAGGCGGTGACGGCCCCCTCGGCGTGAGAACGGATCGTCACCGTCTCGCCCCTGGGCATATAGATGATCTCCCCCGGGCCGGCAGTCACCGTGCCCGCGTCGGTGGAGACCGAAAGCCGCCCCTCAAGAATGATCATCGTGTCGTCGACCGCCATGGTTTCAGAAAGGGTCTGGTCGGGACCGTAACGTCCGTAGCCGATGGTGACCGGGCCGCCGTCGCGCTCGTCGACCATATTGGCCGCGAAGATGTCGTCGTCCTGATCAGGAGACCGCTCGAACACCGCCTCTGCGACGGCGAATTTCCGGACCTTCATCGTCTGCTCCACGGCCTGTTCGGGGCATCAACGCCCGCAGGAGCCGGGCGTTCGACGCCACGGACATCGCGTCGCAGGATCAGGCGGCGGAAGCGATCTTACCCCTGCGGAATC
>DBBK01000008.1 GCA_002292165.1 Brevundimonas sp. UBA986
GTCGTCGAAGGCGCGGGTCAGGATTATGGCTTTCAGGCCGCGCCGCGCGGTGTCGGCGTCCAGACGCGGGTTCCAGGGACCGACCGCATTGCCCTCGTCATCCAGCACCCGGATCAGGCGGAAGGCCAGGTCCATCATCTGCACGGGCCGCGAATCGACCGGCGGCCGGTCGACGGCCCCGGCGACGTCGAGCTTCAGTCCGCTGAAGTCCGGGGCGTCTCCGGGACGGCCCGAAGGCTCCGGAACGCGCAGGGACAGGGGCTGGGTGTTCCTGGTCATTTGGTCCTGCCTGTTGGCCTGCGCCTGGTTGATCCGGCCGCATTTGCCTTTATAGCGCCTGATAGCAGACGCGGCGCATCAAGACTTACCGAATTTCGCCTTGCATATGGCGGTTCAAGGGTATTTTATTGCGCCATAACGAAAAACGGAGAAACGCCTTGGCGGACGAACTCGATCCTATCGACGCGAGAATTCTGGACATCCTGCAGCAGGACGCGGGGCTGTCCGTCGCGGAGGTCGCCGATCGGGTCGGTCTGTCCGCCTCGCCGTGCTGGCGGCGCATCAAGAGACTGGAAGATTCCGGCCTGATCCGCAAGCGCGTGACGCTTCTGGACGCCAAGCTTCTGGGCCTGGACTTCGAGGTCTACGCCATCGTCAAGCTGATGCTGCCCTCCTCCGAGAACCTGCAGACCTTCGAGGCCGCCGTCAGCGACTGGCCGGAAGTGGTCCAGTGCGCCACCATCACCGGCCGCGAGGACTATGTGCTGCGGATCGTCACCTCCGACATGCACGCCTTCGACAAGTTCCTGCGCGAGAAGCTTCTGGCCCTGGCCATCGTCTCTGACTGCGAAAGCCACATCGTGACGCGCGGCGTGAAGAATGTGACCGCCCTTCCCCTCGGCATCATCACCCCCCACGTGCGATAAGACACGGGCTCAGAGGGGATACGACATGATCGAGATGGTGATCGACGCGCGGCGCAAGGATCTCGGCGGGTTCGAGGTGGGCCGCGTCCTCCCGTTCCATTCGCGGCGGATGATCGGTCCCTTCATCTTCCTCGATCAGATGGGGCCTGCGGAGTTCGCTCCCGGCGCTGACTCGATCAACGTCCGCCCCCACCCGCACATCGGCCTGTCGACCCTGACCTATCTGTTCGAGGGCGAGATCATGCACCGCGACAGTCTGGGCTTCACCCAGGCCATTCGTCCGGGCGAGGTCAACTGGATGACGGCCGGCAAGGGCATCGTCCACTCCGAGCGCACCGACCCGCTGAAGAAGGCGCAGGGCGGCCCGATGCACGGGATGCAGGCCTGGATCGCCCTGCCCAACGAGGCCGAGGAGATGGATCCCGGCTTCTTCCACCATGGCGAAGCCGACCTGCCCGCCTATGAGAACGGCGGCCTGTTCGCGCGTCTGGTCGCGGGCGAGGCCTATGGGGCGTCGTCGGCGGTGAAGACCTCCTCGCCGCTCTTCTACGTCCACTGGGAGATGCAGGAGGGGGTGCGCACCGCACCGCCTCCGGGCAAGGGCGCCGGCGGCATGTCGGAACGGGCGCTTTATGTCGCCAAGGGCCAGATCGAGGTCGCGGGCCGCACCTTCCACGAAGGTCAGCTGATCGTGCTGGAGCCCCAGGCCGAGCCGACCGTCAAATCCCTGACGCAGTCGACCGTCATGGCCCTGGGCGGCGAGCCGGTCGGCGAGCGGCTGATCTGGTGGAATTTCGTCGCCTCCTCGCAGGAGCGGATCGATCAGGCCAAGGCCGACTGGAAGGCGGGTCGGATGGCTTTGCCGACCGAAGACGACCTCGAGTTCATTCCCCTGCCCGACACCCCGGCGACGCCTGAGCCCGCTCCGGCCGAGGTGACGCCGAAGCCGACCGACCCGGTCTAGAGACTCACTGGCCCGCGCCCTGCTGCTGCAGGGTCTCGCGGCGGCGGCGTTCGGTGGCCATGCGGTCGGCGATCTCCGCGACCTGGACGGCGGCGTTGCCCGGGGCGCGCGAGGACGAATAGAGGGCGAACAGATAGTCCTCGTCGGTCAGGGTCAGGCCCCCGNNTACCCGGGCGCTCGAAGAGGTTGAGGACCGTGTCGAACCCTTGCGTCTCGACACGCGGATCGGCCGGGGCCAGGGCCACGAAGGCCACATAGTCGCTGACCGCGTTGAAAGGGACGCCGCCCAGCTTCGTCAGGTCGAGGATGATCGTCACCCCGATCAGATCGTCGCGGACATTGCCGCCCAGGCGCGAGCCGTTGTGCACGGCGACGGAACGCGACAGCGGCGCCGGATCATTGACCCCCAGCTCGATCGCGGGCTGCCCGCTGTCGGCCATCAGGGGCAGGCTGACCTGCCACCAGCGTACCGGGGCGTCGGACGTGCGGAAGGCCTCCAGCGCCGCATCGCCGAGACTGACGTTGGCGCGGGCGGGACGGAAGCTTCGCGGAGCGGCCTCGGTCAGCCGATCCGCGAGGGCGTCCGGATCGTCCGAGGCATAGACGGTGATGTTCGGTTCGCAGTCCGGCGAGGCGTCGGGCGACAGACCGATCGCCCTGGCCACTGTTCCGATGCGGCTCTTCAGGAAGCTCGCATGGTCGGCGTCCATATTGACGACACGGACGCAGGTCCGGTCATTCCATCGCGGGCTCAGACGCCCCATCGGCCCCGAGCC
>DBBK01000235.1:0-5408 GCA_002292165.1 Brevundimonas sp. UBA986
CCGCCGCCCGCCCCGCCGCCGCCCGAGCCGTCCGGCCGGGTCAGGGCCGCGCCGGCCGCCGAGGTCGCCGTGACCGAGGCCGCCCCGCCGCCGTTCGAGGCCGGGAAGCCCGCCCCGCCCGCGCCGCCGGCCCCGGACGCGGCGCTTCCGCCTGTTCCTCCGGAACCACCGGGCGCGCTGAGCAGGGTGACGCCGCCGCTGGCCACGGCGCTGGTCCCTCCGGCGCCGCCTGTATTGCCGGTCCCCGAGGCGACCGAGGCCCCCGCCGTCCCGGCCGCGCCGACGGTGACGGTCAGGGTGGAGGCCAGGTCGGCTGTGGCCCAGGCCGCCGTGCAGGCTCCGCCCGCCCCGCCCCCGCCGCCGCCGAACCGACTGGCGCCCGATGCCCCCGCGCAGCCCGAGCCCCCGCCCCCGCCGCCGCCCACGACGACGGCCTCGATCCGCCGCGCCCAGGTGGGCACGGTCCAGGTCGCGCCGCTGGTCAGGACCGTGGTCTCCACCCGACCGCAGCCGGTCGGGAAGGCCGCCGCCCCCGTTGAGCGATCCACCGTCAGGGCCGTGCGCCAAGTCGAACCGTCGGCGCTGACCTTCAGCGTCAGGTCGTCATCGCCGATCAGGCCCAGTTCGGCCCGGCCGCCCCAGTTGCTCTGGAACAGCAGGGACAAGACATCGGCCGCCGCCTCCTTGTTGAAGGTCATGCGCAGATCGCCGTCGCCGCCGTCGCCCGCGTTGACCGCGGTCCACAGGGCCTTGTTGATCCGCGCGGCGAAGGGATTGGTCGCGTCCGCCGTGGTGTTGAGCCCCAGCCGCGTCAGGCCCTGAACCGCGCCCAGCCTCTGGCCCAGCGTCACCCAGCTCGCCCCGTCGCGCAGGACGAAGACGTCCTCGTCGGCGATCCAGACGAGGGTTCCGTCGGGAACGGCGATCGCCGCCCAGGCGCCGGCCTCGAACCGCATCAGATCGCCGGTCGCGCGGCCGGCCCAGACCGCCCCTGTGAGCGAGGCCGGCAGGATGTAGAGGGCGCCGTCGGCGGGAGTGGCCGGCTGGGCCGCCGTCGACCGGCTGACCGCCCGCGCCTGAACCAGGGCGTCGAGCCGGGTCAGGGCCTCATTGAGGGTCACATGTTTCTGAAGCTGGCCGGCGGCCAGATAGGGCAGGCCCAGGCGGGCGCTGAGGTCGTCGCTCATTTTCGATCTCCATGATTGAGGAGATCAGTGTCGGCGCGGCCCGAACCCGGGCGGGCTCAGACCCGTGCTGTCAGCGCAAACCCGGGAAATCAACGGCATTGCGATCGGGAATTGCGCGCGCAGCCCGGATCGGGCGTCTGCAATTTCGTTGAAAGGGGGTGCGGGGAGACCGTTGGAAGGGCTCTTGTGGTCTCCCCGCTGACCGGGACGCGGCTGTCAGGACCGCTCGGGGGGTGGGCCCCCGCACGCCCGGTCGCGTCAGCTACGGCGAGAGTGTTCGCCCGGATGCGGGGGCGTGTCGAAAAATTCGATCAGTCATGCAGATAGACGACACGTTTGAGCGACCTGTCGCCACGCACCGTCTCCAGATGGCGCTCGTGCTCACCCGAGGCCCGGGCGTCGCGCTCGGACCCTTCGACCCAGTGGGTGGAGGCGATGTCCTTCTGCAGGGCCTTGGCCGCCAGCAGGTGTCCGGGGAAGAGAACGTCGACCACATCGGCCGGCAGGAAGAAGGCCTCGCCCGTCAGGGTCGTGACCGTATCCAGCCCCAGCCAGGTCGCCATCTGCAGCATCGTCGAGGGCGAGGCCTTGGCGCGCGTGGCCTGGATCAGCAGCCAGCCGGCGGCGCCGACCGTATAGGCCAGACCCACCCCCGGCACGAAGGCCAGCAGACCATCCAGCCCGATGCCGAACGGGCCGATGCCGACCGCCCGGTCCGAGAGCTTTTTGACGCCCTCGACATTGGACCAGATTTTCTCGATATCCTTGATCGTCCGCCTGGCCATCTTCCCTCCGCAGCGGATACCCAACGCCCCACCACGAACAGCGTTCACCATAAAAAGGCAAGGACGTATGCCCAAGCTGCTGTCCGATCGTGGACCCGAGCACCAGCCGATCAGCTGGACAGTGCGCGGTCCGGACGGATGGACGGTCCTGAAACGGGTCGCGACGGTCCTGGCGCTGGGTATCCTGGTCCCGCCGCTGATCATCGGTGTGGCGGCGTTGAGCGGCATCGGCCATCGCTGGGTCGATATCCTGGCCCAGTTCCCGGCCCCGGCCCTGATCCTGACGGCGATCTTCGTGGTTCTGCTGGCGGTGCTGCGGCTGAGGCTCGCGGCGGGCGCCGGGGGGGCGGTCATTCTGGTGCTGGCGGCGGCGCTGTGGCCCCAGGCCATGGCGGATCGCGGGACGCCGAAGCCGGGCGCTCCGGTCCTGACCCTCTATTCGGCCAATCTGCTGGTCACCAACACCAATGTCGCGGCGGTGAAGGCCTCGGTCGAGGCGGCGAACCCCGACATCGTCATCCTGATCGAGGCGCCGCTGGTCGTCAGCGAACATGCGAACGACCTGTTTCCCCAGTATCCGCATCGGCTGAGATCGCCCTGGCCGGGCTTCGGGGCGGGCACCTCGGGCAATATGATCCTGTCGCGCTGGCCCCTGACGCCCGGCAATCTGCGGGCGCCGGGCCTGAGCTATGCCCTGGCGAAGGTCGAGACGCCGCTGGGGCCGCTGAATGTCGTGGGCGTGCATATGACCCGGCCCTGGCCGTTCCAGTTCCAGTGGGGCCAGCTGACTCAGGCCATGACCCTGAACACCCTGGTGAAGAAGCTGGACGGGCCGGTCATCGTGGCAGGCGACTTCAACAGCGTCTCCAGTGCGCGGGTCGGCAAGCAGATCCAGTCGGACATCGGACTGAAGGCCAATCCCGGCTGGCCGGGCACCTGGCCGTCTGCGGCGCCGGCGGTCTTCGGCTTCACCATCGATCAGGTCTACCGGACACCCGATCTGGCCGTGGTCGGCCGCAAGATCGGAAAGCGGACCGGATCCGACCACCGGCCGGTGATCACCCGCCTGACGCTGGCAGAGCCTCGATCAGCGCCTTGAGCCGTTCGGCATGGCCGTGGTCGGGGAAGTCGTCGGCGATCCAGCCGTTCTCAAACGCCGCCAGCACCTGACCCGTCAAAGGTCCCGCCGCCAGACCCGCCGCCGCCACCTGACGCCCGCCCACGGGCAGACGCGGGACCGGCCAGCGGTCGGCAAGGTCCAGCAGGGCCGCGCCGGCGCCGGGTCGGTTGGTTTGGGCCTCGGCCCTGAGCACCCGGTCGGCGAAGGTCGGCTTGCCCAGACGATAGATCAGGGCCCGGGCCGCGCGGGCGTCCGTGGCCAGCTCGACCTCTCCGCCCGCCGCCGCCAGCAGCCGGTCGCGCATGGCGTTGGGCAGGCGCAGACGTTTCGCGGCCGCCTCGACCTTCGCCGGATCGGACGACAGCAGGGCTGAAAGCTTCAGGGCCGGGTCGTCGGCCAGGCCGACCATGACCTCGAAGGCGGCGACCTCCCCGGCTTCGGGCAGGATGCGGGCCAGCACGCCCGCCCCCGCCATGGCCCGGACCGCCGGTCGCGGATCGGGCGCGGCCAGCAGCTTGAGCAATTCCTTGGACACCCGCTCGGCCGAGAGCCGGATCATGCCCTCGGACAGGTCGGCGCAGGCCTTGAGCCCCGCCGCATCGGGTTCGCCCCGGCCGTACCAGGCGAAGAAGCGGAAGAAGCGCAGGATGCGCAGATAGTCCTCGCGGATGCGGGTCTCGGGATCGCCGACGAAGACGATGCGGCCCTCGCGCGCGTCCTCGACGCCCTGCCCGGTCGGATCGAACACCTGCCCCTCAGCGTCGGCATAAAGGGCGTTCAGGCGGAAGTCGCGGCGCGCGGCGTCCTCGGCCCAGTCGTCGGTGAAGGCGACGGTGGCGTTCCTGCCGTCGGTCGAGACGTCGCGGCGCAGGGTGGTGATCTCATAGGGCCGCCCTTTCGAGACCGCCGTCACCGTGCCGTGGGCGAGACCGGTCGGTACGACCTTCAGCCCGGCCTTCTGCAGGGCCGCCATGGCGACCTCAGGCAACAGGCGGGTGGCCAGATCGAGGTCATCGACCGTCTGGCCCATCAGGGCGTTGCGAATGCAGCCGCCGACGAAGCGGGCGCAGTCGGGACCGCCGACGGCCTCCAGGGCGTCGAGCACCGCCCGGGTCGCCGGGTCGGTCAGCCAGGGTTGGTCGGAGACGGACGCGCTCACGCCGCGTCCTCGGCGGCGGCGGCCTCCGGGTCGGGGACGTCCTCATAGAGCCGGTCGTGCAGGGCGCGGATCATCCCGGCGGTGACGCCCCAGATGTAGCGGTTCTCGAACGGCATGGCCCAGAACCAGCGGCGCGGCCCCTCGGGCGGGTCCATATGGCCGCGCTGGTGATTGGAGACGTTCATGAGGAAGTCCCACGGCACCTCGAAGATGTCGGCGACCTCCCCGTCCTGGGCCGTCAGCGCGGGCGCCGAGGCGATCCAGCCGATCACCGGGGTGATCAGAAAGCCCGTGCCGGTGCGATAGGCGGGCATGAGGCCCAGCACCTCGACGGCGGCGGGATCGAGGCCGACCTCTTCATTCGCCTCGCGCAGGGCGGTCTGGACGGCTGTCTCCCCGGCCTCGTGGCGGCCGCCGGGGAAGGCGATCTGGCCCGAGTGGCTGGTCAGGGTGTCGGCGCGCCGGGTCAGGAGGACGGTCGCCCCGTCCGCATGGGCGATGACCGGAACCAGCACCGCCGCCGGCTTCAGCGGCTTGCCGTCCGGCGTCAGACCCGGATTGAGGTCGAAGTCCGAGCGTTCGGCGTCGGCGTCCGGCCGCCAGCTCTCGGGCGAATGCAGGCGCTCGATCAGACGCGCCTTCAGGGAAGCGAGGCTCATTCCACCCCCGCTCCGACCGGTCCCAGAGGGAAGCGCTGGCCCGCCGACGTCACCGTCAGCCGCCCGTCGACTACCTCGGCCATCTCGACCAGATCATAGAAGACGGTGCGGGCGATGCGGGCCTCGAGGTCGGCGCGAACCCGGATGCGGGGCGCGGGTTCGCCGGTGACGGGGTCGGTCTCCACCACGATGGGATGCTCGGCGTCGGCCAGGACCTCGTCGCCGACGTCGGTGGTGAAGGCGAGCCCCTCCTCGCGCTGTTCCATGGTCACGGCGCGGAAAGGCAGGTCCTCGACGCGAATCTTCATCTTCTCGACGGGGGTGACCAGATGATAGCCGTCCGGGTCGAGGCGCAGGACGGTGGAGAAAAGCCGCACGAGCTCCTTGCGGCCGATGGGCGAGCCCTCATGCATCCAGACGCCGTCGGCGCGGATCAGGATGTCGATGTCGCCGCAGTGTTCGGGATGCCAGAGATGCACCGGCGGCAGGCCCCGGCCC
>DBBK01000235.1:5427-5603 GCA_002292165.1 Brevundimonas sp. UBA986
CTTCGCGGCGGCGGCGATACCCGCCAGTCCTGTCGGTTGATCCGTCATACCCTGACTTAAGCGCGCCGGGACCGCGCGGCAAACCCGTTCAGGAGGCGGGCGTGACGGGGCCGGAGGGAACCGGCTGCGTGATCGGCAGCCACATGACCCGACGGCGGGCGGCCGGGCCGGGCAGG
>DBBK01000275.1:0-704 GCA_002292165.1 Brevundimonas sp. UBA986
CATGGATCAGGCGCTCCTTCAGCGCACATTCTATGTCACGACAAATAATGCTGGCCAAGCCGATCGCCACACGCTACCCATGATATGTCACGACATCTAATGTCGCATCATATTCAGGAACGCCCGCATGTCCCCCGTTGCGCCCACCCCCAACTTCCTTCGGAACTTCTATGTCCTGCGCGCCGGCGTCGCCGCCGTCTGGATCGCCCTTGCCTTCACCGTCGGGGTTCAGAACCCCGCCCTCGGCGCCCTGCTGCTGGTCCTCTATCCGGCGTGGGACGCCCTCGCGAACCTCCTCGACGCCCGCGCCAACGGCGGCCTTCGCGCCAACCTGACCCAGACGACCAACCTGGCCATCAGTCTGGTCGCCACCGCCGCCATGGTCGCCGGCGCCGTCCAGCTCGGCATCCATTTCATGATCGGGGTCTTCGGCGTCTGGGCCGTCCTCGCCGGCCTGTTCCAGCTCCTCACCGGCCTGCGCCGCTGGAAAACCGCCGGCGCCCAATGGGCCATGATCCTCTCCGGCGCCCAGTCCATCCTCGCCGGGGTCTTCTTTACGATCATGTCGCAGGGACCCGCCGACCTCTCCATCGCTACGGTCGCCGGCTACGCGGGGTTCGGGGCGTTCTACTTCCTGATCTCGGCGGTGTGGCTGACGGTGCGGCGTCGCTGAGTTACCGCGTCTCCTCCCCACGCAGTGGGGA
>DBBK01000275.1:740-4251 GCA_002292165.1 Brevundimonas sp. UBA986
CCGTCATCCTCGGGCTCGTCCCGAGGACCCACGGTGAGGTTTGGCAGGACAGCTCCGCATCGACACCCGCCCGCAACGTCCCCGTCCGATTGCGCGGACCCTTGGGCCCGCAGGGCAAGCCCGGGGATGACGGACTTTGAAATCAACGGATCGCTACGAAAGCTTAGTCGGCGTCGTTGCCTGACGAGCAAAAGCGCGCGCTCTCTTCTCCAAACTCAGCTCTGGGGTAGACGTAACAGAAACGACTCACGTGGGTTTTACCGAAGATGTCGCGGTAGGTGACCAACCCAATAGTCACAAGATGGAGACGCTGCGAACGCACCAATTCGGCTTGGATATCGGATACCGCTGATAGAGAGGTCATACCGACACGATCAGCACCGGGAGCCATTACTGCATCGTTCGAACTGGAATTTCCCGCGAAGAGTGCCGCAGCATAAAAGCGCGGATCCGGGATGTTGGGATACTCTATCAAGACGGTATTTCCACGCATGGTTACGTCATAGGCTGGCGTCTGACCCACGTTTTTCATGCGAACCCGGCCTACCCGGTCCGGCCCCACTCCAAAGTCATCGAGCCTTCCAGGCTCGGCAGTAATATATGCACGGAGTCGCGTCTGATCGGCCGCTACCGCGATATCCGCTGCACGGGCTGACTGTTGATTTGCTCTGGCCAGAACTGCCATGGATTCTGATTGGGTTTTGGCCGCCTCAGCAAAGGCTTGGGTTGCGGTGATCAGACGTCCTTGACGCTCGATACTGGCTGCCTCTCCAAGCTGCGCTTGGCGCGTGGTGGCTCGCGCGTCCGCCGCCTGCTCTACTGAGAGATCGTACTGATCCCTTGAAAGGTTCACCTGATCGGAAGTCAGATCTAGTTGGCCCTTCACCAGCCAAAGACCAATGGCGCTGAAGACGGTGGAAACAACAACCAAACCAGCTCCAAACGCGGAAACCCAAAACATGGGCCCGTCATAGCGACTACCCAATGTCGGCCGCCGATGTTCCGGTAAGCGTGGTTCTGGCCTCGGACGAGGCTTGGGGGATCGTTTGGCAGGCAACGGCAATATCTCCCCAAATTTTGCCCTGAATAAATGAAGCACGACAGCGTGAGGAATACGACACCTCCCAACGAGCCGGAGGATGCCAAATCAAACTACTTGCTTCGGTGCCATTCCTGCGAAGCAAACCTTGCTTCCGTCACCCCTCACCTCAACGCCTCCACCACCACCCCTTCGGTCAGCAGCTGCGGCAGCACCTCCGGCTCCGCCTTCCCCGGCCGATAGACCAGATACAGCGGCACGCCTGACCGCCCGTGGCGCTCCAGCTCCCGCGTGATCGCGTCGTCGCGGCGGGTCCAGTCGCCCTCGAGGTACAGCGCGTTCGCCTCACGCAGCGCCCGGGCCGTGACCGGCGAGGACAGGGCGGTGCGTTCGTTGATCTTGCAGCTGACGCACCAGTCGGCGGTGAAGTTGACCAGGACCGGGCGGCCCGAGGCCAGGGCGGCCTGAACCTTGACCTCGGACCAGGCGTCGGCGGGGAGTTCGGCGCGCGCCTCCGCTCGTTCGGCGGCCTGCTCCCCCGTGTGGCCGGTGAAGGCGGTCAGACCCACGGCGGAGACCACCAGCACCCCGCCGGCGGCGGCGGCCCAGCGGATGCGGCGCGAGATGATCCCGAGCATCACCAGACCGAAGGCCGCGACCAGACAGGCGTCGACCAGCATCATGGCGGCGCCGAAATTGGTCTGCCGCCAGAAGACCCAGACCAGCCAGGCCGCGGCAGCGTACATGGGCACGGCCAGCCAGCGCTGCAGCACGACCATCCAGCGGCCCGGCTTGGGCAGTCGGGCCAGCAGGCCCGGCGACAGGCTGATCGCCAGATAGGGCAGGGCCAGACCCAGACCCAGCGCCAGAAAGACGACCATGGCCATGGGCGCCGGCATCACCAGGGCCGCACCCAGGGCGAAGGCCATGAAGGGCGCCGTGCAGGGGGCCGCGACCACCACGGCCAGCACCCCGGTGAAGAAGGCTCCCGTGCCTCCGGGCAGGCGGGACAGGGGCGACGATCCGCCGAGGGATTGCAGCCGGGCGCCGACCTCGAACACCCCGGACAGGTTCAGGGCCACGGCCAGCATCAGGACGGCGAGGGCCGCGACCACCGCCGGGGACTGGAGCTGGAAGCCCCAGCCGACGGCCTGTCCTCCGGCGCGCAGCACCAGAAGCACGGCGGCGAGCACGGCGAAGGAGACCAGCACCCCGATCGTGAAGGCGATCCCGTCGCGGCGCGCCTCGGCGGGTTCGTGCGCGGAACGGGTCAGGGCCGCCGCCTTCATGGCCAGCACCGGGAAGACACAGGGCATCAGATTGAGGATGAGCCCGCCCAGAAGGGCGAAGGCGGCGGCCTTGAGCAGGTCGAGGGGGCCGGTCTTCGCCGGGGCTTGCGCCTGACCGAAGGCGTCGGGGGTGGGTTCGAGCGAGCCGGAACCTGTCGAGCCCGGCAGGGCGGGGCCGGGGGTCGCGGTAATCTCCCAGCTGCCGAGATCGGTCGACAGGACGCCGGAGATCGGGCCGGTCAGGCCGTCGGCTTTCAGGTCGCGGCCGGGGGCGAGGGTCAGGGTCAGGCCGTTCGGGCCGCGCTGGCCGAACTGGGCGGCGGCGTGGTCGATGACATCGCCCTCGAACGGGAAGAAGGAGGCCTGTTTGGGGGTCAGGCCATTCAGGGGACCGCCGGTCAGGCTCAGGGTCAGGGCGCCGTTGGTCAGGGCCGCATGGGCCGTGATCCCGGCGGGACGGGGCGCGGTCTCGACCACGGTCTGGATGCGGCGGCCCGTGGCGCCGGCGAGCGGGGCGGCGCCGGCCCTGATCGGCAGGTTGAGGGTCAGGGTCAGGGGGTCGGGCACGCACATCTCGGCGCTGCAGACCAGAAAGACGGCGCGGACAGTCAGGGGGAGGGTCGTGCCGGGCTTCGCGTCGGCCGGAATCTCGATCGGCACGGGCAGGAAGACCTCGCCCTCATAGCCATAGTTGGTCAGGCCCGAGAGCCGCTGGCGCTGCGGCAGGGGCCAGACGATGTCTCCGGCGGTGACGTGCGGGGGCAGGCTCCAGCTCAGGGTCGTCGGCCCGCCCGAGTCGCCCGGATTGCGCCAGTAGGTGTGCCAGCCGGGCTGGATCTGCTGTCTGACGGCGACCACGGCCGTCGACCCCGGCGCGGCCCAGGCCGACATGGGGACCAGCTCGGCCTCGATCCGCTCGGTCTTCTGCGGACCGGAGGGCGCCTGTGCGCAAGCCGGGGCTGACGCCGCCCCCGCCATCAGGGCCAGACTCAGCAGGAGAGTTTTCAGAAGACGCAACGGCAGGGGCCCGGACGGTGAAGGACCGACCTATAACCTCTGCCGCGTCAGAGTCCTATTTGGGGGCTCTCTATCTGGGGCTGGCGTCGACGACGACCTCGGTGCGCCGCCGCAGCGGTTCGCGCACGCCCGGCGCCGCGACCGCGCCCTCGTCGCCCGCCGCCCC
>DBBK01000161.1 GCA_002292165.1 Brevundimonas sp. UBA986
GCCGTCAGGGCCTGTTCGCCGCCGGACATCAGGCTCATCACCGACAGCCGCTTGCCGGGCGGGCAGGCGAAGATTTCCAGACCGGCCTCCAGCGGGTCATCCGACTCGACCAGTTTCAGCTCGGCCTGACCGCCGCCGAAGAGGGCTTCGAACAGGCTCTTGAAGTTGTCGTTGATGACGTCGAAGGCGGCGATCAGCCGCTCGCGGCCCTCGGCGTTCAACTCGTCGATGCCGTCGCGCAGGCGGGCGATGGCGCCGGTCAGGTCCGAGCGCTCGATGCGCATGGTGTTCAGCCGCTCGCCATATTCCTCGGCTTCATCCTCGGCGCGCAGATTGACCGGTCCCAACTGCTCGCGCTCGCGCTCCAGACCGTAGAGCAGGCTCTCAGCCCCGGCCGCGTCCGGCGGGCGCGCGATGGCGTCGTCGATCAGTTTCTGGCCCAGGGCCTCGGGCTCCATCTGGGCCGTCTCGCGCACGGTGTTGGCGGCGTCCAGCAGGCGGTCGGCGGCGGCCTCGGCCCGGGCCGACAGACCGGCGCGGGCCTCGCGCGCGGAGGAGGCCGTGGCGTCGGCAGCGCGGCTCGCCCGGTCGGCGTCCCCGGCCTCGCCCTCAGCGACCGCCAGAGCGTCGGAGGAGGCCTTGCGGCGGGTCTCGGCGGCGGTCAGGGCGTCCAGCAGGGTGTTGCGCTGGGCGGCGAGGGCCTCGGGCGCGGCGGAGGCCTGTTTCAGCAAGGCGGCGGACTTCTCCGCATCACCGGCCAGGGTCTTGATGCGGGCAGCGGCGTCCTTCGACCGGGTCGCCCAGCCGTCGCGCTCGCGGGTCAGATTGGCCAGACGNNCGCCTCGCGGCCCGAGCGCTCGCGGGCCTCGGCGTCGCGGTCGGCGCGGGCCTGAGCCGAGGCGGCGCGGGCGGCGTCGGTGGCGAGGCGGGCGGCGGCCAGTTCGTCTCTCAGCCCGGCCAGGGTCTCGGACGGGGCATCGACGGACATCGCTTCGGCCAGGGCGGCCTCGGCGGCCTCGACCTCGGTGGTCTGGCGGGCAAGTGTCTCGTCCAGGGCCTGGGCGCGGGCCTCGCGGCGGGCCTGATCCCGGCTCAGGCTCTCGACCTTGTCGCGGGCGGCGGTCACGGCCTTGTCGGCGGCGAAGGGGGCGAGGCGCGCGGTCTTCACCGCCTCTTCGGCGGCGCGGAAGGCTTCGGTCGCGGCCTTCTGGGCGGATTGCGCCGTCTCCAGCGCCGGCTTGCCCTCGTCGATGGCGGCTTCCAGCTCGGCCAGACGGCCGCGCTGGGCCAGACGCACGGCGGCCGGACGCGGGGCCTCGGCGCGCGAGACGAAGCCGTCCCAGCGATAGAGGTCGCCTTCCTTCGTCACCAGACGGGCGCCCGGCGGCAGGCCTTGCGCCAGCTTCGCCGCATCCGCCTTGTCCGCCACGCCGCACAGGGCCAGCCGCGCGGTCAGTTGATCGGGCGCCTTCACATGGTCGGACAGGGGCGACACGCCCGTCGGCCAATTCGGGGTAGGGGGCGTCGCGCCGGCCCAGTAGGCGGCGGCCTTCGGGTCCAGCGCGGCGTCCAGATCGTCGCCCAGAGCGGCGGCCAGGGCGGCCTCATAGCCCTTGTCGGCGGAAACCTTGTCCAGCGCCGGGGCGTGCTCGCGCTTGCTGGTGACCAGCAGGGAGGCCAGACCCCGGGCCTCGGTCTGGAGGCGGCCCAGCTTGTCCTCGGCGGCGCGGGCCTCGGTGCGGGCCTCCTGCTCGGCGCGGGCCAGGTCGCCGCGCTTCGCCTCGGCGGCCTCGACGGCGGCGCGGGCGGCGGTCAGGGCGGCGGTCGCCTCGTCCAGAGCCGTGCGGGCGGTGGCCAGCTCGGGCGTCTCCAGCGGCCCCAGGGCCTCGCGTTCGCGTTTCGCCTGATCGAGCCCTGAGCGGGCGCGGGCGACGCGGGCTTCCGCATCCCGCTTGCGGGCCGTTTCGGCATTGGCGCGGGCCTCGACGGCGGCGAGGGTTCCGGCCAGACGCTCGACCTCGGCGTCGGCGGCCCGGCGGCCCTCCTCGGCGGCGACGAGGGCGGCCTCCAGTTCCGGACCACGTGCGGGCGCCGCGGCGACCTCGGCGGTCAGGGTTTCGAGCTCGGCGGTCAGGCGGGCCAGTTCGGCCGCCGCATCCTCCGACATCTTCTCCTCGCGTTCGGCGTCGGCGGCGATGCGCGCACCCTCGGCCTTCAGCCGGTCGACCTCGGCCCGGGCCTGCTGCTCGGCCATGTCCAGTCGGTCGCGTTCGAGGCTGGCGCGGTGCAGCAGGGCGGCGGCGACGGCGTCTTCCTCGCGGGCAGGCTTCAAGCCTTCCTGAGCCTTCAGGGCGGCGGTCTGGGCGGCGGCGGCGGCGGCGGTCGCCTCGGCCACAGCCCGGTCGGCCTCGCGCAGTTCGCCGGCGGCGGCCTCGGCCGCGACCCGGGCGTCGTTCCAGCGTACGAACAGCAGGGCCGACTGCAAGGCGCGGATCTCGGCCGAGATCTTCTTGTACTTCTCCGCCTGCCGCGCCTCGCGCTTCAGCCGGGTCAGGGCCGTCTCCAGCTCCTTGCCGATGTCGTCGAGGCGTTCGAGGTTCGACTCGGCCGCCTTCAGCCGCAGCTCGGCCTCGTGCCGGCGCGTGTGCAGGCCCGCGACACCGCCGGCTTCCTCAAGGATACGGCGACGGTTCTGGGGCTTGGCGGCGATGAGTTCGCTGATCTGGCCCTGACGCACGAGGGCCGGGGAGTTGGCGCCGGTCGAGGCATCGGCGAACAGCAGCTGGACGTCGCGGGCCCGGACCTCCTTGCCGTTGATCCGGTAGGTCGAGCCCTGGCCCCGGTCGATGCGGCGCGAGACCTCCAGCACCGGACTGTCGGTGAAGGGCTGGGGCGCCCGACGCTGGGCGTTGTCGATGGTCAGCTGGACTTCGGCATGGTTGCGTGGCGGCCGGTTCGAGGCGCCGGCGAAGATGACGTCGTCCATGCCCTGACCACGCATGGCCTTGGCCGAGTTGGCGCCCATGACCCAGCGCATGGATTCAAGGACGTTGGACTTGCCGCAGCCGTTGGGGCCGACGATGCCGGTCAGGCCGGGCTCGATCTGGACCTCCGACGCATCGACGAAGGACTTGAAGCCGACGAGGCGGAGGCGCTGGAATTGCATCGCGTCCCCCGGCCCTCGCTTTAGCGGCCGGAGGCTTCGTCGATGGCGGCGCCCAGGGTCTCGAGCGAGCCGTCGGCGACCACCTTGCCGTTGACGAAGAAGGTCGGGGTCTTGGTCACGCCCGCGGCGATGCCGCCTGTCATGGCCTCGCGGATGGCGGCCAGGGTCGCCGGGTCCTGGACGCAGGCGTTGATTTCCTCGCGCGACCGGCCGCTGACGGCGATGGCGCGGTCGTACCATTCGCTGACCGGGCCGAAGTTCCGGGCCGTCGACTGCCAGCGATAGAAGGTATGCAGGACCTCGAAATACTGCTCGGGCGCCGAGCAGCGGGCGATGGCGGCGGCCTGGGTCGCTTCGGTCACCGGCTCGGTCAGCATGTCGCGGAAGACGAAGCGGACCTGGCCCGTATCGACATACTGCTCCTTGAACGCATACCAGTTCGACATCTGCCATTCGGCGCAGTGCGGGCAGGCGAGGGAGCCGTACTCAACCACCGTCACCGGGGCACGCGGATCGCCGATGGTCCGGTCGGCCGAGCCCACGCGCGGCAGGTTGCCGGCCCAGGCTTGCGAGGGCAGAACCGCTGAAGCCAGCAGCGGGGACGCCAGCATCAGGGTCAGGATCAGTCGGCGGAGCATCGACATGGGCTCAGTGTCCGGGTCCGTGGGCGGCGTCGATAGCGGCGCCGAGGCTGTCCAGCGACGGATCGGCGATCTTGCGGCCGTTGACGAAGAAGGTCGGGGTGCCCTCGACGCCGGCGGCCGCGGCCCCGGCGATCTCGGCGTTGATCCGGGCCTCCGTGGCCGGGTCCTGGAAGCACGCCTTCATCTCGTCATCTGTACGGCCGCTGAGGGCGACCGCGTCGCGGAGCCAGGTCCGGCTCCCGGCATAGAAGGCAGGCTGGCCGTCGAACAGGGAATCCACGACAGTGAAGAACCGCTCGGGCCGCGAACACCGGGCGATGCCGGCGGCGGTCATGGCGAAGTCCTCGGGCGAGGTCGGCAGGGTGCGATAGACCAGTTTCACCTTGCCGGTGTCGATGTAGCGCGCCTTGAAGGCCGGATAGACGTCCTTGTGCCAGGCCGCGCAGTGCGGACAGACGAAGGAGGCGTATTCCACCACCGTCACCGGAGCATCGGCACGGCCCAGGACACGGTCCTCGGCGGTGACCGGCGGCAGGTCGCCGGCCAGGGCCGGCGTGGCGACAGTCGCCAGCGGGGCCGCCGCCAGCGTCAGGATCAGGAAAAGACGGCGGAACGGATGCATGGGCCTACTTCGCCAGCTCGGCGTCGATGGCCTGGGCCAGGTCGGGCAGTTTGGTGCCCTCGTCGCTGCCGGGCGTGATCACGTCCTTGCCGTTGACCTTGAAGGTCGGGGTGCCGGTGACGCCCGCGGCAGTCGCGGCCGAGATGCGTTTCTCGAGGGCGGCGATGTTGTCCGGGTTAGTGATGCAGGCGGTGTACTGCTCCTGGCTGAAGCCGAAGGCCTGGGCCGTCTTGACCAGCGAGGCGTTGGGCGACAGGGCGCCGGAACGCCATTCGTCCTGGCTGGCCAGAAGCTCGTGCATCACGTCGAAATACTTGTCCGGACCGGCGCAGCGGGCCAGCAGGATGCCGGCGGTGGCCACGTCCTGCGGCGGGGTCGGCAGTTCGCGGAAGATGTAGCGGACCTTGTTGGTGTCGACGTAGCGGGCCTTGAACGCCGGCCAGGTGTTCTTCTGCCACAGGGCGCAGTGGGGGCAGGACGGCGAGGCGTATTCGATCACCGTGACCTTGGCGCCCTCGGCGGCGCCCAGGGCCATGTCGCCCTCCGCGGCCTTGCCGGCGCCGCCGCCGCAGGCCGCGAGGGTCAGGGCCAGAAGGGCGAGGACCGATCCGGTCAGTGTCTTCATCAGGTTCATGGTCTGGTTTTCCGGATCAGCTGGGGTCACTTGGCGAGGGCGGCGTCGATCTTGGCCGACAGGCTGGTCAGGCTCGAATCCGCCACCTTCTCGCCGTTGACGAAGAAGCTCGGCGTGCCGTCCACACCGGCGTCGATCCCCGCCTTGACCCGCTTGTCCAGGGCCTCAGCGGCCTTGGTGTCGGTGACGCATGCGGTGAACTGGGCCTCGCTCAGACCGGCGCCCTGGGCGATGCGCAGCAGGACGTTACGCGGCGGCGTGCCGCCGAAGATCTCGGCCTGGCTGGCCATGATCTCGTGGATCACGTCGAAATACTTGTCCTCCCCGGCGCAGCGCGCGACCAGGAAGCCGGCGGCGGCGACCGGGACCGGCGGGGTCGGGAATTCTCGGAAGACATAGCGGATCTTGTTGGTGTCGACGTACTTGGCCTTGAACTGCGGCCAGACCTCTTCCTGCCAGGCGGCGCAGTGGCTGCAGGTGACCGAAGCGTATTCCACCACGGTGACCTTGGCGCCCTTGGCGGCGCCCAGACCCATGTCGCCCTCGGCTTCCTGATAACCGCCGCCGCCGCCGCACGCCGACAGGGTGGCCATGGCGGCGAGCGCCGCGCCGGTGATCGCCGCACGGCGGCTCATCGATCCGAATTTGAAGGGCTTGCTGGGACGCATGGGCTCTTTCTACAGGCAATGGCGAACGATGATCACGCGATTCCCCGGGAAGGCGCGCATCGACAGCTTTCGAGAACAGGTGCGGCGAAGTTTTGTCAACGGCGCGGGCTGCGTGAGCGCTGTTTCGCCTCGTCGGACAGCACCGCCCGGCCCAGTCCGGCGAGGGCCGCGCGCAGGGCCTCGGGGGCCTTCGACACCGACTGCGTCAGCTCGGCTTCGGTGGCTGCGTCCAGCGGATCGATGCGGCGGCGCGCCCCCTTGGTCGAGGCGGCGGGCTGGGCCAAGGGCTTCACCGGCCCCTGGGCGATCCGCAGCTTGTCGACCGAACCGGGGCCCAGGAACAGGTTCACCCGCGACAGGATCTCGGCCGACTGATGCTGGACCAGCAGGGCCGCGGGGCCCGCGACCCGCAATTCCAGCGTCCCCGGCGCCCCGCCCTTGCCGCGGGTCAGCTTCTGCGGGCGGGTGACGCGGGCCAGCTGGTCGCCGACGATCTCGCGCCAGCGGGGCTCAAGCGCGCTCGCGCCGCGTCCGAACTTTTCGTCCAGTTCCTTGATGAAGCCGGTGAGGGCGCGGCCGGCGGGCGGGGCCGGGCGCGGCGCGGGGCGCGTGCGTCGGCGGGCGAGGATCTCGCGCGCTTCGCTTTCGGTGGGCAGGTCCCGGGCCATGGCCCTATATAGCCTCACTGATGCCCGACGTCGCCCTCCACAAATCCGATCTGCGCGCCGCCCTTCTGGCCTGGTACGACGAACGCGCGCGGACCCTGCCCTGGCGCGCGCCGCCTGGAGCGGCCGAGCGCACCGACCCCTACCGCGTCTGGCTGTCCGAGGTGATGCTGCAGCAGACGACCGTCCCACACGCGACACCCTATTTCGAGAGCTTCACCGCGCGCTGGCCGACGGTCGGCGATCTGGCCGCCGTCGCCGACGCCGATCTGATGGCCGCCTGGGCGGGCCTCGGCTACTACGCCCGCGCCCGCAACCTGCTGGCCTGCGCCCGCGCCGTGGCGGATCAGCACGGCGGCGTGTTTCCGGATACCGAGGAAGGGCTGCTGGCCTTGCCGGGGGTCGGCGCCTACACCGCCGCCGCCGTCGCCGCCATCGCCTTCGACCGCGAGGCCAATGTGGTCGACGGCAATGTCGAGCGGGTCGTGGCCCGGCTTTTCGCGGTCGAGACGCCCGTGCCCGCCGCCCGGCCCGAACTGAGGGCGCTGGCCGGCTCGCTGGTCGACGCCCATCGGCCCGGTGACTGGGCCCAGGCCCTGATGGACCTCGGCGCCACCGTCTGCCGCCCGAAGTCGCCGTCCTGCCTGATCTGCCCGATCAGCCAGTGGTGCGCGGGCTATCGGACGGGCGCGCCCGAACGTTATCCGCTCAAGACGAAGAAGGCGGATCGGCCGCATCGCCACGGCTTCGCCTGGGTGCTGCGCGACGGAATGGGCCGCGTGGCCCTGGTCCAGCGGCCGGACAAGGGCCTGCTCGGCGGCATGCTGGGATTGCCGACCAGCGACTGGTCCGCCGCGCCGTCCGAAGCCCCACCGGTCGAGGCTGACTGGACTGACGCGGGCGCCATCGAACACGTCTTCACCCACTTCAGCCTGACCCTGTCGGTGCGGGTGGCTGAGGGGACGGGCGACTTCGTCTGGATGCCCGAGGCCGAGGCGCTGAAGGCCCTGCCGACAGTGTTTCGAAAGGCGCTTGAGCGGGGGCTGGCGAGCGCCGCCTAGCGCGACGTCAGGATCCGGATATCGCCCTGTTTGCCCTTGGGCATCAGGACCGTGCCCTCGCCAATGCGTTCGAAGATCAGGTCGACCTTCGAGGTCCCGACCCGCAGCTCCGACACCGTCAGCCGGTCGACGCCGGTCGGCAGGGTCGGGTTGGCGACGGTGACCACCCCGTCCAGCGCATTGACGTCCACGCCCAGCGACGCCTGCAGCATCAGGAAGGCCGAGCCCGCCGCCCAGGCCTGGGGCAGGCAGGCGACCGGATAGGCGATGGGGCCTTCGCCGGGCTCGCGGTCGAAGCCGCAGAACAGCTCGGGCAGCCGCATCTGGAAGTGGCTGGCGGCGGTGTAGATTTCGCCGAGGATGGTCGAGACCGCGTCGCGCTCGCCGTAGCGCGCCATCCCCGCCACGGCGATGGAGGTGTCGTGCGGCCAAACCGAGCCGTTGTGATAGCTCATCGGATTGAACCTGGCCTGACCCTTGGCCAGCGTCCTCAGGCCCCAGCCGCTGCGGAATTCGCTGGACAGCATGCGGCGCGTGACCCGCTCGGCGCGCGCCTTGGAGGGCAGGCCGCTGAACAGCAGGTGGCCGGCGTTGGAGCCGATGGAGCGGCATTGTTCCCCGTCGCCGTCCAGGGCGATGGCGTAGAAGCCCTCGTCCTCCATCCAGAACCTGTCCTCGACCAGGAAGCGGACCTCGTGGGCGTGATCCTCCCAGGCCTGGGCGCGGGCATCGCCGACCCGGGCGCCGAGGTCGGCCATGGCCAGCCAGGCGGCATAGGCATAGCCCTGCACCTCCAGCAGGGCGATCGGCCCCTTGGGGAACCGCCCGTCGCGGTGGAAGATCGAATCCTCACTGTCCTTCCAGCCCTGGTTCGAGAGACCGGTGTCGGCGCCGCGCGCATAGTCGATCAGGCCGTCGCCATTGCTGTCGCCATAGTCGCGCATCCATTCGGAGGCGGCGACCAGATTGGGCCAGAGCTTGCGGATCAGATCGAGGTCGCCGGTCCGTCGGGCATAGGCGCCGGCCAGGGCGATGAACAGGCAGGTGGTGTCGACCCCGCCGTAATAGAGGCCGAACGGCACCTCGTGCAGGGCGCTCATCTCGCCGCCGCGCGTCTCGTGCATGATCTTGCCGGGCGCCGAGTCGTGGAAGGCCGAGACCTCGGTCGCCTGACGCGCCGCCAGATAGGTCAGGACGCCCCTCGCCAGCGACGGATCGAGCCACAGCATCTGCCAGGCGCTGAGGATGCCGTCACGGCCGAACGGCGTCGAGAACCAGGGCGTCCCGGCATAGGGGTAGGGGCCGGTCGGCAGGTCGGTGGTCAGCAGCGCCATGTCGGCGCGTGACTGGTCCAGCCACTGGTTGAACAGCGGGCTGCGCGGACCGCGCAGGGAGGCGCCGCGCCGGCGCCGTCGCCGCATCGACAGCCTGGCCTCCAGCGCATTCTCGCGCCAGCGCAGTGGGTCGGGCGTCGTGCAGGCCTCGCCGCCGCATTCGATGTAGAGGTCCATGCGCCGGCCCTTCGGCAGACTGAACATGAATTCGGCGCGGGTCCCCGACAGCCGGGCCGGGGGTTCGGAGAAGGACAGGCAGCTGGTCCGCTCGACGTCGTCCAGCCCGGTGTATCTGAAGGTCACGCGCCGCCCGTCATGGGTCGGCGTATGCACCGTGCCGCGCTTCTCGCGCAGGGTGCCTCGCACCTGGAAGATGTCGGCGAAGTCGGCCGCGAAGTCGAAGGCCAGCGGCAGCAGGACATCCTCGACGCCGTGATTGACCATCCGCACCCGCTCGAACATCCGCCGGTTCCACAGGAACCGCCGCCGCTCGATATGCATCACGCCCGCCGGCGCCGAACGCCCGCCCATCGGCGGCAGGGGCCGATTGGTCGAATGGGCGGTGAAGAAGACGTTGTCGCGCGACACGCCGGACGACAGCCGCGAGGGGCGGGCCATCCCCGCGGTCATCTGGAACCGCGACAGCAGTCGCGTGTCGCTGTCGAACAGGCCGTCGGCCCCGCCCTTCATATCGCCCCAGCCGTCGGCGACCAGGAAGGTGTCGCCGTCCTTGAGCGCCTGAAGGGTGTCGAGACCGCCGGTCTCGCCGGTCTCCGCGGCCGTGGTCTGGACCGAGTAGCTGTCGTCCATGGAAACTCCGCACGCGGCTTCGGGTCGCCTGAACCGTCCCACCCAAATGCGGCTCTAGACTGTCCGCTTCATGGCCTAATGGCTGAGAAGCGCGACGGTTCAGCCGACCGCGCGAAGGAACGTAGTTTATCCAGCCGCGGCGAAGCTGCGTGGTTCGTCCATCGGCCGCAGCGGCGTCACCACATCGTCCAGCGGCGCCTCAGCGAAGGGGCGTTTGGCCAGCAGGTCGCCGTAGACGTCGAGATAGCGCCTCGCCATTGCGGTCGCCGAGAAGCGCAGTTCGAAGCGGGCGCGCACGGCCTCGCGGTCCAACTGCCCGACCCGGTCGGCGGCGGCGATCGCCTGTTCCATGGTGTCGACCAGATAGCCGGTGGCGCCGTCCTCGATGATCTCGGTGGTCGAACCGCATTTGAAGGCGATGACCGGCGTGCCGCAGGCCATGGCCTCGATCATCACCAGGCCGAACGGCTCGGGCCAGTCGATGGGGAAGAGCAGGGCCTCGGCGCCGCCCAGGAAGTCGGACTTCTGGTGGTCGCCGATCTCGCCGATGAACTCGATCAGCGGATTGCCGTCGATCAGCGGCTTGATCCTGTCCTCGTAATAGACGCGGTCGGCGGCATCGACCTTGGCCGCGATCTTGAGGCGCTTGCCCAGTTTGGTCGCGATTTCGATGGCCCGGTCGGGACGCTTCTCGGGCGAGATGCGGCCGAGGAAGGCAAGGTAACCCTCCGATTTGGCCGAGAAGCGGTATTGCTCGGCGGGCATGCCGTGGTGAACCGTCGCCTTCCAGTTGGCGAAGGCCAACGGCTTGCGCTGGTCGTCGGAAATGGAGATCAGGCCGAAATCGGTGAACCGCTCATAGACCTCTGGCAGGTCCTTCATATCGAGCCGGCCGTGCAGGGTCGTCAGGGTCTTGTCGGCATACTTCCGGAACATGGGGAAGTGGATCATGTCGGTGTGGAAGTGGATGACGTCGAACTCGTCGACCCGGTCCATCACCTCGGCCAGCATGGTCAGGTGGGCGGCGAGGTCGGACTTGAGCGGAGCGGGGTCCAGCCGGATCGCCTGATCGCGCACCGGGATCAGCCGGGCCTTCGTCCGCGCGTCGGCGCTGGCGAACAGGGTGACCTCATGGCCCAGATCGACGAGGGCGTCGGTCAGATGGGCGACCACCCGTTCGGTCCCTCCATAGAGCTTCGGAGGGACGGCCTCGTACAGCGGGGTGACCTGGGCGATCTTCATGATGTGTGTGCTCCGACCCGCTCAGCCGGGCCGTAGACATCAATGTTCTCGCAACTGCGAAGTTCCATCGCGGAACATGCAATTTTCTTCAGTAATTGCGGTGGTTTACTCGCGTTACATCTGTGCGTTTCCGGACATTTCGTCCAGAGTTCAGGACTCCCAGCGCTTTTGCGGCGAGCGGTAGAGGGCCAGGGTGGCCAGCAAGGCCAGGGCCGCCGGGATCGCGGCCCAGAACAGACCGGCCAGAGCCATGGCCGTCGCCCCGCCCCAGCCGGCCTGAACCAGCATCTCGACGATATTGACCAGCCAGGAGCCGCCGCGCTGGCGCTGGTTGAAGGTCTTCCGCGTGGCGGGTTTCTGACGCCAGATCTGGATCAGGCCGGACGAGGCGGCGGCGCAGACGCATCCGATCGCCACCACCACCGCCTTCAGCGGCGCCATGACCGCGAAGCCGCCGATGGCGATGCCGGTCAGGACGAAGGTCGGGATCAGGGCGGCGATCAGCTTGGCCCGGTCGGCGAGGGCGCGGTCGATCGGCGCCGAGCGCAGCAGGTCGGGGCTGTCCTCGGCCGAGATGGCGATCCAGGCGAAGCTGCCGGCCAGTTGGCCCGCCATGAAGACGATGGCCGACGACAGAAGGATCGGCGTGGTCCCGGCATGGGCGTTCTTGAACAGGACCACGCCGAGCGGGATCAGATAGACGATGCGCAGCAGGATCTGGCTGATCAGCTGCGGGTCGCGGGCCAGAAGCCGCAGTTCCTTTCGGACCATCGCGCGGGTCAGGCCGTCGGCGAAGGCGCCGTCCGCGCCCTTGGTCCGGGCCGGGATCGACTTCTCGCCCACGGCGGCGGCCGCGTCCTTGGCGAAGCGCGGGCCGAGGCTTCTGACCACCAGGACGAACAGGATCAGGCCGATCCCGCCAATGACGGCCAGAGGCAGGGGGCTGGCGGTCAGGGCGCGCACCGGCCAGGCCAGCGGACCGCTCGGCGCCAGCAGCGGGCTGCCCGTCAGGCTGAGCGCCAGGTCCGAGACGCCGGACGAGCCGTGCCCGTCCTCGTGGCGCGTGAAGTTGTAGGCCTGGCTCAGGATGAACATCAGACCGCCGACGAGGGCGGCGATGACCTGGGCCACCACGCGGGTCTTGCGCGGTCCGATCAGGGCGAACAGTCCCATGGTCATCAGGATGCCGAGCGCCGTCGCGACCATCGAAAGCGAGATCAGGATGACGAACAGCGACAGCCATTCGGGCCGCCCCAGCACCGAGGCGGTGATCACGAAGGGCGTCACCAGCAGGACGTAGAGGATCGAGGCGACCACGGTGATCGACAGGGCTCGAACGGTCAGCACCACGCGCGGCCTCAGCGGCGAGGACAGCAGCAGGTCGAGGTCGCCGCGCTCGTAAAGAGCCTGAACCGCCAGATTGATCGCCTGGGACAGCATCAGGGTGAACAGGACCACGCAGGCCGCGTCGACGATCAGGGCCGACAGCGGCGTGATCGGCAGGGGCCACCGGGAGGCGAGGAAGCCCAGGGCGACGCCGCCGAACACCACCCCGGCGATGGCGAACAGGCTGATCAGGACCAGGGCGATCTTCGAGCCGCTGACCCCGCGCTTGCCGCTCATGCCGCGCAGGCCGAGACGAACCTCGGCGGCCAGAAGCCAGGCGGCCGATCCCGGCGGCAGCATCCGGACGACGGCGCTGATCACGAGACGTCCGCGCCGACGAGGTCGAGAAAGACGTCTTCCAGAGTGGCGCCGCCGTGACCCGATCGGGCGCGCAGCTCCTCCAGCGTGCCCTCGGCCAGCAACTTGCCGTGCTGGATGATGCCGATGCGGTCCGACATCCGCTCCGCGACGTCGAGGATGTGGGTGGTCAGGATGACGGTGGCGCCGGCCCGGACACGGTCTTGCAGCAGATCCTTGACCTGACGCGCCATGGCGGCGTCGAGACCGGTCAGGGGCTCGTCCAGCATGAGCAGTTTGGGTTCGTGGATCAGGGCGCCCGCGAGGGCCGCCTTCTGCTTCATGCCGCGCGAAAAGCCCTCGCAGCGCTCGCCGCGATGGGGCCACAGGGCGAGGAACTCCAGAAGCTCCTGGGCCCGCTTGCGCGCCGTCTTCGCGTCCACGCCCCACAGGCCGGCGACGAACTCGAGATACTCCATCGGCGTCAGCTTGTCGTAGAGCATGGGCTCGTCCGGCAGCCAGGCGATCAGCCGCTTGGCCGCGACCGGATCGGTGATGGCGTCGGTCCCGAAGACGCGGATCGACCCGGCGTCGGCCCTGGTCAGTCCAGCGACCATGCGCAGCGTCGTCGTCTTGCCCGCCCCGTTCGGCCCCAGCAGGGCATAGAGCTCGCCGGCCTTGACGGTCAGGTCGAGGTTGTCCACCGCCGGGCGGCTGAACGTCTTTCGCAGGCCCCGGATCTCGAGCGCACTGTCGGTCATAGGCTGTCCCCCGTCACGCTCCGACCCTGCCGCCCGCGGATCGGGAGGTCAAATGACGCGCGCGTAATTCGCGAGGGCTACAGCGTCGCGCGGATTTCCGAGCGGAGGGCGTCGATGGACTTGAAGCCCTGGTCGGTCTTGAAGCGCCAGTAGGTCCAGCCGTTGCAGGCCGGGGCGTTTTCCAGGATTGCGCCCAGTTTGTGGATCGAGCCGGTGAACTCGCCGGACACCAGCGAGCCGTCGGCGCGGACGCGGGCCTCGCGGTCGCCCTTGGGCGAATAGAGGCGGTCGCCGGGGGCCAGAAGGCCGGCCTCGACCAGGGCGCCGAAGGGCACCTTCACCTCGGCCCGCTTGGAGCCCATGACCTTCAGGTCCTCGGGCGCGGCAGGGATGACGGTCGCGATGCGGGTCTCGGCGACCCTGGCGTAGGTCTCGTCGCGCTCGATGCCGATGAATTTGCGGCCCAGACGCTTGGCGGCGGCGCCCGTGGTGCCCGTGCCGAAGAAGGGATCGAGGATCACGTCGCCGGGCTTGGTCGCGGCCAGGATCACCCGGTGCAGCAGGGCCTCGGGCTTCTGGGTCGGGTGGGCCTTCTTGCCGTCTTCGCCCTTGATCCGCTCCTCGCCGGTGCACAGCGGGAAGGTCCAGTCCGAGCGCATCTGGGTGTCTTCGTTGAATGCCTTCAGGGCGTCGTAGTTGAAGGTGTAGCGCTTCTGCTCACGGCTCTTGGCGGCCCAGATCAGGGTCTCGTGGGCGTTGGTGAACCGGGTGCCCTTGAAGTTCGGCATGGGGTTGGACTTGCGCCAGATGATGTCGTTCAGGACCCAGTAGCCCATGTCCTGGATGGCGACGCCCAGGCGGAAGATGTTGTGGTAGCTGCCGATGACCCAGATCGAGCCCTCGTCCTTGAGGACCCGGCGGCATTCCTTCAGCCAGTCGCGGCAGAAGGCGTCATAGGCGGCGAAGCTGTCGAACTTGTCCCAGTCGTCGTCGACCGCGTCGACCTTGGAATTGTCCGGCCGCAGCAGGTCGCCGCCCAGCTGCAGATTATAGGGCGGGTCGGCGAAGACCATATCGACCGACTTCGACGGCAGCCCGCGCAGAACCTCGAGGCAGTCGCCAAGGTGGATGATGTCGGTCTTCAGGTCGGTCACGCGCACAGCTCCGGGGAGTGGAGCCGGTATGGTGAATCCTTACGGTTAAGGCCGGGTAACCGGCAGCCAGATCTCCGTATCGCCCAGCCCTGTCTTCGCGTCGTAGGCCGGGCCGTAGCGTTCGAAGTCGGGTGTGCCCGCGGCCTTCCATTCGCCGTTCGACTCCAGCCAGGTCTGGCTGGCCACGATGGTGTCGCGGATGGTCCAGACCGGGGCGGCGTGAACGAAGACGGCGTAGTGGGCCTCAGGCACGCGCATCCGGCCGAGATCTTCCGGCAGGCCGTCGAAGGTCTCGACCTCGGCAGCGCACATATATTCGAAGCGCTGGCCCTCCGGGTCCATCTGGCAGGTGGCGCCGTAGGTGCGGCCGCCGACCTGACCGGGCAGGGGAAGGCGGGTGACGAAGTCCTTCCAGACGACGGGGATCTGGCTGGGGCCCTCGGAGAAGGCGTACCAGCGGCGCAGGCCCGCCAGAAGCATGGGGCGGCCGGTCTCGAAGCGGGATGGGGTCATGGCGCCAGACTAGGCTGCGGACTGCGACACTGGGAAGACATCGACTCCTCCGGCGACGCTGAATAGGGTCACGCCGAACGTTCCCCCGGAGTTGCCATGCGTCTGACCCTGCCCCTCGCCGCCCTGATGTCCGGCGTCGCCCTCTCCACCATGGCGATGGCCCAGTCTTCGGAACCCGCCTTCGACGCCGCGAAACTGTCCGAGCACATCCGGATCCTGGCCGACGACAGCTTCGAGGGCCGGGGCATCGCCACCGAGGCCGAGCCCAAGGTCATCAAATATCTGAGCGAGCAATACGCCGCCGCAGGCTTCGAGCCGGGCGGGGACCTGCGGGCCGACGGCTCGCGCCTGTGGACCCAGGCCGTGGCCCTGAACCGCTTCGAGGTCGAGGACTTCAAGGCCCAGCTGAAGGTCGGCGACTGGACCCTGCCGCTGGCCCAGGGCGAGCAGATCGTCGCCTCGACCCGCCTGCCCAACGCCTCGGGCCACGTCATGCTGATGAACGCCCCGCTGGTCTTCGTCGGCTACGGCATCAAGGCGCCCGAGCGGAACTGGGACGACTTCAAGGGCATGGACCTGAAGGGCAAGATCCTCGTCGTGCTCGTCAATGACGCCGACTTCGAGGATCCGTCGCTGGACACCTTCGGCGGCAAGGCCATGACCTACTACGGCCGCTGGACGTACAAGTACGAGGAGGCCGCGCGTCAGGGGGCCGCTGGCGTTCTGATCGTGCATGAGACCGCGCCGGCCTCCTACGGTTGGGGCACCGTGCGCAATTCCTGGACCGCGCCGCAGTTCGACATCCAGCGCGCCGATCCGTCGAAGGAGCGCGTCGCCATGGAAGCCTGGATCCAGCGCGACGTCGCCGTCCAGCTGTTCCAGCACGCCGGTCTCGACTTCGAGGCCCTGAAGGTTCAGGCGCGCAGCCGCAACTTCCATCCGGTGACCCTGACCGGCGCCGGCATGGACGCCATGTTCGACCTGAAGACCGACCGGATCGAGAGCCACAACGTCGTCGCCCGCCTGCCGGGCACGACCCATCCGGACGAGACCATCCTCTACACCGCCCACTGGGATCACATCGGGGTCGGGACGCCCGACGCCAACGGCGACGCCATCTTCAACGGCGCGGTCGACAACGCCTCGGGCACCTCGGGCCTGCTGGAAATCGCCCGTGTATTCGGCGCCGCGCCCCGCACCCAGCGCTCGATCGTGGCCATCAGCTTCACCGGTGAGGAAAGCGGCCTGCTCGGCTCGGAATACTATGCGGCCAACCCCCTCTATCCGCTGGAGAAGACCGTCGGCGGCTTCAACATGGACTCGGCCAATGTCTACGGTCGCACCACGGCGATGAGCATCATCGGCTTCGGCCAGTCCGACTTCGACGAGCGCGTCACCGCGGCGGTCGAGGCGCAGGGCCGGGTCATCGAGCCCGACGCCAACACCCAGGCCGGCTACTACTTCCGCTCCGACCACTTCCCGCTGGCGAAGGAGGGCGTGCCCATGGCCTATGCCGAGAGCGGCGGAACATTCCGCGACGCCCCCGTCGAGGCCCGCATCGCCGCCCGCGACGAATACACCGCCAAACGCTACCATCAGGCCGACGACGAATGGTCCGCCGACTGGGACTATCGCGGCCAGATGGAAGACCTGACGGTCTATTACGACATCGGCCGGGCCCTGGCCGACAGTCGCGACTGGCCGCAGTGGAAGACGGGTTCGGAGTTCGGTCCGGCCCGCGCTGTCAGCGCCGCGGAACGGCAGTAGACTGCATTACAAAAATGTAAGGGGCGGTCCTGAGCGGCCGCCCTAAGGTGCGCGCGCATTTTCCACGGAGTTTCTTTGATGCTGGCCCGACTGACTTGCGGCGTCGCCGCCTCGGCGATGTTGCTTCTGGCCCTGCCGGCCTCGGCCCAGGACTTCTCGGCCCAGCGCCTGTCCGACCACATCAAGTATCTGTCCGACGACAGCCTGGAAGGCCGCTTCCCCGGCAAGATCGGCGAGCAGCTGACCCTGGCCTATCTGCAGGCCCAGTATGAGGCCATGGGCCTTCAGCCGGGCGGTCCGGACGGTCAGTGGCTGCAGCCGGTCGATCTGCTGCGCCTGACCCCGGCGCATCCGGCCACGGTCAGCTGGACCGGCGTCGACGGCGCCACCCATCCGGTCGAGAGCGGGCTGATCGTCCGCGCCGGCGCCGCCGACGACCATGTGAAGCTGGACAATGTGCCGATCGTTTTCGCCGGCTACGGCGTCGTCGCGCCCGAGCGGAACTGGGACGACTACGGAAACATCGACCTGACGGGCAAGGTGGTGGTCGTGCTCAGCGGCCAGCCGGCCGCCTTCGGCGCCGATCCCAACTTCTACGGCTCCTCGACCCACAAGGTGAACGAGGCGATCAAGCGCGGCGCCGTCGGCGTCATCACCCTGTACGAAGTGTCCGGCGGACGCGGCATGCGCGGCGGCGGTCGTCCGCGCATGACCATCACCGGCGCCCATGAGACGGCCTTCAGTGGCACGATGACCTTGGATGTCGCCACCGCCATGGCCTCCTCCAAGGGCGAGGACTTCCAGCCGGTTCTGGCCGCCGCCAAGGCTGGCGGCGCCTTCAAGGCCGAAGACACCGGCCTGAAGCTCAGCGTCGACATCGACGAGATGGCCGAGGTCATCCACTCCCATAACCTGCTGGCCAAGATTCCCGGGACGACCCGTCCGGACGAATACCTGGTCTATTCGGCGCACTGGGACCACGTCGGCGTCGCCGCCGATCCGGACGCCAACGGCGATCGCATCTTCAACGGCGCCTGGGACAACGCCTCGGGCACCTCGGGCGTGCTGGAAATGGCCCGCGCCTTCAAGGCCGGTCCGCCGCCGGAACGCACCGTCGTCTTCCTGCACGTGACGGCCGAGGAGCAGGGCCTGCTGGGTTCGGAGTGGTACGCGACCCACCCCGTCTATCCGCTCGAAAAAACCGCGGCCGACATCAACATCGACATGCTGCCCTTCACCCCCGCGACGAAGACCATCGCCATCTTCGGCATCGGCAAGTCGGGGCTGGAGGATGATCTGGAGCGTCTGGCCCAGCGCGAAGGCCGCCACGTCGTCGGCGACGGCGAGCCCGAGCAGGGCTACTACTACCGCAGCGACCATTTCAACTTCGCGGCGGGCGGGGTCCCGGCCCTGATGCCTTGGACCGGCGTCGACTTCGTCGAGGGCGGCGAGGCCGTCGGACGGCCCTACTACCAGGCCCAGATGGCGAAATATTACCACAAGCTCGACGACGAATGGCGGCCCGACTACGACTTCACCGCCGCCCTGCAGAACCTGAAGCTGCTCTATCAGCTGGGTCAGGAAGTCGCCGACAGCACCAGCTGGCCGCAGTGGAAGCCGACCTCGGAGTTCGCCGCCATCCGGCACGAGAGCGACGCCGCCCGGCGCTAAGAGTGTTGGACCGCTGGGCGTCGCAACCGGTCGAGGACGTCGCTGACGGACTGATCCTGTTCGACGGCGTCTGCGTCTTCTGCTCGCGCTGGGTGCGGTTCGTGCTGCGGCACGACACGGCCCGGCGCTTCCGCTTCATGACGATCCAGAGCGAGGCAGGGCGAGCCCTGGCCTCCCGGCTGGGCATCGATCCAGATGCGCCCGAGACCAATGCCGTGATCCTGAACGGCCGCGCCTGGTTCAAGTCGGACGCGGCGCTGAAGGTGCTGGGCGCCCTGCCGGCGACGCGGACGCTGGCCATCGGCCGCATCGCGCCCAAGCCCGTGCGCGATCCGCTCTACGACCTGATCGCAGGCAATCGCTACCGGATCTTCGGCCGGACTGACGTCTGCATGATCCCCGATCCCGCGGACCGCGACCGGTTCGTCACTTGACCCGCGTCCTCGTCATCGGAGCGGGCGGCGTGTTCGGCTCACGGCTGGCGAAGGGGCTGGCGCGCGACGGGTTCGAGGTCGTGGTGGCGGGACGGAGCCTCGCTCGGGCCGAGGCGACGCGGGCCGAGGTCGGGGCGGCCTCTGCTGTGGCTCTGGACACCCGCAGCCTGACCGCCGCCGACCTGACAGAGATTGGCGCGCGCATCGTCGTCGACGCGGCAGGGCCGTTCCAGGGGGCGGAGCCGCGCGTGGCGAGGGCGGCGATCGCGGCTGGCCTCCACTACGTCGATCTGGCCGATGGCCGTGATTTCGTCGCCGGCTTCGGAGCGCTGAACGACGAGGCGAAGGCGGCGGGCGTTACGGCCCTGACCGGCGCCAGCTCGACACCGGCCCTGTCCAACGCGGTGCTGGACGCCCTGACCGAAGGCTGGACCCGCATCGACGCGGTCGAGGCGGCCATCTCTCCCGGCGCCCGGGCCCCGCGGGGCCGTTCGGTGACCGAAGCCATCCTCTCCTGGCTCGGACGGCCCGTGCGGGTGTTTCAGGATGGCGGCTGGTCCGAACGCATCGGCTGGGGCTCCGTCACGACCCGCGACTTCGGCTCGGCGGGACGGCGGCGCCTGTCCTTGTGCGAGACGCCGGATCTGGACGTGCTGGCCCAGCGCTTCGGGCCGACCGACCGCGCCCTGTTCCTGGCGGGGCTCGAGCCGGGTTTCGCCCATTGGGGCGGCTGGGCCTTGGCGAGGTTGGTCGGATTGACCGGCGCCGACCCCCGAACCTTGACCGGTTTGGTGATCTTCCTGTCCCGGCTCGCCGCCCCGTTCGGAAGCGACGTCGGCGNNCCGAGAGGGCAGGGCGGTGCGCGCCGTCTGGCTGCTGATCGCCCCGCCGGGCGTTGGGCCAGTGACGCCGGGAATACCCGCGCTGACGGTGGTGAAGGCGCTCGCGGCAGGGCGGCTCAAGCCGGGCGCGCGGGCCTGCGTCGGCGAACTGCCGCTGGCCGATCTGGAAGCTGAACTGGCTGTGCACGGCATCAGGACCACGACGACGGTCGAGCCGTCCGCCCTGTTCGAACGCGCCGTCGGTCCGGCCTTTGCCACCCTGCCGGCCTCGATCCGGACGCTGCATGAGACCTCGGGCCATTCCTTCTGGCGCGGTCAGGCCTCGGTCGAGGGCGCGGCCAACCCCGTCGCCGGTCTGGTCGCGCGGGTGTTCGGCTTTCCACGTGCTGCGCAGGGCGTGCCGGTCGAGGTCCGGATCGACGCCGACCGCGACCGTTCGATCTGGCGACGCGAGATCGCGGGCAGTCGCTTCCAGAGCCGGCTCTCCTCGCCGAGGCCGGGCGGGCGGGTGGTGGAAAGCTTCGGCCCGTGCGCCTTCGACCTGACCCTCAGCCCCGAAGACGGGCGACTGGTTTATCGGGTCGAGGGCTGGCGGCTGCTGGGCGTTCCCATGCCGAAGGCCTGGGCGCCGACCACCGTGACCAACGAAAAAGAAGACGTCGAAGGCCGGTTCGCCTTCGACGTCGAGATCGGCCTTCCGATCGCGGGCCGGATGGTCCGCTATCGGGGCTGGCTGGAAGCGGTTTAGCGGGCCGTCGCCGTGGCGATGATGGTCTTCGCCTGATCGATGGCGGCGGCCGTGGTGACCTCGCCGGACTGGATCTTTTCGGCCAGGTCCATCAGCGGGGTCCCGGTGACGGCGCCGGTCTCGGCGACTTCCTGAACGCGGACGCCGCCGTGGGCCGCGATGGCCGCGTCCCACAGGTCGCGAACCGCCGCCCAGTAGTCCTTGGTCGCCGCCCAGTAGTCGTCGCCCGCCTTGGGATCATAGCCGTCCCACTTGCGGTAGGTGTTGACCACGTCCTCCTGCACGACGGCGACGGGATCACCGTCGTCGCCCTGACCGGGCTGCATCTTCATATTGTCCTGGATATGCACCCAGCCGACCGGCGTCAGGGCGTGACGGTTGGTGCCCAGATAGCGGTCGTAGACCGGGTGACGGACGGCGTCGCGGCGCGCCAGCGGACGCCAGGTCGGGCCGCTGGTCCAGACGGCCATGCCGTTGTCATAGCTCCACTTGCCGACGCCGCCGTAGCGCGGGGAATCGTCCGTCTGCCACACCGTCTGGGACCAGGCGCCGGCGCGCTCGGCCTCGGGCACGTTCAACAGGGTCCATTCGCCCGGACCGGAATAGGTCAGGACGGTGGAGGGCTGCCAGGTCCAGTCCTCGCGCCAGTGTTTGACGACGATCGACTGGCCCTCGTGCTCCATCACCAGGATGTGCTGCAGGCTGATGCGGTCGCCGTGGTCATAGACGACCCGGACGATCTCATTGCCGGCCGAGTCGTGGGCCTCGACCGGGGTATAGCCCGCCAGGAAGCTGACGTTCTCGCGGAAGTCGAAGCGGACGCGGAACTGGCCCGCCTCGGCCAGGATCGACTGCCGGTCCCGCTCGAACGCACTGGTCGGCGCGGTCGTGGCGGAGGGCGCGGCCGTCTGGGCCACCCCCGTCTCGGCTTGGGCCGCCGCCGGAGCGGCGGAAGCCAGCAGGGCGGCGGCGATCATCAGGGCGCGCATCGGAACCTCTTCGGTCTTGATAGTCATTCGCATAATCTCCCGTCGCGCTTACAGACGCAAGGACAGAGAGACGCCGACGTTGCGGCCCGGCTGGGTGTAGGCGTCGACCACGGCCGAGGAGGCCGCCACGCCGCGGATGTCGCTCCACCAGCCGTACTTCTCGTCAGTGACGTTGAAGACGCCGACGCGGGCCGTGACCTGTTCCGTCACGTTCCAGTAGCCGGTCAGATCGATCAGGGCGAACTCCTTGCCCGTCAGACAGCCGCTGGCCGGGGCGGCGTTGTAGCAGCTCAGGCCGTTCGTATCGGCGTTGTCCTTGTGCGCCGACCAGGTCAGCAGGCCTTCGACGCCCCAGACACCGGTCGGGGCGTTGTAGCCCAGACCCCAGACCAGCTTGACCGGATCGATGGTCGACAACGACCGGGTCACGCCCGCATCGGTCTGGTCGCCGTCCGCCCAGGCGCCGGCGAAGCGGGCGTAGACGCCGTTGTCCCAATCCAGATTGGCGCGGGCCTCGACGCCGTGCACCTCGACCGAGGAGAAGTTCACATATTTGTAGATCAGCGGGTCCGCCGGGGTGCCGGCGCCCGAGACGACCTGCTGCGAGATGAAGTCGTCATAGTCGGACTTGAAGCCCACCAGCTGGGCGCTCAGACGGCCGTTCAGGGCGTTGATGTCGCGCAAGCGCACGCCCAGTTCGACGCTCTGGCTCGTCTCCGGATTGAGGTCCGGGTTGGGCTGGGAGGTGTAACCGAAGGCCAGGTTTGCGAAGTAGTTGTTCACCTGGCTCGGCGTCGGGGCCTTGAAGCCCTCGGCGACATTGGCGAACACCTGGAACTGCGGGGTGGCCTGCCAGACCAGACCCAGCTTGGGCGAGATGTGGCTGTCGTCCTGATCGGCGCGCGTGCCGATGTAGAGCGGATCACTGTCGGTCGACAGTTCATAGGCGTCGTACCGCACCGCCGGGATCAGGCGCAGTGCGCCGCCCGCCAGAACGATCTCGTCCTGAACATAGAGGCCGGCCAGGGTGTAGTCGGTCTTGGGGAAGGGGCTGGTCGGGAAGGTTTCGCCGGCAGGGGGCACGGTGCCGTCGCGGATGCCTTCCTGGGTCGTCCGCGACCAGTCGCCGCCGAAGGTGACGCGGTTCTCGACGGCGCCCGCCGCGAAGGTCTTGCGGGCCCAGGCCGAGGCGCCGAACACCTTGTTGTTGAACTGGTTGTCGCGGATCCGGTCGGTCAGGACGCGGTCTTCATAGGTGTACTGGCGGGTCGTGGCGTCCTGGCCGTAGACCGAGACCTGACCCTGATCCAGGCCGAAGCTGTCCGAGAAGCGCCAGTCCAGACCCACGCGCTGGCGTTCGGTGTTGTCCTTGGCGGTCAGGCCCAGAACAGCCGTCGCGGCGGTCGGGGGCGTGGCGGCGACGGTGCGGGCCGTGCGGCCGCTCAGGACCTCATAGTCCGACTCGGACTGATAGCCGTCATAGGTCAGGCGCAGGCTCTGGTTCGGGGCGAAGTCCCAGACCAGCTTGGCCAGCAGGGCGTCCGACTGGTTATCCTGCGGGTTGGCGAGGGTGCGGTTGGCGTAGGTGATGCCGCCGGTCGCGGTGACTTCCTCGCCGGTCGCGTCGCCGTTCGTTTCCGTCTCGGAAGAGTCACGACGCGTGTAGGCCAGCACCCCGGAGAAGGCCCCCGAGCGGCCGGCGACGGCCAGGGCCTCGGTGAAGCCTTCGTCGGCGGAGTTATAGCCGACGCGGGCGCGGGCGGTGAAGTTCCGGCCCCCGGTCAGCAGGTCTTCCGGATCCCTGGTGGTGAAGCTCACGGCGCCGGCGACGCCGTCCGAGCCGTACAGGGCCGAGGCCGGGCCGCGCAGGATCTCGACCGACTTCATCAGGTCCAGATCGGAATAGCCGCCGCGGCCGACGCTCTGGGCGCCGAAGACGAAGCCGTCAGGCTGGCGCACGCCGTCCACGACGATCAGGACGCGGTCGCCGCCGAGGCCGCGGATGGTGAAGCCCTCATTGCCCGCACGGCCGGCGGTGCCGAGCGCGGCGCCGAAACGGGCCGGCTGGCTGACGACGCTGACGCCCGGCTCGTATTTCACCAGATCCTTGATGTCGGTGAACAGCAGGCGTTCGATCTCGGCGGAGGAGTAGACGCTGACGGTGGCAGGAACTTCGTCGACCGGGGTCGCGGTGCGGGTGGCGACGACGGTGACCGGCGCGACCGGGGTCGCCTGATCTTCCGGGGCGATCGGGGCGTCGGGCGCGGCGGCCTGGGCCGAACCGGCGGCGAGGGCGGCGAGCCCGGCTGTGATCATGAGGAGGTTGCGCATTTTATGGTCCCGCTTGAGAGAGGGGGCGCAATTACTGCGAACGACTATCAGAATCAACCGCAATAGCCCTGGGGTCTTTGGGGGCGCGGTGAACGGTCGCGCTTGCGGCGCGTTCGGGTGCGATGAAGCACGTCGGGATTTCAGTGATCGCTCTGGGCGCCCTCGTGGGACTGGCGGCCTGTGATCAGGCGCGGGTCAATCCGCCGACGGAGCCGGCCAGGCCCGTCACCTCGCCGGTCATCGACCCGTCGGCCGAGATGCCGTCCTCGTCCATGGCCCCCCTCATGCCGGGGACGGGCCCGATCAGCTTCGTCGGCCGCTGGACGCCTGACCCGGTCCTGTGCGCCCGGCCCGTGAGGCCCCCTCGTCTGATCGAGATCACCCCGCTGCGGTTCGAGGGAGAGGGGATGGGCTGCGACATCGCCCGCATCACCCAGGTGACCGGCGGCTATCAGGCCAGCCTGTCCTGCCCGGCGAGCGGCGGGGTTCATGTCGAGCGGGTGCAGATGTCCGTGACCGGCCAGACCCTGGACCTGGTCTATGTCGACCGGCGCGGCCCGGAGGGCGCGCCGCGATCGGTCAAACTGCTGAAATGCACCACGCTTTCCGACGCCGCGACGACGGCGCCGGGGCTCTAGCCTGTGCCGATCGGAACCCCGGAATCAGGGATAGAAGCCGTCGTCGGTGGGGCCCTTTCCGTCGCCGTCCGCGAGCAGGGCCGCCGTCACCCCGCTCGCCGTCCGGGTCAGGACAAGGCGGTGCGACCAGAGCGGCACGACCGCGCGCCCGCCCTCGAACGCTTCCTTGACCGTGAAGATCAGGGCGTCCTCGTCCTTCAGTCGGGCGAAGAGGCGCAGGGTGATCTCGGCGTCGGAGACGCGTTGGATCTCGAAGCGAACGCCGAGAGGTTCCAGCAAGGACGTCGGCGACGGATCGATCTCGACGTCGTTGGCGGTCAGGGCCGCGACCGTACCCGTCATCTGGCTGGTGCCCAGCCAGGGGCGGCCCGTCGAGGGCCAGAAGGCCTCCCAGCCGCCGACGGCCGCGCGGCGCAGGCACATGGTGACCCGCTGCCCGTTGCCGAACACGGTCGGCCGGCCCAGAGGACCGCACCAGATTCGGGTCATGACGCGCCCGCCCACGGGAAGGACGCCGGCGAACTCGACCTGATGCAGGATCAGGCCTTCGGGCGTGGTGTCGTTGATCAGCGGGGCACGCAGATTGACCGGCTTGGGCAGGCGGGTGGTCAGGGCGTATTCCGCCTGACCCGACAAGACCACCCCACCGCGCGTCAGCTCGCCTGCGCCGATAGTCAGGACGGTGGGATCGATCTTCACGCCACCGATCACGAAGGGGGTCGGCTCGACGCCTTGACGGGCTGGGGCCGGGGTGGAGCCCTGATCGGGGGCGTCGTCGTTCGAGGCGGGATCGGCCGCGGCGGCCTCGGCCTCCAGCGCGTCCGCGCGCCGACGGAGCCCGGCCATATCGATGGGCGCCGAAACCCGTTCAGCCGTCACGGCGACGACGTCTCCGCGTCGCTCCGGCATCAGGGTCAGCTTCAGGCCGTCGAAGTTCAGTTCCGCCGCGCCGTTCCGCACTGGCAGAACCTGACGGCGCATGTCGTGGCGGTAGGGGCGGGCTTCGGCGCGAAGGCCCGGGCCTTCGATGGTCGCGTGAAGGGCCACGCCGGCATCAAGCACACGCTCGTAGATGAAGGCGAGACGGAAGGCGGACGGCGTCGTCGCCGGCTCGACCGTGACGCGCTCCGTCCGGGCGTCGGGCTCCGGGAAGGTCATGCCGCGGACCATCCACCATGCGCCGTAGCTGCCGAGGACCGGGATGCCCAGGTTTGCCTTGCCGTCCGGGGTATCGACCATGCAGACGGTCGAGCCGACCCAGCCGAACATGGTCCGCAGTTCGCCGGGGCCGCACCAGGCCTCGATCATGTCGGCCTGATCCGCGCCGGTCGGCTTGAAGACGCGATGAACGACGGGCGCTCCGGCTGACATGCGATAGCCGGCGGTGGCGATGTCGCCGGTCAGGCGGCCTTCCTCCGCCAGACGCATGGGAACGGACAGGACCGCCTCGCCCTTGGCCGTGACCTCGCCCACGACCGGCTCGCCCGCCGGTTCCAGCCCAAGGATCAGGGCCGTCAGCTGTTCGCGGCGAAGCGCGGTCGGCGGTTCGGCCGCCGGAGCCTCGACCACCGGAGCCTCGGCCGCAGGCGGCGCCTCCTGTGCGACGGCCGCGCCCGACATCGTCAGCGCCGCCAGAAGCGGTGCGATCATCCCCCCGGATTTCATGCCGCCTCAGCTGAACAGGAAGTTCATCACGTCGCCGTCCTTGACGACATAGGACTTGCCCTCGGCGCGCAGCTTGCCGGCCTCGCGCGCCCTGGCCTCGCCGCGCAGGGCGACGAAGTCCTCATAGGCGATGGTCTCGGCGCGGATAAAGCCCTTCTCGAAATCCGTATGGATGACGCCGGCGGCCTGGGGCGCGGTGTCGCCGATATGGATGGTCCAGGCGCGCGCCTCCTTGGGGCCCACGGTGAAGTAGGACTGCAGGCCCAGCAGGGCGTAGGCCTCGCGGATCAGTCGGTTCAGACCCGGCTCGGCCAGACCCAGACCTTCCAGGAATTCCGCCTGCTCCTCGGCGTCCAGCACGGCCAGCTCGGCGTCGATCTTGGCCGAGATGACCACTGACTTGGCGTTGTCGGCGGCGGCGCGGGCGGCGACCAGATCCGACAGCTCATTGCCCTTGTCGGCCGAGCCTTCATCGACGTTGGCGACATAGAGGGCGGGCAGGGCGGTCAGCAGNNGCGGGCGGGCTTGCCGGCGTTCAGCTTGGACAGGGCCAGGTCGACCAGCTTGAGGCTGAGCTGGCTGTCCTTGTCGCCGCCCTTGGCGCGCTTCTCCATCTGGACGCGGCGGCGTTCGAGGCTTTCCAGATCGGCCAGCATCAGTTCGGTTTCGATGATCTCCAGATCCGAAATCGGATCGATGCGGTTCTCGACGTGGGTGATGTCGTCATCGACGAAGCAGCGGGCGACGAAGGCCACGGCGTCGCAGTCGCGGATATTGGCCAGGAACTGGTTGCCCAGGCCTTCGCCCTTGGACGCGCCGCGCACCAGGCCGGCGATGTCCACGAAGGTGATGCGCGACGGAATGATCTCCTTGGAGCCCGCGATCTCGGCCAGGGCGTCCAGACGCGGCTCCGGCACGGCGACGTCGCCGGTGTTCGGCTCGATGGTGCAGAAGGGATAGTTTGCAGCCTGCGCCGCCGCCGTCTTGGTCAGGGCGTTGAACAGGGTGGACTTGCCGACGTTGGGCAGGCCGACGATGCCGGTGTTCAGCGCCATGGAGGTGACCGCGGTGGAGCGGAATCCGCGCTTCGAGCCCGGGGCGGCGGTGAAGGCCCGGCCGGTGAAGGCGCTGGACCTCGCGCGGAGGGTCGCGGCGCCGGA
>DBBK01000100.1 GCA_002292165.1 Brevundimonas sp. UBA986
GGGTCACTGACGCTGGCCGCATCAATCGAGATATCGCCGAGGATGCCGTCCGTCCACTCGATCCGTTCCTGATCCAGCTTGAAGCGCCAGACACCGTTGCCGCGATCCGCGCGCAGGGCGTCCTTTTCAGCCTCGCTGAGGGCCAGTGCGGCGCGGTCGTAGACCGGCGGACGGTGCATGTTCAGTAGCTTCTTGCGCTTCAGGTCAAGTTCGGTCGGGGTCTCGAAGGCCTCATACAGCCGCCCACTGGCGCGCATCTCTTCGGCTGCCGCCGCGTAGCGGTCGAGGCGGTCCGACTGGCGCTCTATCCGGTCCCATGTCAGGCCCAGCCATTCCAGGTCTTCCTGAATGGCGTCGGCGTAGGTTCGGGTCGACCGTTCCGGGTCGGTGTCGTCCAACCGCAAGACAAAAGTGCCACCGGCCTTGCGGGCAATCATCCAGTTCATCAGCGCCGTGCGCAGGTTGCCGACGTGGATGAATCCGGTGGGCGAGGGGGCGAAGCGGGTAACGACGGGCGGGCTCATGGCGGGGGTTATAGCGCCGCGCGGCCCTGATCCTAGCCCCTCGTTGAACGACCGCGGCTGTCAGAGGAAGCCGGGACGAACGCCCGGCGTGTGCGCTGGACCGCTCCTTGATCTTGGAGTTGAATATCAGGACGCCTCACGTCATGGTTCGCTCGGCCTTCGGGCCGGGGGAAGGGCGGTTGAAGGCAGTTCCATGGGATGGGGTGAAGGATTGGCTGGCGGCCGAGGTCGCCGGCCAGGGGCTGCGCTGGCGGCTGTGGGCCCCGGTCGCGTTCGGCGGCGGCTGCGCCGTCTACTTCGGGCTGAAGACGGAGCCGCCGTTGTGGCCTCTGGTGGCCGTGGCGGGCGTGGCAGTGGCGCTTTGGCTGGGCGCGCGGGAGAGGGGGCTGCCGCGGGCGGCGACCCTGCCGCTGATGCTGCTCATGTGTCTGGCGCTGGGGCTGGCGGCGGCGAAGGTTCGCACTGAACGGGTCGCGGCGCCGATCGCGCCAGAACTGGACGCGCCGACCACGATCGAGGCCTGGGTGCTGGACGTCGACAGTCCGGGCGCGAACGGACACCGGGTGGTGGTCGCGCCGGTGTGGATCCGGGGGCTCGAGGCCGGGGCGACGCCGATCCGGCTGAGGGCCACGGTCAAGGGCGATCCGCCGCCGCCGGGAACACCCATCCGTCTGTTCGCCATCCTCAATCCGCCGCCGGCCCCGGCCAGTCCGGGCGCCTATGATTTCGGCCGCAACGCCTTCTTCGAGGGGATGGGCGGGACGGCCTTCGCCCTGTCGCCGACGCGGCCCGCCGTCCTGCCCGAGCCGCCGTGGGGGCTGCGACTGGACATGAGGATCAATGCGATCCGGTTCGGGCTCGCGCAGAAGATCGTCGACCGGCTGGGGCCGCGCACCGGCGGCGTCGCGGCGGCCATGGTGACCGGGCACGAGACCTGGATCGAACGCGACGACCTCGACGCCATGCGCGATTCCGGGCTGGCGCACATCCTGTCGATCTCGGGTCTGCATATGGCGGTCGTGGGCGGCTTCGTCTTCTTCGCGGTGCGGCTGGGCGTGGCGGCGATCCCGTGGGNNCGGGGCTGGTCGCGGTCGCGACCTATCTGGTCATCTCGGGCGCGCCGCCGCCGGCCGAGCGGGCCGCCATCACCTATTCCATCGCCTTTCTGGCCATCCTGCTGGACCGGCAGGCGATCACCATGCACGCCCTCGCGGTCGCGGCCCTGGTCGTGCTGGCGCTCCAGCCCGAGGCCATCGTGACGCCGGGGTTCCAGATGTCGTTCGCGGCCACGGCGGCGCTGGTGGCCCTGGTCGAGAGCTGGCCGGCGCGGGTCAGGGAGATTTCGGCGCCCTGGCCGATCCTGATCGTGCAGAGGATCGGCGGATGGATCGTGGCGGCGGTGACGGCCAGTCTGGTCGCGGGGCTGGCGACCGGACCGTTCGCCATGCAGCATTTCAACCGGACGGCGGTCTATGGGCTGGGGGCCAATCTGCTGACGTCGCCGGTGGCGGACTTCGTGATGATGCCGGCGCTGGCGCTGGGAGCCCTGCTGGAGCCCGTGGGGCTGGGCGCGCCCTTCCTGTGGGTCGCGGGCAAGGGCATCGACCTGATGCTGGCCATCGGACACTGGACAGCGGACCTGCCGGGGGCGGTCAGGACGGTGGCGAGCGCGCCGGACTTCGTCCTGCCCATCGCCTTTCTGGGCGTGCTGTTCATCTGCCTGTGGCGGGGGCGGCTGCGCTGGCTGGGCCTGCCGCTGGCGGCGGCGGTGATGCTGTGGCCGAGGGCGCCGACGCCCGACCTGTGGATCGGCGACGGCGGGACCAATGCGGCGTTCCACTCGGGGCCTGAGGCGGTCGCGGTGCGGCCGGGGGTGCGGGAGTTCGCGGCCGACCTGTGGTCGCGGCGGCGAGGGCTGACCCTGACGGACCGGCCGGAGGAGGGCTGGGTCTGCGGGCGGTTCGCCTGTGCGCCGGACGTGCGGGATGCGGCGCCGGTGGCGTTGTGGTGGGGGACGAAGCCCCCGTCGGAGCCGGTGCTGTCAGCCCTGTGCGGGGCGGCGCCGGTCGTCAGTGTGCGGGCGGCGGTGGCAAGCATTCCAGGGGGGTGCGCGCAGACGCTGGTGCTGGACGAGGTCGACTTCAGGCGTGGCGGGGCGGTGGAGCTATGGCGCTCGGGCGCGGGCTGGAAGGCGGTGTGGACGGCGGAGGTAAGGGGGGACCGGCCGTGGAGCCCGCGAGCTGAATGAGTTTTCTTTCGTCATCCTCCGGCGAGCATAGCGAGACCGGGGGACCCAGCGGCGCCACAGGCGATCTGTTCAACCGAGGTGGTTGAAGTCAGCACCCGCGACAGGGTCGCGCTCCCGCGCGCCGCTGGGTCCCCCGGTCTGCGCCGCCAAGCGGCGGCTTGCCGGAGGATGACGATATTGAGTTAGTGATACTGACGGATCAGGCCGACCAGCTTGCCCTGGACCTCGACCTGGTCGGGGCCGAAGATGCGGGTTTCGTAGTTGCGGTTGGCGGGTTCGAGGGCGATGGACTGGCCCTTCTTGCGCAGGCGCTTGAGGGTGGCTTCCTCGCCTTCGACGAGGGCCACGACGATCTCGCCCGAGGAGGCGGTGTCGACGCGTTTGATGACCACCAGATCGCCGTTGAGGATGCCGGCCTCGATCATCGAGTCGCCCTCGATCTCGAGCATGTAGTGTTCGCCGGCGCCCAGCATGGCCTCGGGCACCTGATAGCGGCCGTTGTCGCCTTGGATGGCGGCGATGGGCACGCCGGCGGCGATCTTGCCGACCAGAACCAGTTCGCGAGTGTCGTTGGCGGCTTCGGAGACCGGCGCCGAGCGTCCGCCGCCCTCGATCACCGCCGGGGTGAAGGGGGCGCGGCCGCGAATCGGACCCGTCGTCGCCTGTTCCGGCAGCTTGGTCACCTCAAGGGCGCGGGCGCGGTGGGCGAGGCGGCGGATGAAGCCGCGCTCCTCCAGCGCCGTGATCAGCCGGTGGATGCCCGACTTGGACGCCAGATCCAGCGCCTCCTTCATCTCGTCGAACGAGGGGGAGACGCCGGTCTCCTTGATGCGTTCGTGGATGAACATCAGGAGTTCGTGCTGCTTGCGCGTGAGCATGGGAGGAGCCTTCAGAACAAGACGTGAACCGTTGTCGATGTTCTGTAAGTGTTCTTCACTAATGTCAACTTAACGGTGAAGGGGTTCTGGCCTAGGCTGTCCGGATGATCCGAGCGAGCCTGAACCTGATCGGCGACGAGGACGCGGAGGCTGCTGTCGAGGCGGTGTTCGACCTTCGTTTGACGCCCGACGAACTGCAAGCCGTGCCGACCGTGGGCGCCCTCCACGACGTGCTTGTCCGGCGGTTGCCCGCGCGAGAGGGCGCCTGCGAGACCAGCATGATCTTCTACCGCCTGCGCCGGGGACTGACCGCAATGGGTATGGACGAACGGATCGCCCCCGCGACGCCCTTGCCGCCGGTTTTCCGGACGCGTTCAAAACGGGCGCTGCGGACGCTGGGCAGGATCACGAGCCTTACCCTGCCGCAGCACGAGGGCGGTATGCTGGCCCTTGCAGCCTTTCTGATCGGAGCCGGAGCGCTTCTGTGCGTTTTCGTCGGGCTCTTCGCCAGCCTTCCGGCAGTGGCCGTTACGGGCGTCGCCGCCGTGATCGCGGCCGGAGTTCTGGGCAGCCTCGACCGTGGACGACTGCCCAAGGGCCTCGACACCGTCGGCGACCTTGCACGGCGCACCGCTCCCCTGAACTTCGGACGGCTGGCCGGGCAGGGCGCGCGGGTGAGCGATGCGCTGAGCTGGAGCGTTCTGTGCGAGGTGCTAGGCGACATCGCCGAGGTCCCGGCCGATGAGATCGGTCGCGAGACCCTGATCTATCCGCCCGAGAAGGCCGTGGCCTAGTCCAGCAGGGCCCTTGTCGCAGCCTCGACGTCCGGCTGGCGCATCAGACTTTCGCCGACGAGGATGGCGCGGGCGCCCGCCATGCAGACGTCGGCGACGTCATTCGGAGTGAAGATCCCGCTCTCGGCGACCAGAAGGGCGTTCTTCGGGGCCAGATGCGACAGGCGGGCCGTCGTGCCGAGGTCGACCTCGAAGGTGCGCAGGGACCGATTGTTGACCCCGATCAGATCGCCGCCGAGGGCGACCGCGCGGGCCATCTCCAGTTCGTCATGGGTCTCGATCAGGGCGTCCATGCCGAATCGGCGGGCCTCGGCCAGCAGCTCGCCGGCCAGACCGTCGTCGATCATGGCGAGGATGATCAGGATGCAGTCGGCGCCCAGGGCCCGGCTCTCCGCCACCTGCCAGGGATCGACGAGGAAGTCCTTGCGCAGGCAGGGCAGGGCGACCGCGGCCCGGGCCTGAACCAGATAGTCGTCGGCGCCCTGGAAGCTGGGACCGTCGGTCAGGACCGACAGACAGGCCGCGCCGCCGGCCTCATAGGCCTTCGCCAGAGCGGGCGGGTCGAAGTCCTCGCGGATCAGGCCTTTCGACGGACTGGCCTTCTTGATCTCGGCGATCAGGGCCGGGCGGCCGGGGCTGGCGTGCTTCTCCAGGCTGTGGCGGAAGCCGCGCGGCATACCGGCGATCATGGCCGAGGACTCGATCTCGGACTGCGACTGGGCGGCCTTGCGGACGGCGACGTCCTCGCGCTTGTAGGCGGCGATCCTGGCCAGAACGTCTTCGCTTGGTCGATCTTGGGGGGCAGTCATACGAGGTCTTCGATCGGCAGGGGCGTGGAGGTGATCCGCGCGAGGGCGGCGAGAGCTTCGGCGGCGTTGCCGTCATCGATGGCGGCGGCGGCGAGGGCGACGCCGGACTTGAGGTCATCGGCCTTGTCCGCGACCACGAGGGCGGCGGCGGCATTGAGCAGGACCACGTCGCGGTAGGGGCCGGTCTGACCGGCCAGCAGGGCGCTCAGGGCCTCGGCATTGGTCTCGGCGTCGCCGCC
>DBBK01000245.1 GCA_002292165.1 Brevundimonas sp. UBA986
GGGCCGTGATGTCGAGGACGTCGCGGTCGAGGGTGAATTTGGTCTGGTCGCCCAGCCGGCGCCAGGCCAGCGGGTCCAGGGCGACGGTGCGGCCGATGGTGATGTTGCGCACCACGGCCAGGGCGGGCGCCGCCGGTGCATCCTGTCCGCCGAAGAGACGCTTGAACATGGTCTGTCCTTAGCCTCGATCCGCGCGGGCGGCGAGGGCGTGTCCTGCACGATCCGGTGTGTCACGCGTCTGAAGCGGGTGCATGCGACAAAAAATCACTCCGCTCGCGCCTCTTGTCAAGCGTACATGTTACGCGTTACATGTAACGTCATGACGGACGAGGACGACAGCCTGTCGCCGAACGCAGCCACGGATCGTATCCGGGCCTGGCGGAAGGCGCGCCGTGAGGCGGGGATGATCAAACTCGAGTTCTGGGTTCCCCAGGCGGCGCGCGACGATGTGAAGGCGGCGGTGCGCGCAATCGTCACGGACTCGGCGCGGGCGCCTGCTCTTGCTCCCCGCCAACGATCCGCTCACTTCCAAGCCTTCATTCCTGGAGCCGACCATCAAATGGACGCCGTGATCGAAACCCCCTGGACCGTGCCGGCCATCAAGACCGCACTGGACGCCTCAAGCCTGATCCGCGAGGGCGAAATGACCCTGCGGGTGCTGGAGGGCGCCGAGCCCGTCCTGCTGGTGACCATGCATGAATACGGCGACCTGCCGATCTATCTGTCGGTCGGCGGCGCGCAGATCGTGGTCTCGGTGCTGCTGTGGCCCGTATCCGAACAGGCCGATCCGGCCCGGTTCAACGAATTCCTGCTCAAGGCCCAGCGGGTCGTGCCCCTGTCGAACTTCGCGATCACCTCGGTGGGCGGCGAAGATGTCTATGAGTTGATGGGCGAACTGTCGTGCAAGACGACGCTTCAGACCATATTGATCGAACTGCGCACCCTGGCCGAGAACGCGATCGACGCCACGGCCCTGCGCGAAACCTTCGACGCCTGATTTCGGAACCGGATCTCACAGATGTCCATGCTCTCCAAACTCTCCGCCCTGTTCCGTGGCACGGCCCATGACGCCGGCCAGTCGATCGTCGACGCCAATGCGCTGAAGATCCTGGATCAGGAAATCCGCGACGCCGATAATGCCCAGGGCAAGGCCCGCGACGACCTGGCCGGTCTGGTGGCGCGCCGCCGCATGGCCGAGAACGAGCTGCAGAGCTTCGGCGAGCAGATCTCGAAATACGAAAGCTCGGCCCGCGCGGCGCTCGGGCAGGGCAAGACCGATCTGGCCCGCGAAGTCGCCGGCCGCATCGCCGAGCTGGAGACCGAGATCTCGACGCGCGGTCCGCAGATCGAGAACATGAAGGCCGCCGAGGCCAAGCTGCGCACCGCCATCGCCTCGACCGACCAGAAGATCGAGACGCTCCGGCGCGAGATCGACATCGTCAAGGTCAATGAGAGCGTCCAGCGCGCCCAGACCTCGGTGGCCCTGCAGTCGGCGGGCGCCCAGTCGCGCATCGGCTCGGCGGCGGACAGCCTGCAACGCATCAAGCAGCGTCAGGCCGTCAACGAAGAGAAGCTGCGCGCCGGTCAGGAGCTGGAAGACAAGCGCACCGGCGCCGACCTCGACGCCAAGCTGCGCGACGCGGGGATCCTGCCCGGACATGCGTCCGCGGATGACGTGCTGGCGCGGCTGACGCAGCAGGACATCAAGGTGGTGACGCCGCAGATCGAGACGTCCGTGCCGGTCGAGAAGGACAAGGCTTGAGTTAAGTCTCCTCCCTGTCGCGCCGCGACGGGGAGGTGTCACGGCGCGGCTTCGCGTCGTGACGGAGGGTTCTTGAACTCCCATGATCGCGCGTGCGGGCAGAGCCCCTCCACCGCTTCGCGGTCCCCCTCCCCACGACGTGGGGAGGAGACGGAAAAGCATGCAACGCATCAAACTTTCCCCCCGCGCGGACTGGCAGGCCAAGGCCGAGGCGGTCGGGTTCACCTGGAACCACGTCGACGGCCAGCAGTACTGGGACGAGGGCGCGGCCTATGAATTCTCGATGGCCGAGATCGAGGAGGGCATCGAGGCGCCGACCGAAGAGCTGCATTCGATGTGCCTGGATCTCGTCGATGAGGCGGTCCAGTCCGAGCGGCTGATGACCCAGCTCGAGATCCCCGAGGCCATGCGCGACTATGTCGCCGACAGCTGGAAGCGGAACGAGCCGTCGCTCTATGGCCGGTTCGACTTCGCCTATGACGGCACGGGGCCGGCCAAGCTCTATGAGTACAACGCCGACACCCCGACCTCGGTGTTCGAGACGGCGGTGTTCCAGTGGCTGTGGCTGGAGGACCAGATCGCGGCGGGCGTCTTCCCCGAGGATACGGACCAGTTCAACAGCCTGCACGAGAAGCTGGTCGAGAGGTTCCGGGCCATCTTCCCGGACGGCGGTTTCGTCCACTTCAGCTCCGTCCCCGACTATGTCGAGGACCGGCAGACGGTGCTTTTCCTGGAGGACCTGGCCAAACAGGCCGGGCTGGATCCGCAGTTCGTGGCCATCGGCGACATCGGGCTGAACGAGGCCGGGCGGTTCGTCGACCACGAGAACTATGAGATCGGGGCGATGTTCAAGCTCTATCCGTGGGAGGAGATGCTGCGCGACGACTACGCCGAGCCTCTGCCCAATGCGGAGATCACGGTGCTGGAGCCGGCGTGGAAATCCCTGCTCTCCAACAAGGGCATATTGCCGCTGCTGTGGGAGCGGCATGCGGGGCATCCGAACCTGCTGGAAGCGTATTTCGAGAGCGATCCGGCCCATACAAGGCTGGGCTCGTCCTATGTGAGGAAGCCGCTGTTCTCGCGCGAAGGGGCCAATGTCGAACTGGTCAAGGATGGGCGCAAGTCGGCCGTGCTGGACGGCGGATACGGCGACGGGACCTGGATCCGGCAGGCGCTGCACGCCCCGCCGAAGTACGACAACCGCTATGTCATCATCGGCTCCTGGGTCGTCGGGAACGAAGCGGCGGGGATCGGCTTGAGAGAGGATCGCGGTCGGATCACGCGCAACGGCTCGCGCTTCGTGCCGCATGTGATCCGGGGGTGAACGCTCTCAATTCGGACCGGACGAAACGATCGGTGACCTGACAGACGGGTTCGCGGTCGTTAGGAAGCCCTGCTCCTGACGAAAAGGTCCGCCATGTCGATGATCACGACTGCCACCCCGACGCGAACGGGAGTAGCTTCCTCCGCCCAGATGTCTCGCCGAACCGCCATGTCCAATCTCGCCATCCTC
>DBBK01000069.1 GCA_002292165.1 Brevundimonas sp. UBA986
CCGGACGTCTGTTCGCGGGCGCGCAGCTCAAGAATCTGGCCCACCAGAACCAGGACGGTGATGATGGCCGCTGCCTCGAAATAGACCGGCGCGCTGCCGTCCATCCGGCGGACCGCCGCCGGGAACAGAGCCGGCGCCAGCACCGCGACCACGCTGTAGATCCAGGCCGCGCCGACGCCGATGGCGATCAGGGTGAACATGTTGAGGCTGCGGTTGCGGAGGGAAGCCCAGCCCCGCTGGAAGAACGGCCAGCCGGCCCACAGCACCACGGGCGTCGCCAGCGCGAACTGGATCCAGTTGGAGGTTTGGCCCGAAATCCGCATCGCCAGTCCGGTCAGATGGCCGCCCATCTCTAGGGCGAACACCGGCACGGTCAGCACCAGGCCCGCCCAGAAGCGCCGCGTAAAATCGATCAGCTCATGGTTCGGCGGCGCGACGGCGGTGACAGTCTCCGGTTCCAGCGCCATGCCGCAGATGGGACAGGACCCCGGCCCGGGTTGCCGGATTTCCGGATGCATCGGGCAGGTGTAGATCGCGCCGGGACTCTCGGGCGCCGGCACGCTCGCCTTGTTCAGATAGCGATCAGGGTCGGCGACGAACTTGGCCCGGCATCCCGCCGAACAGAAGGCGTAGTCCGACCCATGATGTTCGGCGTGGTGCGCCGTCGTCACCGGATTGACCGACATTCCGCACACAGGATCGAGAACGGTCGCGGCGCCATCGGGCGATTTCGGCGTCGAGCAGCAACTACGACCATGCGAATGCGAAGGTGTGGACATGAAACGCTCCTTGAAGGGCTACGGTCCAGATATACCCTGCGGGGGTATACGACAAGGAGCGGTTGACGCTATATCCCACCGAGTGGATCGGAGGCCCGGATGCAGGCAGAGACAAAACCCAAGGTATTGAACCGCCTCAACCGTATTGAAGGGCAAGTGCGCGGGATTGCACGAATGGTCGAGGACGATCGGTACTGCGTTGATGTGCTCACCCAGCTCCAGGCCGTGCGGGCCGCCCTGTTGCGGGTCGAAAGCGAGGTTCTCAAAGATCACCTCGATCACTGCGTGATGGGAGCCATGACCGGTGACGATCCCGCCGATCGGAAGGCCAAGGCGACAGAACTGATCGCGCTTCTTGGCCGTGCGTCCCGATAGGATCGACGAAGTCCTCCCGGCGATCTGCAAGGACAGGCTCCGTCGGCGACGCTGAACCGGGCCCGGTGTCGGCACGAGGGATTTCCCTTGGCTGTGCGTAGTCCAATTGGGCGGGCAGGCAGGTCTGTCCGGGGCGGGCTCGCGCATGACATCCGTATCACCGACCCGCGAGGGCTATCCGTCCGATCTTCGCGCGTTGACGAGCTTGCGGGCCTTTCTCGCGCTTGGCGTGGTCCTGTTCCACTACCAGCTCCAGTGGGACCCGGCCCTGGGCGTCAGCCCGATCATTGAACGCAGCCGTCTCGCCGTCGACGCCTTCTTCATGCTGTCGGGTTTCATTCTGGCCCACGTCTACGGCCCCGCTTTCGCCGCAGGAACGTTCAGCTACAGGCGCTTCCTCGTGGCCCGCTTGGCTCGGCTCTATCCCCTCCATCTGGCGATTTTAGGCGGTGTTCTGATCATGGTGCTCGGAGCTTCAATCTCTGGCGTTCCGTTCGATCTCTCGACCTACACGACAGAGGGCTTCTTCAAGACCCTGTTCCTGGTACAGGCGTGGNNCGGCCCGTCTTTCGCGGCGGGGACGTTCCGCTACCGAAGTTTCCTCATCGCCCGCCTGGCGCGGCTCTATCCGCTCCACCTCGCCGTCCTTCTTGGCGTGTTGATTATGGTGCTGGGCGCCCTCGTGTCCGGCGTTCGGTACGACGCCTCGACCTTCACCCTCAGGGGCTTCCTGGAGACCTTGTTTCTGGTCCAGGCCTGGTTCCCCAGCACGGTGGGATATAATTGGAGCGGCCCGGCCTGGTCCCTTTCAGCAGAGTGGTTCGCCTATCTGCTTTTTCCCGCCTTCGCGATCGTCGCCCTGAAGTTCGCGCGGCGACCGTGGGCCCTGCTGATCGTCAGCGTGGTCACATATGTCCTGATCGACGCCGTCTATCGGTCAGTCTTCGGCAAGGTCCTGCCCCGCGCCGAGGATGATATGGGCATCCTGCGGATCATCCCCGCCTTTCTGACCGGTATGGCGCTCTACGGACTGGGGCGAGGCCTGACATGGTCCCGCACCCTGTCCGTCTGCGTCGCGGTAGGAACGACGATCTTGCTTGTGGCCGCCATGCAGATGTCGCTTGATGACCGGATCATCGTGGCCCTGACCGCGCCTGTGGTGTTCAGCTGGTCCATGCTCGGCAAGAGCCGATGCGAGGGGGTCCTCGGATCACGCCCACTGGTCTTCGCGGGCGAGGTCTCCTTCGCTCTCTATCTCGTTCACATGCCAGTCATTGTAGCGTGGAAAGGCGTTGTCGCGGAAATGCGCGGCATCGACAGCGCGTTCAGGGTCGCCCCCCTGGAATTGATCGGGCTGTTCCTAGCGACAAGCGCACTGGCCGTCGCCCTTCATCTTCTGATCGAAAAGCCGGGACGTCGCTGGATTCGCGCGCGCAGCGCACACTGGACGTCGGGTGTACGGCTGGAGGTGAGTGACTGACACCCAGCGGATCGGGGATCGGGACTCAGCGTCGCACCGCTGGTGTTCCAGTCGCCAAGCCAGGCGGGCTCGTTCATGGTCGATGCGCTCCCACGACAGCCTTTGGACGTCACCATGTTGATGATGCGAACCTCGCGACGCTCCCTGATACTGGGACTGCCAGTGGCCGCTCTGGCCGGAACCCGCGCGCACGCCGCGCCTTCAAAACGGCTGACTGCCTACAAGACTCCCTGGTGCGGCTGCTGCGGCGGGTGGATCGCTCATATGCGCCGGGCCGGATGGACGGTCGAGGTCGTCGAGCTTGAAGACCTGGCGCCCATCCGAGCGCGTCACGGCATTCCTGATCGACTGGCGTCCTGCCACACCGCCGTGGCGGGCGTCTACGCGATCGAAGGCCACGTCCCGTCGAGCGATGTCGACCGCCTCTTGCGTGAACGTCCCGCCGCGCGCGCGCTCAGCGCTCCTGGCATGCCGGCCGGTTCGCCCGGCATGGAATCCGCCGGGCGGGAGCCCTTTGCGACCACCCTCATCCTCAATGACGGCTCAACGCGCATCTTCGGCCGGCACAACGGCGCCTGAATCGGTGATCGCAAGCCGCGACCGGCTCTCATCCCTTTTCGCCCCTCGGGGCGAACCGCGCGACGAGATCGTACGCCTCGCCGGGGAAGGTGAGACGGACATGAGTGATCGGATCGTCGCCACGCCAGGTTCGTCTCTCCAGAGACAGGCAGGCGACCGAGGGTTCGATCAAGAGGAGTTTGGCCGACGCCCTGGACGTGTTGATCGCGCTAATCTTGTGCTCGGCCTCGGTCCAGGGAACGAAACCCAGAAGCCAGGTTCCCGGCGGGGTGTGGGTGAAATCGACCGCCTCGGCGGCCGGCACGGCATTCAGACTGATCAACCGTTCCTCTATCGCAAACGGACGCCCGCTCGCCCGATGGAGACACTGAAGGGTGAGGATTCGGCCTGACACGGCGAGCTCCAGGCTCTTGTTGTCTCGACGGCTCGCCGTCCGGATCTTGCGTGACAGAAGTTCGTATCCGTACGGCTCGCCCCGGCTCGTGATCTCAGCCTGAATGTCGGGAATATCCAGCACCGCCGAATGGATGCGGGGACGTGCGACGAACGACCCGGCCCGCCGTCGGCGGACGATCAGGCCGTTGTCGGCCAGAGGCGTCAGCGCCTTGTTCACCGTCATCCTGGAGCAGCCGTACTGGGCCATCAGTTCGTGCTCGAACGGAATGCGGTGACCGGGAGCCCAGTCTCCGGACAATATCCGTTCCGCGATTTCGGAACGGATACGCTTGTGCAGGGTGGTGTCCGCGCCGCCGGTCATGCGTCCCCCAGTTCCAGAATCCTCGACAGCACACGCACATACCGGCGGGTCGTCTCGACGTGCCCCACATGACGGCCGTTCGTCACGACCTGTGTACCTCGACGCCAGACCGCGTCCACCCGCCGGTCGCGCGAGGCGAAGATCCATTGATCCAGGCGGGCCTCTCCGGACGATGGTTTGGCCGCGGCTGTTTCGCCGGATACGGCGATGAGATCGGCGACTTGCCCGACCTTCATTCCGTGGCGGACGGATTCGCCCGCCGCCTGCGCGCCGCCGGCAAGCGCTGAGCGGAACATCGCGTCGCCCGTCGATCCGCCTGCGGCGCCCGCCATCACGTTGCGGGAGCGTCTGGCCAGGCGTTGGGAATACTCCAGCATCCGAAATTCCTGTGCAGCGTCGATCAGCACGTTGGAATCCGATCCCACGCCCCAGGCTCCGCCCGCCGATAGATAGTCCGCCGCGGGAAAGATCCCGTCGCCGAGATTGGCCTCCGTGATCGGGCACAGACCGGCGACCGCGCCGCTGTTGGCCAGTCTTCGGGTCTCCGATGCGGACATATGGGTGGCGTGGACCAGACACCATCGGCGATCCACTTCGACTGTGTCGAACAGCAGATCGACAGGCCGGGCGCCCGACCAGGCCAGGCAATCGTCGACTTCACGGACCTGTTCCGCGATGTGGATATGCACCGGGCCGGTGGTCATCCCGCAGACGATACCGAGTTCCTCGCGGGTCACCGCCCTCAAACTGTGGGGGGCGACACCGAGGATCGCGTCGGGCAGCACCGAGATCGCGCGCGCGCTCTCCTCCATCAGACTGGCGAAGCCATCGAGGTCATTGATGAAGCGTCTTTGGGCCTGAGAGGGCGCCGCCCCGCCAAACGCGGAATGGGCATAGAAGACCGGCAGAAGAGTGAGTCCGATACCCGTCTGCATCGCCGCTGACGCGATCGCCTCAGCCATCTCGCCGACCTTCGCGTACGGGCGGCCGTCGATGTCGTGGTGCAGGTAGTGGAACTCCGCCACCCGCGTGAAGCCGCCTTCCAGCATTTCGGCGAAGGCCATCGCCGCGATGGCGGTAACCTCGTCGGGCCGCAGGCGGTCCACGAACCGGTACATGGTTTCACGCCAGGTCCAGAAACTGTCCAGCGACGGCCCCCTCGCCTCGGCAAGACCCGCCATGCCGCGCTGAAAAGCATGGCTGTGCAGGTTGGTCAGTCCGGGAAGTCCGGTCTCATGAATTTGGTCGCCGGGCTCCGCCGCAACACCAGCCAGGATCGCGCCAATAACGCCATCGTGGATTCCGATACGAACGGATCGCGACCATCCGGCCTCGAGAAGGACCTGCTCGAACCAGAGCCAGGTCTCTGGCGATCTTGCGTGCCGGGCGTCGACAGTCACTGGACAATCCTCATAGGGTTGCAATATGTCTATACAATATTCAGGCTGATCGCCTAGCGATTCCTGTGGGGCGGTGGAGGGCGACAATGGATTGCGATCGCGTCTGGACCAACGCCCGACTGGCGACGCTGACGCCGGACGGGCCCGGTCTCGGCATCGTGGAACAGGGTGTGGTCGCCGCCCGCGACGGCGGGATCGTCTATGCCGGACCCGCGGCGGACGCTCCGGCATTCCAGGCGGCCGAGACCCTCGACTGCGACGGCCGTTGGATCACGCCGGGCCTGGTCGATCCCCACACCCATCTGATCCACGGCGGCGACCGCGCCCACGAATTCGAGCTGCGGCTGGCCGGCGCGACCTATGAGGAGATTGCACGGGCCGGCGGCGGTATCGCATCGACGGTCAAGGCGACTCGGGCTCTGGACGAGGACGGGCTGGTCGCGACCGCCCTGCCTCGCCTCGACGCCCTGATCGCGGAAGGGACAACGACCGTCGAGGTCAAGTCGGGCTATGGCCTGTCGCTGGAGTATGAGCGCAGGACTTTGCGGGCTGCGCGCCGCCTGGGCGACATCCGGCCGGTCTCGATCCGTACGACCCTGCTGGCCGCCCATGCCCTGCCGCCCGAGTTCGCCGGCGACGCGGACGGCTATATCGATCTGATCTGTCGCGAGATCATCCCGGTGCTGGCCGCCGAGGGCCTGATCGACGCCGTGGACGCCTTTTGTGAAAACATCGGCTTTACAGCCGCCCAGACGCGGCGGGTGTTCGAGACGGCCAGAGCTCATGGCCTGCCGGTCAAGCTGCACGCCGAACAACTGTCCAACCAGCACGGGGCGGCGCTGGCCGCCGACTTCGACGCCCTGTCCTGCGACCATCTGGAATATCTGGACGCGGTCGGGATCGCGGCGATGGCCAAGGGGGGTACGGTCGCGACCCTGTTACCAGGCGCCTTCTACTTCGTGCGCGAGACGCGTTTGCCGCCAATCGAGGCGTTGAGGGCGGCGGGCGTGCGGATGGCCCTGGCCACCGATTGCAACCCTGGCACCTCGCCGCTGACGTCGCTGTTGCTGACGATGAACATGGCCGCGACTCTGTTCCGCATGACCGTCGATGAATGTCTGGCGGGGGTGACGCGCGAGGCGGCGCGAGCTCTGGGTCAACTCGATCAGGTCGGGACGCTGGAGGCCGGAAAGCGCTGTGATCTCGCGATCTGGGACATCGAGCGGCCCGCTGAACTTGTGTATCGCATGGGGTTCAATCCGCTCCATGCCCGCGTGTGGAGAGGTCGATGACCCAGACGATCACCCTGAATCCCGGCGCGGTTTCCCTGTCCGAGTGGCGGGCTGTCTATCAGGGCGCGCGCGCAGCGCTGCATGCTGACGCCGCCGAGCCGATCTCAGCCAGCGCCGCCTCCGTCGAGCGGATCCTGGCGCGCGGCGAGCCGGTTTACGGCATCAACACCGGCTTCGGAAAACTGGCCAGCGTCCGCATCGAGGCGGGCGATCTGGAGACACTTCAGCGCAATATCGTCCTGTCCCATGCGGCGGGCGTGGGCGAGCCTTCGCCGACGCCGGTGGTCCGCCTGATGATGGCGCTCAAGCTGGCCAGCCTGGCGCAGGGCGCGTCGGGCGTTCGGCCTCAGACCGTCGCCCTGCTGGAGACGTTGATTGTCAGGAACCTGACGCCGATCATACCCTGCCAGGGTTCGGTCGGCGCCTCGGGCGACCTGGCGCCGCTGGCCCACATGGCCGCCGCCATGATCGGTGTCGGCGAGATCGAGGTGGACGGCGTCCGTCGGCCGGCCGCCGAGGCCCTGGCCAAGGCCGGTTTGGCCCCGCTGGTCCTCGGCCCTAAAGAGGGCCTGGCCCTGCTGAACGGCACCCAGTTCTCGACCGCCAATGCGCTGGCCGCGCTGTTCGGCGCCGAGACCCTGTTCCAGTCGGCGCTGGTCACCGGCGCCCTGTCCACCGAGGCGGCCAAGGGGTCGGACACCCCGTTCGATCCGCGCATCCATACCTTGCGCCGTCACGCAGGACAGATCGAGACGGCGGCGGCGTTGCGAGCCCTGATGGACGGCTCGGCTATCCGCGCCTCCCACGCCGTCGATGACGAGCGGGTTCAGGATCCCTACTGCCTGCGCTGCCAGCCCCAGGTCATGGGCGCCGCGCTCGACGTCCTGCGTCAGGCGGCGACGACCCTGTCGATCGAGGCCAACGGCGTCAGCGACAACCCTCTGATCTTCCCCGAGACCGACGAGGCCCTGTCGGGCGGCAATTTCCACGCCGAGCCCGTCGCCTTCGCCGCCGACATGATCGCGCTGACGATCTGCGAAATCGGCTCCCTCTCCGAACGGCGAACCGCCATGCTGGTCGACCCCGCCCTGTCCGGCCTGCCGGCCTTCCTGACTGCCAAACCGGGGCTGAACTCAGGCTTCATGATCCCCCAGGTGACGGCCGCCGCCCTGGTGTCGGAGAACAAGCAGAAGGCCTATCCGGCCAGCGTGGACTCCATCCCGACCTCGGCCAATCAGGAGGACCATGTCTCCATGGCCGCCCACGGCGCGCGCAGGCTCCTGGCCATGGTCGATTCGGCCAATGCCGTCGTCGGCATCGAACTTCTGTCGGCGGCGCAGGGGTGCGACTTCCACCGGCCGCTGCAGTCGAGCGCCTCGCTGGAAGCGGTGCGCGGCCTTCTTCGTGACGTCGTGCCGCACCTGGATGAGGACCGCCATTTCCATCCCGATATCGAGGCGGCTCTCGCCCTGGTTCGGTCCGGCGCGATCATCACCGCCGCCAGCGTCGCCCTGCCCGGCGTCTGCTGATGGACTGGCTGGAGGTCCATCGCGGTTCGGCGCCGC
>DBBK01000152.1 GCA_002292165.1 Brevundimonas sp. UBA986
GGTGATGCAGATGACGAAGGCGTTCGGGGCGTGGGCCTTGATGCCTTCACCGACGGCCTTCATGACCTTCAGGTTGATGGAGACCAGGTCGTCGCGGCTCATGCCGTCCTTGCGGGGCACGCCGGCGGTGACGATGCAGACGTCGGCGCCCGCGATGTCCTCATAGGCGTTGGCGCCCTTCAGCGAGACCGACGAGCCGAACACGGCGGTGGCTTCGGCGATGTCCAGGGCCTTGCCCTGGGGGGTGCCCTCGGCAATGTCGAACAGGACGACGTCGCCCAGCGCCTCGCGCGCGGCCACATGGGCCAGGGTGCCGCCGATCATGCCGGCGCCGATAAGGGCGATCTTCGCACGAGCCATGGAATTCTCCGTTTTGGGTGGCCCGCCGCACGGATGGGAGCGGCTTCAGGCCGGTTTGCAGTTGCGAGAGGAAATCGTTCGGCGGCGGTCTAGACCTGTGGACGGGCCTCGGCAAGCGCCTGCGCCGCCTCACGGGATTTCTGCTCCGGCGATGCCGAAACGGCGCCCCGGAACGGATGCGCCAGTTGGCCGAGGAAGTCCCTGGGCACCGCATCCTCGACGCCGTATCGTTCCGGCATCTGGCCCTTCGGCAGGCGGAAGCTGCCGAACAAATGGTCGTAGAAGGGGAAGAGGGCCGCGAAATTGCGGTCATAGGCCTCGCGCTGGTCCGCATGGTGCCAGTGGTGAAAGGCCGGCGAGCCGAATACATGCCTCAATGGCCCGAAATCGATCCGCACATTGGCGTGCAGCAGATGGGCATGGGCCTGATAGACCAGGGCGTAGAGTGCGAGGGGTCCGGGCGAGAAGCCCAGCAGGATCGCCGGACCCGCCGCCGCCGTGGAGAACAGCACCTGCTCGACCGGATGCACCCGGTGCGAGGCGGCCCAGTCCAGATGCTCGCTGGAATGATGCACGGCGTGGAAGCGCCACAGCACGGGTGCGGCATGGGAGAGGCGGTGAATCCAGTAGACCCCGAAGTCGGACAGCAGCAGGATCTCGACGAACTGCAGCCACTGCGGCTGCGACCGGATCGCCTCGGCGACCGCCTTCGGGACCGCATGGACGGACAGCAGGCTCAGGGTCACCCCGACCGCGAAGATGCCGATACTGATCAGCCAGCCTCCGACAAAGGTGTGCAGCAGGTCGGTCGTCCAACCCGGCCGCATTACGGCTTGCGTCCGGTCGCGCGGGATCAACCGCTCCAGCACGATGAAGGCGGCGCCCAGGCCGACCACGAGAGCGAGGTCCTTCAGCGTCATCCGCCCATGATGACCGGTCGTCCTTGAAAGCCGATTAAGGCCCTGCCGAATTCTTCGCTCCCGGCTAGGATAGGTCCATGACCTTCGAGACCGACCCCCGCCTTCTGGCCAACTCCGCCGCCGTCGCCGCCTGGCCCCTGTGCGACGTGCGGCTGATGGACGACGCCCGCTTTCCCTGGCTGGTGCTGATCCCGCGCGTGGCGAACGCCTCGGAGCTCGACGACCTCGCCCCGGCCGACCGCCCCGTCCTGATGGCCGAGATGATCCGGGCCGGTGAGATCGTGCGCCGTCTCGGCGACGCCATGGATCTGGCGGTGGACAAGGTGAATACCGCCGCGCTCGGCAATGTCACCGCCCAGTTGCACGTCCATGTCGTCGGCCGCCGCCGCGACGACCCCCTGTGGCCCGACCCGATCTGGGGCCGCGATGGGCGTCAGTCCCTGGGCGCGCTCCGCCTGGCCGAACTCGCCGGATTCGCCGCCGGGCTGTGAAAGCACGGCCGTATAACCAAAGTTAGTAGCCGCTTCCGGCCCGTCCTGACCTAGTTTCTGCGACTGGATATCAAGGGTCAGGCCTTGCCGAACAGCATCTTCGAGCGCGGAGCCGGGGACGACAGCGCCATGGGGCGTCTGGTCAGGACCGCGTGCGCCCTGTTTTCCGCCCCCGTCGGCCTGTGCTCCATCTTCGTCGACGAACGGATCGCCCAGCGCACCCTGATCGGCCTGCCCGGCTTCGGCGACGGCGGCCCGGTCCCCTTCAGCCCGACCCGGCTCCTGATCGCCGAAGGCCCGGGGGCCCTGTTGCTGATCGAGGACGGCCTGACCGATCCGCGCGTCAGGGACCTCGACCTGGTCAAGGGTGAGAAGGGCTTGCGCTTCTACGCCGGGGCCACGGTCTCGGACCGTTCGGGCCAGGCCATCGGCTCGATCGGGGTCATGGATTTCAAGGTCCGTCCGCCCCTGACCCCGGCCGAGGTCGACCACCTGCGCCGCTTCGCCGTCATGGCCGGCGACCTGTACGAGCTGGAGCGCGACGAACGCGCCTCCTCGGCCAAGCGCGAAACCCTGGAGCTGGCCGAGGCCATGGCCGGGGTGGGGCACTTCAGCGTCGATGTGGCCACCGGTCAGGTGACCTGGTCCGACGAGGTCTTCCGCATCCACGGCCTGGCTCCCGGCTCGGTCGATCCCACCCTGCATTCGGCCATCGGCGCCTATAATCCCGATGACGCCGCCGTGGTTCGCGCCCTGGTCGACCGGGCCCTGAGAACCGGGACGGGCTATGACGCCACCCTGCGCATCACCCGCGCGGACGGGCAGGAACGCACCACCCGCTCCAAGGCCCGCTGCGAGATGGACGCCGAGGGCCGGCCCGTGCGCCTGTTCGGCGTCTTTCAGGACATCACCGAGACGGTCGAGGCCCAGGCGTCCCTGATCGAGGCCCGCGACGCCGCCGAGGCGGCGACCCGCGCCAAGTCCGACTTCCTGGCCAATACCAGCCACGAGATTCGGACCCCCCTGACCTCGATCATCGGCTTTTCCGCCTTCCTGCAGTCCAGCCCGACCCTGACCGACAAGGAGCGGCACTACGCCACCCGCATCTCGGCCGCGTCCAACGCGCTATTGGGGGTGATTAACGACGTGCTCGACTATTCCCGGCTCGAGGCCGACGCCTTCGAGCTGGACCCGGCCCCGTTCGACCCCCGGCTGATGGCCGAGGGCGCCGCCGCCATGATCGCCGAACAGTGCCGCGAGAAGGGGCTCGATCTCGACCTCCACATCGCCGCCGCCCTGCCCCGGGCGATGGTCGCCGACGAGGGCCGGGTGCGTCAGGTGGTGCTCAACTTCCTCTCCAACGCCATAAAGTTCACCGAGACCGGCCGCGTCGGCCTGACCCTCGCGGCCGTGGACGCGGGGCTTCGCGTCGAGGTAACCGACACCGGCATCGGCGTCTCGCCCGAGGCGGTCGAGCGGTTGTTCGACCGCTTCACCCAGGCCGACAGTTCGACCACCCGCCTCTATGGCGGCACCGGCCTGGGCCTGGCCATCTCGCGTCGGCTGGTGGTCATGATGGGCGGCCGGATCGGGGTAGACAGCACCCCCGGCCAGGGCTCGACCTTCTGGTTCGAAATCCCGCTGGAGCCGTCGGTGGAAGAGGCCCCGATGCAGATGCAGGCGGAATAGGCCGTCACACCCTCGGCGGCGGTCCGAACTTGCCGGCGTTGTAGTCGGTGATGGCCTGAATGATCTCCTCGCGGGTATTCATCACGAAGGGGCCGTGGCTGGCGACCGGCTCGCCGATCGGGTCGGCGTGGCCAAGAAGGACGACCGCATCCGAGGCCGCCTCGATCCGCACCGCGTCCCCGTCGCCGAGCGCGATCAGATTCCACGGCTGGACCGGCGTCCCGCCCACCGAAACCTGGCCCGCGACGACATAGAGGAAGACCGTCCGCCCGCGCGCCACCGGCGCCTCGAACACCCCTCGGGTCCTGAACTTCAGAACCGCGAGCTGGATGTCGATCAGCGACTGGATCGGGGCCGTCACCCCGCCCCAGCTGCCCGAGACCGGCTCCACCGTCACCCTGCCCTCGTCGGTGGTGAAGCTCGGGATGTCAGCGGCCTGCAGACCGACATAGTCCGGCCTGGTCATCTTCAGCCGCGACGGCAGATTGACCCAGAGCTGCAGGATCTCCATCGGTCCGCCCTCGCGCTTGAAGGCGGCGGGCGACAGTTCGGCGTGGATCAGGCCCGACCCGGCCGTCATCCACTGGATGCCCCCGGCCTTGATGATGCTTTCCCCGCCGGCGGAATCGTTGTGCGCCAGCTCGCCGTCCAGGATGAAGGTGACGGTCTCGAAGCCCCGGTGCGGATGCGGCCCGAACGGCAGGCCCCGGTTGTTCGGCGGATAGGTCTGCGGACCGTGGTGATTGAGGAACAGGAAGGGATCCATCTGGTCCAGCCCCGGCCCGGGCACCGGACGGCGGGTCACCAGATCGCCGATGTCATCGCGGTAGGCGGGATGCTGGCGCAGGACGGGGCGAACGATGGGATCGGTCATTCGCCACATCTAGTGTGGCTGATAGCTTTTTACCACACGGCGCTCAAGCAGCGAGCGACCGTGTCGCGAGCGTTAGCGCCTCACCAAACTCCGGGGATCAGGCGGAACTTCACCTTGGCCGCGTGTTCGCGATAGGCCTCGTCCTGCATCAGGATGCGTTCCTCGGCGAAGATGCGCAGGACCTCGAACACCAGCCAGACCGACAGCAGCACGGCGTTCCAGCTGCTCGGGTTGACCGCGAAGGCGCCGATATAGGTGACCAGATAGCCCAGATACATCGGGTGGCGGACGGCGGCGTAAAGGCCCGAGCGCTTGACGCCGCGGTTGGCCGCGACCACGCCGAAGCTGCGGCGCAGCGACAGCTTGGCGCCCAGGCTGATCAGCAGGCCCGCGGCCATCAGCATGGCGCCGCCGGCCCAGCCGCCGCCCGTGGGCTGGTACAGCATTGGCAGGGCGGTCCCCAGAACCCCCGTCAGCCAGTCGACTGGCCGCAGGCTGATATCTTCGGTCCCCCGGCGCAGCAGCACCATGACCGCGATCAGGCCCTCGGAGAAGATGAACAGGATATTGGCGGGCTTTTCGGCCAGATCGCCGACGAACCGGTGAACCATCATGATGTAGAGCACAACGATGGCGATACGCTCTGCGCCGTCGAGCAGCCGCGACACGGTCAGGCGGCTCAGTTTCAGGTCGATGCTGGTCATGACCTCAACATGCGGCCAACGTCCTTGCTGACGGCTTAAGAACCGCTTTTAAATCCGCCGGTTATAACCATAGTTAGGCCTTTCAACCTCAGGGCGTAACAGGGTTACCGCAACGCTCGGGGCCTTCAGCCGGCCTGATCGCCCGGATGGGTCAGGGTCACGGCCTGATCCCGGCCGAGGCCGCTCAGCGTCCCGGTCCAGCCCTGGCCGGACGATCGCAGGCGCAGCCGCACGGCGCGGCCGCCGACCGAGGCCTCGATCTCTGCCGCCTCCCCGTCCCGGCTGACACCATTCACGGGGGCGGTCGAGCGGGTGGCGTCGTTCAGGCTCAGCGCGCCTTCGACCGGCTTCGAAGGTCCGCGATCCGACAGGACCAGATCCAGCAGCGGCTTTCCGTCGGCCCCGACCGCCGTCCAGACGCCGTCGAGCGATCCCATCCGGGCGTCGGCCGAGGCCCGGGCGCGGTTCACCGCGGCGACATAGCCGATCTCGCCGGTCGAGCGGTTCTGTTCGTAGTTGCCCTGATAGGCCTCGACCGCGACCGGGCCCGTGATCGGGCGGCTGCGGATCGGGCGATTGACGTCACCCTCCTCGACCTGACGCCCGAAATCCGACGGCGGCTCATAGGGACGAACCACGGGGGCGGCATAGACCTCGCTCGAGGCGGCCTGGCCATAGGCGGTTTCCTGACCCGAAAGGCCCGAAACACCGGCGATCATGAGGGTAAGCAACAGCATAGCCCTACGATGCGGATCGCGGGCGCACATGGCTAGCGTGGAAGCGGCAACACGCGAAAACGTGATCGGTTCCCCCGGAACGACGGGAGGGCGCACTTTTTCTTGCCGCAGTGCGGCGCCGCTCGCGTTGACACCCCCGGACGGGGGGTCCTAAAGCCACTCCCACAAACGGTGAAAGCCTGAATTCACAGGGTTTTGAGAACCATTCGCATGTCGAACACCCCCGACTCGACCGGTCAGGACGACCGGTACGTCATTCAGCCCAACGGCCGTCCACGGCCCATGTCCCCCCACCTGCAGGTCTGGCGCTGGCACGTCACCATGGCGGCCTCCATCCTGTTCCGGGTGACCATCGGCGCCGCCAGTGTCGCCGCCGTCCTTCTGGTCGGCTGGCTCGGCGCCGTCGCCTTCGGACCCGACGCCTTCGCCTGCATCGGCGCCTGCCTCGCCACCCCGCTGGGCCTGGTCGTCGGCTTCGGCCTGACGGTGGTGCTGTTCTCCTTCCTTCTGAACGGCGCCCGCCACCTGATAAACGACACGGGCGCGGCCCTGACCCTCAAGCCCGCGGGCCTGCTGTCGAACATCGCCGTCTGGGGCCCCGTCCCGCTGGCGATAGTTGTCTTCGCCATCCTGTTCGCCACCGGAAGGATCTCGCTGTGAGCGGAGCCGCCAAGTTCAAAAACGGGGTCAAGATCTCCGAGCGTCACGGCGCCGGCGAATGGACCCTGGAAAAGGTCTGCCTCGCCGCCCTGATGCCGCTGGGCGTCTGGGTCGCCTCGACCGCCTTCACCCTGACGGGCGCGGGCTATGACACCGTGGTCGCCTGGTTCGCCAGCAAGCTGAACGCCGGCCTGGCCATCGCCACCCTGCTGATCTTCTGCCTCTTCGGCGCCCTGGCCTGGAAGGTCATCGTCGAAGACTACATCCACAAGCCCGGGACCAAGGGGCTGCTGGTCGGCCTGCTGAACCTGGCCTTCTTCGTGCTGGCCGCGGCCGGCGTCTTCTTCATCGTGCGTCTGGCGCTGGGCTCGGCCCCGCTTCCCGCCGGGTTCGGAGCCTGATCGCATGGCTGATCTGAAATTCGTCGATCATGAATACGACGTCGTCGTCGTCGGCGCCGGCGGCTCGGGCCTCCGTGCGGCCCTCGGGGCGGCGCAGCAGGGCCTGAAGGTCGCCTGCGTCACCAAGGTCTTCCCGACCCGCTCGCACACCGTCGCGGCCCAGGGCGGCATCTCCGCCTCGCTCGGCAACATGGGTGAGGATTCGTGGAAATGGCACATGTACGACACCGTCAAGGGGTCGGACTGGCTGGGCGACCAGGACGCCATCGAATATCTGGTCCGCGAGGCCCCCAAGGCCGTCTATGAGCTTGAACACTGGGGCGTGCCCTTCTCGCGCACCGACGAGGGCAAGATCTACCAGCGCGCCTTCGGCGGCATGACCCGCAACTATGGCGAGGGCCCGGTCCAGCGCACCTGCGCCGCCGCCGACCGCACCGGCCACGCCATCCTGCACACCCTCTACGGCCAGTCGGTCCGCCGCGAGGTGAAGTTCTTCATCGAATACTTCGCCCTGGACCTGATCATGCAGGACGGCGTCTGCACCGGCGTCACCGCCTGGAAGCTGGACGACGGCACCCTGCACCAGTTCCGCGCCAAGCTGGTCATCCTGGCCACCGGCGGCTACGGCCGCGCCTATTTCTCGGCCACCTCGGCCCACACCTGCACCGGCGACGGCAATGCCATGGTGCTGCGCGCCGGCCTGCCCCTGCAGGACATGGAGTTCGTGCAGTTCCACCCCACCGGCATCTACGGCTCGGGCTGCCTGATCACCGAGGGCGCCCGCGGCGAGGGCGGCTACCTGACCAACTCCGAGGGTGAGCGCTTCATGGAGCGCTATGCCCCCTCGGCCAAGGACCTCGCCTCGCGCGACGTCGTTTCCCGCTCCATGACCATGGAAATCCGCGAAGGCCGCGGCGTCGGTCCCAAGAAGGACCACATCCACCTGCACCTCGACCACCTCGATCCCAAGATCCTGCACGAGCGCCTGCCCGGCATCTCGGAGAGCGCCAAGATCTTCGCCGGCGTCGATGTGACCAAGGAGCCGATCCCGGTCATCCCGACCGTCCACTACAATATGGGCGGCATCCCCACCAACTATCACGGCGAGGTCCTGACCAAGGTCGGCGGCAACGCCGACACCGTGGTCAAGGGTCTGATGGCCGTCGGCGAGGCGGCCTGCGTCTCGGTCCACGGCGCCAACCGCCTGGGCTCCAACTCCCTGACCGACCTGGTCGTCTTCGGCCGCGCCGCCGGTCTGCGCGCCGGCGAGATCGTCGACAAGGCCGCCCCGGTCCCGGCCGCCCCGCCGGAAGCCACCGCCCCGCACCTGGCCCGTCTGGAGCGCTTCCGCAACGCCAACGGCTCGACCTCGACCGCCCATCTGCGCGCCGAGATGCAGGCCGCCATGCAGTCGGACGCCGCGGTGTTCCGCACCGGCAAGACCCTGGACGAGGGCGTCGCCAAGATCCGCGACATCCACGCCCGCTCGGCCGACATCAAGACCACCGATCGCGGACTGATCTGGAACACCGATCTTGTCGAGACCCTGGAATACGACAACCTGATCGATCTGGCGCTCGTGACCATCGAGGGAGCGGCCAACCGCGAGGAAAGCCGCGGCGCCCACGCCCGCGAGGACTTCCCCGACCGTCACGACGACGAATGGATGAAGCACACCCTGGCCTGGAAGGTCGCCGGCGAGCCGGTCAAGATCGACTACCGCCCGGTCCACACCTACACGATGTCCGACGAGATCGAGTACATCAAACCCAAGGCGAGGGTTTACTGAGATGGCTGAATTCACCCTCCCGATCGGCTCCCGTCCCAAGAAGGGCAAGGTCTACAAGGCCGCCCCGGGCGCGAAGAACGTCAAGACCTACAAGGTCTATCGTTACGACCCGAACCTCGATCAGAACCCCAGCTGGGACGAGTACCAGGTGTCGTCGGACGACCACGGCCCGATGCTGCTGGACGCCCTGATCCACATCAAGAACGAGATCGACCCGACCCTGTCGTTCCGCCGGTCCTGCCGCGAAGGCATCTGCGGCTCCTGCTCGATGAACATCGACGGTCGCAACACCCTCGCCTGCACCAAGGGCTGGGACGAATGCTCGTCCTCGACCATCGCCATCTCGCCCCTGCCCCACCAGCCGGTGGTCAAGGACCTGGTGACGGACCTGACGCTGTTCTACGCCCAGTACGACTCGATCAAGCCCTACCTCCAGTCGGACGAGCCCGATCCGACCACCGAGCGGCTCCAGTCGCCGGCCGACCGCGCCAAGCTGGACGGCCTGTACGAGTGCATCCTGTGCGCCTGCTGCTCGACCTCCTGCCCCAGCTACTGGTGGAACGCCGGCGAATACCTCGGCCCGGCAGCCCTGCTGCAGTCCTATCGCTGGATCTCCGACAGCCGCGATGACGCGACCCAGAGCCGCCTCGACGACCTCGAGGATCCGTTCAAGCTCTACCGCTGCCACACCATCATGAACTGCGCCCAGGTCTGCCCCAAGGGGCTGAACCCGGCCAAGGCCATCGCCGAGACCAAGAAGCTGATGGTCGCGCCGAACCGCAAGAAGACGGCGGCCTGATCTGACGACGTGACCGGGGTCCTGCTCTTTTCCTACGGGACGCTGCAGGACCCCGCGATCCAGATCGCCCATTTCGGCCGCCGGCTGAACGGCGCACCCGACCGCCTCGACGGCTTCACCCGCTCGACCCTGACTGACGGCGACGCCGTCTACCCCGTCCTGATCCCCGGCGGCCCCGCGCCCGCGCCCGTCGACGGCGTGATCTACGAACTCACCGAAGCCGACCTCGCCGCCGCCGACGCCTACGAAGGCGGCCTTTACCGCCGCATCCCCGTCCGCCTCGCCTCGGGAACCGAGGCCTGGGCCTATGTCGCGGCCTGACACCCTGATCCGGGCGCTTTGCCTCTCTCCCCACCCTTGCTAAGAGGCCCTCATGGCCAAGATCACCTATATCCAGCACGACGGCGGCGAGCAGACCGTGGAGGTCAAGAACGGCCTGTCCGTCATGGAGGGCGCGATCCGCAACAATGTGCCCGGCATCGACGCCGACTGCGGCGGCGCCTGCGCCTGCGCCACCTGCCACGTCTATGTCGATCCCGACTGGCTGCAGGAGGCCGGCAAGGCCAGCGCCATGGAGGAGTCGATGCTGGACTTCGCCGAGAACGTCGAGCCCAACTCCCGCCTGTCCTGCCAGATCCGCGTCTCCGATGCGCTCGACGGCCTCGTCGTCCGCCTGCCGGAAAGCCAGCACTAGGTGATCGACCCCCGGCTTGAGAATCTCGCCGGAACGCTCATCAAAAAACACACCCGTTCGGACCACATCCCCTTGATCGGCATCGCCGGGGCGCAGGGCTCCGGCAAGACCACCCTCGCCCGCTCGCTCGCGACCGCCCTCGGCGGCGTCCAGGTGTCCCTCGACGACGTCTATCGGACCAGGGCCGAACGTCAGGCCCTGGCCCGCGACCTCCATCCCTTGCTGGAGACACGCGGCCCGCCCCTGACCCACGACCTCGATCTGCTGGCCGCGACCGTCGCCGCCCTGCGCGCCGCCGGGCCGGACACCACTACGCCCCTTCCCGCCTTCGACAAGCGCGCCGATGACCGCGTCCCCCACGACCTCTGGCCGACCTTCACCGGCCGCCCGTCCGTCATCCTGATCGACGGCTGGTACCTTGGCGCCCGCCCCCGACCGGACGCCGACCTCGCGGAATCCATCAATGATCTGGAGCGCGACCGCGACCCCGACGGCCGCTGGCGGCGGCTGGTCAATGATGCATTGGCAGGCGACTACGCCCGCGCCTTCTCCGCCTTTGACGCCGTCCTCTTCCTCGCCGCCCCGTCCTTCGACGTTGTGCTGGACTGGCGCTGCCAGCAGGAGGCGGAGCTGATGGGCCTCGCCTCCAAAGACTTGCCTGAAGCGGACCGCGCCCGCATCGCCGGCTTCATCCAGGTCTTCGAGCGCATCACCCGGTCCATGCTGGCCGGCCGCGTCGACGCCGAGGTCACGGTAACCCTCGATGCACATCGGGCGGTAACCACTCCCCTGTCACGCTAGGAGCTCAGGCGCCGCCGGGAGGGCTCTGCGACCTGAATCAAGAGTTGAGCGTTCAGTACCCATGACCATCCAGCAGGAAGATCGTCGCCTCGAGGCGCGCCGGCCCAGCCACGCCCGCGGAATCGTTCTGGCGGGCGGGTTCGAACTCGGCTGCGTGATCGTCGACCTGTCCCACAGCGGCATGAAGCTCAGGCTCGATCGCCAGATGGCCCTGCCCTCGCCGGTCGTCGTCGTCGACATCGCGGCCGGAACCGCTTGCGAGGCCGACACCGCCTGGACCAAGGGCGCCGAGACCGGCCTCAAATGCCGCACCCAGGCCTCCCTGCGCGGCCTCGTCCCGGCCCGCCTTGCAGCAGCGAGAGACGCCTGGCGGCGCGCGGGCGGGCGCTAGCCTCCGCCCTCAATCATGCGATAATCCGTTCAGCGCGGTCAGCGGCATCCGGATTTTCGAACAATGAAACCTTCGCTCGACGATCTGGCCCTGCTGGTCTCGGTGGCGCGGCATCGCGGCTTCCGCCGCGCCGCGGCCGAGCACGGCCTGTCTCCGTCCAGCCTCAGCGAGCGCATCCGGGCGCTGGAGGACGGGCTCGGGACCCGGCTCCTGAACCGCACCACCCGCAGTGTCTCCCCGACCGAGGCCGGCGAGGCCCTGATCGCCCGCGTCGGCGGGGCGCTCGAGGATCTGGATCTGGCCCTGGCGGCGACCGGCCTGCCGTCCGACGCGCCCGTCGGCCGCCTGAGGATCAATGCGCCCGGCGCGGCCGAGATCGCGCTCACCCCCCTGATCGCCCCCTTCCTCGCCGCCCATCCGGGGGTGCAGCTGGAGCTGGTCGTCGACGACGGCTTCACCGACGTCATCGGCGCGGGTTTCGACGCCGGGGTCCGCTACGGCGAGCGGCTGGACAAGGATATGATCGCCGTGCCTCTGGGCGGGCCCGAACGCTTCGTCCTCGTCGCCGCCCCCTCGCTGCTGGAGCGCGTCGGCACGCCCGACAGCCCCGACCAGCTGGCCGCCCTGCCCTGCATCCGCATGAAACTGCCCGGCGGGGTCGTGGTCTGGGAGTTCGAGAAGGACGACCGGGTCATCCGCATCCATCCGGAGGGGCCGTTCACCGTCACCGACCGCGTCCTCGCCGGCCACGCCGCCCGCGACGGCCTCGGCTTCCACGCCACCTTCTCGGCCTGGGCGGCGGAGGACATCGCGGCGGGGCGGCTGGTGTCGTTGTTCGAGGACTGGCTGCCGCCGTTCGAGGGCCCCTTCCTCTACTACCCCTCGCGCCGCCACCCGCCCCCGGCGCTGGCCGCCTTCGTGAGCTGGCTCAGGGCGCGTCAGCGGGAGAGCTAGAAGGGCAGGCCGCCGGTCCGTTCTACCTCGACCGGGCCGGTCATGAAGACGTGGTCGGTGGCCTCATCCCAGTCGATGACCACCTCGCCGCCGTCCATGACCACCGTCGCCTTGCGGTCGGTCAGACCGCGCCGCGCCGTGGCGACCAGGGCCGCGCAGGCGCCCGTGCCGCAGGCCTTGGTCAGCCCCGCACCCCGCTCCCAGACGCGGAAGCGGATGCGGTCGCGCGCCTCCACATGGGCGAAGCCGACATTCACCGCCTCCGGGAACAGCGGATGGTGCTCGATCAGCGACCCCGAGCCGCGCACGAAGGCGTCGTCGGGCGTATGGTCCATGAAGAAGACGACGTGCGGATTGCCCATCGAGACCGCGCCCGGCGTATGCAGCACCGGCGCATCGATCGGCCCGATCTGCAGCTCGATGCCGCGCGTATCCATCTCTTCCGACAGGGGAATCTGACGCCAGTCCAGCCGCGGCGCCCCCATGTCGACGGTGATACGGAACTCACCCGCATTCGATGCCGTCGCGGGTCCGCCCAGGGTGTCGATGGTCACACTGTCCGCGCCCGACGCCTGCATCAGCATCCAGCCGACGCAGCGCAGGGCGTTGCCGCAGGTCTCCACCGCCGAGCCGTCGCTGTTCCACACCCGCATGAAGGCGTCGGCGGTCTCTGACGGTTCGATGGCGATCAGCTGGTCGAAGCCCTCGCCCGTGTCCCGGTCGCCGAGCGCGCGCACCTGCTCCGTCGTCGGCTGGAAGGGCCGGTCGAGCGCATTGACCACGACGAAGTCGTTGCCGGCGCCGTTCATCTTGACGAAGGGACGGGTCATTTCGGCCGGTATATACGCATGGTGAAGCCGGTTCCCAAATCGCCCCCGTCTTTCGTCATCCTCCGGCAAGCCGCGCCTTCGCGGCGCAGACCGGGGGACCCAGCGGCGCGCGAGAGCGCGAACCTGCCGCAAGCGACGCGTTTCGGCATCCTGCCTGAACAGATCGCCTTCGGCGCCGCGGGGTCCCCCGGTCTCGCTTAGCCTGTCCTCGGGCCGAGCAAAGCTCGGACCCGGGGGCTCGCCGGAGGATGACGAAAGGAGAGGTGCTGTTTTCGCCGACGCGCGTTATCGCTGCTGCATGGCCGACCCGACCGCCCACTCCGACAAGCATCACGGCCTGCGCCTCAAGGCCCGGCTGCGCTACCTCTATCACGGCGACAGCCTGACGGCGGTGCGGTTCCGGCTGGCGGTGATCGTGGTCGATCTGGCCATCATCGCCTTCTTCGTCGCCGCCCCCATCCTCAAGGCGCACGGCCGCGCCTTCTATATGATCGACTATGCGATCGCGGCCCTGCTGATCCTCGATCTGGCGGCGCGGATCACCGCCTTCTCGGACTGGAAGGACTGGTTCCGGCGGCCGATCAACTGGGTTGACCTGGTGGTGCTGGCCTCGCTGCTGGCGCCGGCCTGGGCCATCAACCTCGGCTTCCTGCGGATCCTCAGGCTCTGGACCCTGCTCAACTCCGACATCTTCTGGCGGACCATCGGGCGCAAGTTCGACGACACCCGGTTCGAGGAGATCACCCGCGCCCTTTCCGGACTGGTGACCTTCGTCTTCGTGGTCACGGGCTTCGTCTACACCACCTTCCGGGGCCGCCACGACGGCATCAACGGCTATCTGGACGCGCTCTATTTCACCATCGCCACCCTGACCACGACGGGCTTCGGCGACATTACCCTGCCGGGCGCCTGGGGCCGGATCCTGTCGATCGCCGTCATGCTGATCGGCATCACCCTGTTCGTGCGCCTCGGCCAGACCCTGCTCAAGCCGCACAAGGTCCACTTCCCGTGCGACGCCTGCGGTCTGCAGAAGCACGACCCCGACGCCGTCCACTGCAAGGCCTGCGGTCAGATGCTCTGCATCCCGGACGACGGCGACTGATGCGTCAATCGGCGCATCTTCCATGACAAATCGGTAATGCCTGCCGCCTTGTCGCTTGGGGCTCCACCGCTAAGGTGCCGCACCTTTCAAGGAGCCCCCATATGATGCGCTCGCTGGCCTCGGCCGCTGTTCTTCTCGCCGCAACCGGAATGACCACCGCCGCCATGGCCCAAACGACCGCTTCTCCTGCTTCCGCCTCCTCGGCTCCTCTCGCCAATCCGCCGATCCCCGAGGGCGGCTTCGCCACCTCGGACGCGACCGATCCGTATCTGTGGCTGGAAGAGGTCGACGGCGCCCGGGCCATGGACTGGGTCCGCGCCCACAACGAACGCTCGCTCGGCGTCCTCCAGGGCGATCCCCGCTACGAGACCCTGCATCAGGAGGCTCTCGCCATCGTCCAGTCGAAGGACCGTATCCCGGCCCCCGGCTTCAACCACGACGGCACGATCACCAACTTCTGGCAGGACGCCGATCATGTCCGCGGCGTCTGGCGCAAGACCACCCTTGAGTCCTACCGCACCGACGCCCCGCAGTGGGAGACGGTGCTCGACTTCGACGCCCTCGCCGCCGCCGAGGGCAAGAACTGGGTCTACAAGGGCGCCTCCTGCCTGCCGCCGGACGAGCGCCTCTGCCTCGTCTCCCTGTCCGACGGCGGCAAGGACGCCGTGGTCGTCCGTGAATTTGACAGCGTGACGAAGACCTTCGTCGACGGCGGCTTCTCCCTGCCCGAGTCCAAGGGCGGCGCCAGCTGGATCGACGCCGACACCCTGCTGATCTCGCGTGACTTCGGCCCCGGCACCCTGACCACCTCGGGCTATCCGATGATCGTCAAACGTCTGAAGCGCGGCCAGACCGTCGATCAGGCCGAGACCGTCTTCACCGGCCAGCCCTCGGACGTCTCCGTCTCCGGCTTCGCCCTGCGCGACGCCGACGGGGTCATCAAGGCGACCCTGATCAACCGCGGCGTCAGCTTCTACGAAGGCGAGACGTATCTGCTCAACGCCGACGGCACGACGCGCAAACTCGACCTCCCGGCCAAGTCCGACATCAACGCCCTGGTCCAGGGTCAGCTGGTCGTCACCGTCAAACAGGACTGGACCGCCCCGTCCGGCCAGACCTTCCTGACCGGCGACGTCATCGCCTGGAACCTGGACGCCTGGCTGGCCGATCCCAAGGCCCAGGCCAAACTCGTCATCCGCCCGACCGAGCGTCAGGCCATCGAGGGCCTGACCGCGACCCGCAACAAGCTGGTCGTGGCCCTGTTCGACAACGTCCGGGGCGGGATCGAGGTCTATGACCCGTCCGACTGGAGCCACAGCCGCATGGATCTGCCGAGGAACGTCACCGTCGGCGTCGGCTCGGCCAGCGAGACCGATGACCGCCTGTTCGTCTCCGTCGCCGGATACCTGAACCCGTCCAGCCTCTATCTCGCCGACGCCGCCTCGGGCGCGACCGCCGTGGTCAAGTCCCTGCCGGCCAAGTTCGACGCCACGGGCATGCAGGTCGACCAGTTCGAGGCCCGCTCGGCCGACGGGACCATGATCCCCTATTTCGTGGTCCATAAGTCGGACATCCCGATGGACGGCTCCAACCCGACGCTGCTCTACGGCTACGGCGGCTTCGAAAGCTCGCTCCTCCCCGGCTATTCGGCGACGGTCGGCAAGCTGTGGCTCGAGCGCGGCGGCGTCTATGTCGTGGCCAATACGCGCGGCGGCGGCGAGTTCGGCCCCAAATGGCATGACGCGGCCCTGCAGGAGAACCGCCACAAGGCCCATGAGGACTTCCAGGCCGTGGCCCTCGACCTCGAGGCCCGCCACATCACCTCCCAGCCGAAGCTCGGCATCATGGGCGGCTCGCAGGGCGGCCTGTTCATGGGCGCCATGCTGACCCAGCGTCCCGACCTGATCAACGCCGCCGTCATCCAGGTGCCCCTGTTCGACATGCTGCGCTTCAACAAACTGCTGGCCGGCGCCTCGTGGCAGGGCGAGTACGGCAATCCGGACATTCCGGAAGAGCGCGCCTGGATCCAGGCCTATTCGCCCTACCAGAACCTGCGCGCCGGCATGCCCTACCCCGAGGTCTTCATCCACACCTCGACCAAGGACGACCGCGTCCACCCGGGCCACGCCCGCAAGGCGGCGGCGCGTCTGGAAGAGCTCGGCTATCCGGTCCTCTTCTACGAAAACACCGACGGCGGCCACGCGGCCGGAGCGAATCTGCTGGAAACCGCCCGCCGGATCGCGCTGGAATACACCTATCTGACGCGCCGCCTGATGGATCAGCCGGCGCAGCAGTAAGTCACTGTCGGGCAGGGTCGATGTCGTCGATCCTGCCCGAGGATCTGGGGCCCCGCCTTCGCGGGGATGAGCGGAGTTTAAAATGCGTCCTGTCCTGCTGACCCTCGCGATGAGCCTGATGGCCACCACCGCCCTCGCCCAGTCTGCGCCGCCCCACATGCCGCGCGACCTCTCCCCGGCCGGGGTCCGCGCCGCCGACGAGCATCTGGCGCTGGAAGAGGTCAACGGCACGGAAGCCATGGCCTTCGTCGCCTCCGAGAACGAGAAGAGCCTCAAGGCCCTGACCTCGGACCGCCGCTACGAACCCTTCCGCCAGCAAGCCTTCGACATCCTGTCGGCGACCGACCGGATCGCGGCGCCCTCCTTCCTCGGCGACGGCATCGGCAACTTCTGGCAGGACGCGACCAATCCCAAGGGCCTGTGGCGGCGTACGACGCTCGCCTCCTACCGCTCGGCGACGCCCGAGTGGGAGACGCTTCTCGACATCGACGCCCTGTCGAAGGCCGAAGGCAGGGACTGGGTCTGGAAGGGCGCCGACTGCATGCCGCCTGACGAGACCCGCTGCCTGATCTCCCTGTCCGACGGCGGCAAGGACGCCGTCGTGGTCCGCGAGTTCGACACCACGACCAAAACCTTCGTCGAGGGCGGTTTCAGCCTGCCCGAGGGCAAGCACCGCATCGAATGGCTCGACAAGGATACGCTGCTGGTCGCCACCGACTTCGGTCCGGGCACCCTGACCGAGAGCGGCTATCCCTTCATCGTCAAGGGTCTGCGCCGGGGCCAGACGCTCGATCAGGCCGTCGAGGTCTTCCGCGGCGCCGCCTCGGACGGCGGCTACGGCGTCAGCCCGCGCGCCTTCCGCAACGGGGCGGGCGAACTTCAGGCCGTTATCGTCTCGCGCCCGCTCGACACCTTCCGCGCCGAGACCTGGCTGCTGGACGGCTCGAAGACCATCAAGCTGGGTCTGCCGGAAAAGGTCTCCATCCACGGGATGATCGACAACCGTCTGGTCTTCACCCCGGATCAGGACTGGACCCGGCGTGGCAACGCCCGCACCGCCGGCTCGCTGCTGGCCGTCAGCCTGAACGTCCTGCGCCCGCCGACCGACGGCAATATCTTCATGTCGACCGAGGCCGACATCGTCCTGGTCCCCACCCCGCGCCAATCCATCGAGGACGTGGCGGTGCTGGACGAGAAGATCGTCGCCACCGTCTATGACAACGTCACCGGCCACGTCGTCTCGTTCAACAACAACGGCAACCAACCCTGGACCCGGACCGTCCTGCCGGCCGCCGAGAACGCCGCCGTCCACCTGGGCTCCTTCGACCGCAAGTCGGGCCGGATCTTCTATACGTTCGAAGGCTTCCTGACCCCGCCGACCCTGGCCATCGCCGACCTGAACCAGTCGACGGCCAACGTCATCCGCTCGGCCCCGGCCCGCTTCGACGCCTCGAAGGATGTCGTCGAACAGTTCGAGGCCACCTCCTCGGACGGGACGAAGATCCCCTATTTCGTGGTTCGTCCCAAGGACGCGCCCATGGACGGATCGACCCCGACGATCATGTTCGGCTACGGCGGCTTCTCCGTCGCCTATCCGCCCGCCTACAAGCCCGAGATGGGCAAGCTGTGGCTCGAGAACGGCGGCGCCTTCGTCATCGCCAACATCCGGGGCGGGGGCGAGTTCGGTCCGGCCTGGCATGAGGCGGTCCTGCGCGAGCATCGCCAGCTGGCCTTCGACGACTTCGCCGCCGTGGCCCGCGATCTGGAGGAGCGCAAGATCACCTCGCCGCGCCGCCTCGGCATCTACGGCCGTTCAAACGGCGGAGTCCTGACCTCGGTCTCGCTCACCCAGCATCCGGAGCTGTTCAACGCGGCGGTCATCGAAAGCCCGCTGATCGACATGCTGCGCTACTGGGAGCTGCCCGCCGGCGCCTCCTGGATCGGCGAATACGGCGACCCGCGCGTCCCCGGCGACGCCGCCTTCATCGCCCGCTATTCCGGCTATCAGAACCTGCGCAGAGGCGCGGACTACCCGCGCGTCTACATCACGACCAACACCCGCGACGACCGCGTCCACCCGGGCCATGCGCGCAAATTCGCCGCCCGTCTCGGCGACATGGGCTACGACCACCTCTATTACGAAGAGACCTCCGGCGGTCACTCCAACGACGCCGACCCCGTCGCCAACGCCCGCCGCTGGGCGCGGCACTATGTGTATCTGGCGCAGCAGTTGATGGACTAAAAGACACCGTCATCCTCGGGCTCGTCCCGAGGACCCACGGTTCAACAAGGCAGGACAGCAGCAGTAAACGCTGACGCGTCCCCACACGCGATCACCATCCCGCCCGCTGACATCTGGGTCCTCGGGACAAGCCCGAGGATGACGGAGTTTGGGGGACGCGAAAGTGGGTCACTCCTCCGGCCCATGCCTCCACACCGGCGGCCGGTCCCAGTTCGCCGCCAGATCCTCCCAATGCGGATTGTCCCGCTCGATCAGATTGATCTTCCAGTCGCGAACATAGTGTTTGATCCGCTTCTCGCAGCGGATAGCCGAGGTCATGAACTCGAACGGCTGGAACCAGACCAGCCGGATCAACCCGTGGTCCGAGGTAAAGCCGCCGAACGTGCCATCGCGATGCTGACGTACACGGGCATGCAGGTTGCTGGTCACCCCTACGTACAAGGTGCCGCGCGGCGCATTGGTCATGATGTACGCCGCGATGAAGACCCGTTCCCGCTTCATGCGGCGCAGGTTGCGCTATCTTTGCGTGAATTTAAATACTGGAGATTGCAAAAACTCCGTCATCCTCGGGCTTGTCCCGAGGACCCATGGTTCGACAACGCAGGACGGAGACGGCGACGCTGACGCGTCACCAAACGCGATCAACATTCCGCCCGCTGACGCGTGGGTCCCCGGGACAAGCCCGAGGATGATGGGGTTATGGTTTGCGGTGTGAGTGGGGATTACCGCTTCTTCAAACTCCCCAGCAGCCCGCGCAGCAGCTCCCGGGTGATGGTCGAACCGGCGGTGCGCAAAACCGACTTGGTCATGGCCTCGATCGGCGTCTCACGCGTCGAACGGCGCGGGGCGGCCGGAGCACGCGGGGCAGGCGCAGCCCTCGGCGCGGCGCGAGCCGCCGCCTTGTCGGCCTGGGCCTGAGCTTTCGCCTCGGCCTTCGCGGCTTCCTCCGCATCGGCGGCCTGATCGGCGGCGGCGTGGCGGGCGGCCAGCACCTCCTCGGCCGACTCGCGGTCGATCGCCTTGTCATACACCCCGGCGACGGGGCTGGCGGCCATGACCGAGGCGCGTTCGGCGTCGGTCGCGGGACCGAGGCGGCTGTCCGGCGGGCGGATCAGGGTGCGGGCGGTGATCGTCGGCGCCCCCTTCTCGTCCAGCACCGACACCAGCGCCTCGCCGGTGCCGAGCGCCTGAATGGCCTCGGCCGTATCGAAGGCCGGGTTGACGCGGAAGCTCTCGGACGCCGCCTTCAGACCGCGCTGGTCGGAGGGGGTGTAGGCGCGCAGCGCGTGCTGCACCCGGTTGCCCAGCTGAGCCAGGACGCTGTCGGGAATGTCGGCCGGGTTCTGGGTGATGAAATAGATCCCCACCCCCTTGGAACGGATCAGCCGCACAACCTGCTCGACCTTCTCCAGCAGGGGCTTGGGCGCGTCCTTGAACAGCAGATGGGCCTCATCGAAGAAGAAGACGATCTTCGGCTTCTCCGGATCCCCGACCTCGGGCAGCTGTTCGAACAGCTCCGACATCAGCCACAGCAGGAAGGCGCCGTAGAGCCTCGGACTGTTCATCAGCCGGGTCGAATCCAGCACATTGACCTGACCCCGGCCGTCCAGACTGGTGCGGATCATGTCGGTCAGGCGCAGGGCCGGCTCGCCGAAGAAGGCGTCGCCGCCGTCCTGCTCCAGCTGCAGCAGGGCGCGCTGGATCGAAGCGATCGAAGCCGGGGCCACATTGCCGACCTCACGGCCGATCTTCGCGGCGTTCTCGGCCACATAGGTCAGCATGGAGCGCAGGTCGTCGAGGTCCAGCAGCAGCAACCCCTCCTTGTCCGCCACATGGAAGGCGACGGTCAGCACCCCCTCCTGCACGTCGTTCAGGTCCATCATCCGCGCCATCAAGAGCGGCCCGATCTCGGACACCGTCGCCCGCACCGGATGCCCCTTCTGGCCGTACAGGTCCCAGAACACCGTCGGCGCCGCCTTCGGATTGAGCGTCAGCCCCATCCCCGTCGCCCGGGCGATCAGCTTCTCGCTCGGCGCGCCCGGCTGGCTGATGCCCGAGAGATCGCCCTTCACATCGGCGCAGAAGACCGGCACCCCGGCGTCGGAGAAGCCCTGCGCCAGGATCTGCAGGGTCACGGTCTTGCCCGTGCCCGTGGCGCCCGCGATCACCCCGTGCCGGTTGGCCCTCTGCCACAACAGGATCTCGGGCACGCCTGCCCCCGTGTCGTTGGACTGGCCCATGAACAGGCCGGTTGCGGGCAGGTCGGACATCGCGAAGGCTCCAGTGATGCTGCTGGATTAGCGCAGCCGTTCACGGCGTAAAAGCGTTGGACTGTAACATGATTGACGCCGCCTCCCCGGCCCCCGAAGGTCGCCTGATGAAACCGCCCGTCACCGTCGCCACCCCCGTCGTCGCCCGCAACGCCCTGGTCCTGATCGCCGTGGTGGTCACCGCCGCCGCCCTGGTCTGGCTGTCGGACATCCTGACGCCCCTGGCCATGGCCATCTTCCTGATGATCGTCATCGACGGGGTGAAGCGCTCGATCGAGGACAAGACGCCCCTGCCGCACCGCTGGGCCGGGATCGCGGCCCTGATCGTGGTGGTCCTGCTCTTCGCGGGCTCCATCGCCATCATCATCTACGGCGCTTCCGGATTCTTCGGCGAGGCCTCGGGCGTGGCGACCAATATCGGGCCGCGCATCGACCAGATCCTGCGCGACGGCTCGGCCCTGCTGGGCATTCAGCATCCGCCGACGCTGCAAGTCCTGATCACCGGCATCGATATCCGGGGCTATCTGACCACCGTGGCGCTTCAGGCCCAGGGCGTCCTCTCCGGCGCCTTCTTCGTCCTCGTCTATCTCGGCTTCCTGCTGGCGTCGCAGGGCGGCTTCCGCAGGAAGCTCGTCGCCATGTTCCCCGAGAAGCTCCAGCGCGCCGAGGCCATGGAGGTCTTCCAGCGCGTGCGCGGCGGGGTCGAGGGCTATATCTGGGTCCAGTCGGTGACCGGCGCGATCATCTGCGTCTTCGCCTGGATCCTGATGAAGGTCGTCGGCCTCCAGAACGCGGAGTTCTGGACCTTCGTCATCTTCATCGTGGGTTTCATCCCGGTGCTGGGCGGCGCCGTTGGCGGTCTGGCCCCGCCCCTGTTCGCCCTTGTCCAATTCCAGAGCTACTGGCCGGCCATCATCCTGCTGGTCGGGCTCCAGATCATCCTCTTCATCGTCGGCAATATGATCCAGCCGCGCATGCAGGGCGACAACCAGAACATCGACCCGGTCGCCGTCCTGTTGTCCCTGGCCCTGTTCGGCAAGATGTGGGGCGTGGTCGGCATGTTCCTGTCCACCCCGCTCGCGGTCATGGCCATGGCCATCCTGGCCGAGTTCAAGGGCTCGATGTGGATGGCCGTCCTCCTGTCCGGCGACGGCGCCCCCTATGCCGACGAGGCCGAGAAACAGGCCACGGCCGCCAGGACCCGGGCCAGCCGAAAGCGCGTCAAGCCGCCGCAGGAGACAGCCTAGCCCCCGCCCCTTGAACCCCTGCTGACGCCTTCCTATCTGGGTCTCAGACGACGCGGGCCTCCCCTCCCCCCTCCGGGGTTCGCGTCGAACCGGGACGGCGCCCTTCCCCCTCCAGCGCCGATCCCCAAAGCAGGCCGTCGGACCCCCCGTCCGGCGGCCTTGTCTTTTAGTTCCATCCAGATCGTTGTTTTTCAAAACTAAAAACTGACGTTCCGCGACCTGCGGCGCATTGGCGCAGGCCTCGGCCAGCCTGCATCCCGCTTCGTACCTGTTCCGTTAGGACCCGCGACGCCGCCCGTGACCCTCGGGGGCAAACGCTCAGCACACGGACAGGATCTTCCCGATGACACGCACCCTCGCCCTTCTCGCGACCGCCTCGACCCTCGCCCTCTTCGCCGCCCCGGCGTCGGCCCAGACCCTGTTCGGCCAGTCCGGTCCCGACAGCTGGACCGGCCCCTATGTCGGCGTCTTCGGCGGCTTCACCCAGCAGAACGGCCAGGGCGACGAGCGACTGCGCTTCGACCGCAATCTGGATGGGAACTACGGCGACACCGTCACCCTCGCCTCGCCCGCCGGAGCCGACGCCTTTTCGCCCGGCTATTGCGGCGGCGCGGCCAACTCCAACGCCGCCGCGGGCGGCTGCGACAAGGACGCGCCGGGCACGCAGGGCGGCGTCCGCGCCGGCTACGACTACCAGATGGGCAGCTTCGTCGTCGGCGTGGTCGGCGACTACAGCGCCGGCAATCAGGAAGACAGCGTCACCGGCTTCTCCACCACCCCGGCCGCCTATGTCTTCACCCGCACCCTCAACAACCTCGCCGCCATCCGCGCCCGCGTCGGCTACGCCTACGGCCCGGCCCTGATCTATGCGACCGGCGGCGCCGCCACGGCCGAGGTGGAGAACCGCTTCTTCACCACCAACGGCGCCAACACCTTCACCGCCCGCGTCGATGACGACCGCGCCGACGGCTACCAGCTGGGCGGCGGCGTCGAATATTCCCTGACGCCCAACCTCAGCGTCACCGGCGAATATCTCTACAGCTCGCTCGACGCCGGCGACCACGTCATCCGCGTGACGCAAGGCTCCGCCCCGGCGACCAACCCCTTCGTCCTGGCCCCCAACACCACCGGCACGGACATGATCCGCTCCAACTCCAAGTTCGGCCTGCACGCCTTCAACATCGGAATGAGCTACCGCTTCTGATCCTGTCGGAGGTTTGTCCCGGTTCGGACAGACTTATCGGTGATAACCATGGCCGGGCCTGCGAAAGCGGGTCCGGCCGTGTCGTTTCCGGCTTCCAGAGGGCGCCGGTCGGGCCTAATCAGCCATTCATTGATCCGAAGCTTCAACGGCCTATCGTGTCGTTGACCCCCTTGCGGCTCCGGCCGCGCCGAATGAGACCCTGCCCATGTCCGGCGACCTTCGCTCCGTCCCTCAGGCGATTTCCCTGGAGGCGCTCGAAGAGGCGTTCGCCAGGGCCGGAGGGGGGAGCGGCGCGCTGCAGTCCTCCTATCTGTCCCAGGCTCACGAGGACTATGCCGACGACGAGACGCCCGAGCTGGGCGGCGCCGATCTGGCCGCCCTTCTCGCCCGGGTCTGGACCTCGGCCGATGCGCGCAAGACGGGTGAGGCCGCCCGCGTCTCGGTCCAGTCGCTCGCCGCCGCCGACGGTTCGGCCACCGGCTATGACGTCATCGCCATCGTCCAGGACGACCGCCCCTTCCTCGTCGACAGCGTCATGGGCGAGCTGGCCGACGCCGGGGTTTCGGTCCGCGCCCTCTTCCACCCGGTCGTGACCCTCGGCCGCGACGCCGCCGGCGCCCGCACCGCCGGCTCGGACCGCGAATCGATGATCGTCGTGGTCATCGACCCCCTGCCCGCCGAACGCCGCGAGGCCCTGTCCACGGCCCTGACCGAGACCCTCGCCGACGTTCAGGCCGCCGTCGCCGACCACGGCGCCATGCACGAGTTGATGGAGCGTTCGGTCGCCCATCTGGAGGCCTGCCCCGGCACCGTCGACCCGACCGTCGTCGCCGAGACCCTGGAGTTCCTGCGCTGGCTCAACGCCGACCACTTCGTCTTCCTCGGCGCCCGCGACTACGACTATCCGCGCACCGCCGACGGCGGCTATGCCCATGAGGAGCCTCTGGGCCAGGTCTCGGCCGGGGTCGGGGTCCTGCGCGATCCGTCGCGCACCGTTCTGCGCCGCACCTCCGAGCCCGCCATCCTGACCGCCCAGATGAAGCGCCAGATGGACCTGTCGGACCCGGTCACCGTGGCCAAGGCCAATATCCGCAGCCGCGTCCACCGCCGCGCCTACATGGACTACATCGGCGTCAAGCGTTACGGCGCCGACGGCCGCCCCTCGGGCGAGACCCGCTACGTCGGCCTGTTCACCGCCGAGGCCTATGACAGCGCCGCGTCGCAGGTGCCCCTGATCCGCGCCAAGGTCGCCGGCGCCCTCGCCCGCGCCGGCAAGGCCCCGGGCAGCCACAACGAGAAGCGCCTCAAGAACATCCTCGAGAACTATCCGCGCGACGAGCTCTTCCAGATCTCCGAGGACGAGCTGCTCAACATCTCGCTGGGCATCCTCCACCTCTACGACCGCCCGCGCATCAAGACCTTCACGCGTCAGGACCCGTTCGACCGCTTCATCTCGGTGCTGGCCTTCATCCCGCGCGAGCGCTTCGATTCGACGGTGCGCGAGCGCATCGCCCGCATCCTCGCCGCCGCCTGGGGCGGCCGCCTGTCGGCCTGGTATCCCCAGCTGTCGGACGCGCCTCTGGTGCGCATCCACTACATCATCGGCGTGACCCCGGGCGATCACCCGACGCCCGACCCGGTCGCCCTGGAAGCCGCCGTCGCCGAGGCCGGCCGCAGCTGGATCGACCGTTTCGAGAGCGCCGCCCGCGACGCCGAGATCGACGAGGCCCAGATCGGCGCCCTGTCGGCCAAATGGGCCGAGGCCTTCGGGGCCGGCTACCGCGACCGCTATGACGCCGCCGAGGCCGTCGCCGACCTGCAGGAGATCGACCGGCTGAACGCGACCGGAGCGGTCGGCTCCGGTGAGCCCGTCGCCGTGCGCGCCTTCCGCGCCACGGGCGACACCGAGCTTCAGTTCCGCTTCAAACTCTATCACCGCGGCGCCGCCGTGCCCCTGTCCGACGTCCTGCCGGTCCTGGCCGACATGGGCCTGAAGACGCTGGAAGAGTTCGGTCACGCCATTCGCCCCGTCGGCGATACCGAAATCCACGTCCACGAATTCCTGCTGGAAGACCCGCGCGGCGCGGCCCTGTCCTTCGCCGACATCAAGGCCCCGTTCGAGACCGCCTTCACCGCCGTCTGGACCGGCCTGACCGAGAGCGACGGCTTCAACCGTCTGGTCATGGAGCTGGGCGTCGACTGGCGTCAGGCGGCGCTGGTCCGCACCCTCGCCCGCTATCGCCAGCAGACCGGCCTCGACCCGTCGCAGGCCGTGCAGGAAGAGGCCCTGACCCTCTATCCCGACGTGGCCCGCGCCATCGTCTCCCTGTTCCACTGCAAGTTCGATCCCGCGCTGGGCGGAACCGCCGATGAGCGCGCCGCGAACTGCACCGAACTGTCGGACAAGATCACCGCCCTGCTGCAGGACGTGAAGAGCCTCGACCACGACCGCGCCCTGCGTCGCCTCGCCCTGCTGGTCGGCGCGATCAAGCGCACCAACTTCTACCAGACCACGGCCGAGGGTTCGCCCAAGCCGCACATCTCGATCAAGATCGCCTCGCGCGAACTCGATGACCTGCCCCTGCCCAAGCCCTATCGCGAGATCTTCGTCTGGGCCCCGCACATCGAGGGCGTCCACCTGCGCTTCGGCCCGGTGGCGCGCGGCGGCCTGCGCTGGTCGGACCGTAGAGATGACTTCCGCACCGAGGTTCTGGGTCTGGTGAAGGCCCAGCAGGTCAAGAACGCCGTCATCGTCCCCGTCGGCTCCAAGGGCGGCTTCTTCCCGAAGAACCTGTCCGGCATCGTCCGGGCGGGCGGCGACCGCGACGCCCAGCAGGCCGAGGCCATCCGCGCCTACAAGACCTTCCTCTCGGGTCTGCTCGACATCACCGACAACATCGCCGCCGACGGCGCGGTGGTGCGCCCGGCCAATGTCGTCGCCTTCGAGGGGGATGACCCCTATCTGGTCGTCGCCGCCGACAAGGGCACGGCGACCTTCTCCGACATCGCCAACGGCGTCTCGGCCGACTTCGGCTTCTGGCTGGGCGACGCCTTCGCCTCGGGCGGTTCGATCGGCTACGACCACAAGGCCATGGGCATCACCGCCCGCGGCGCCTGGGAGGCGGTCAAGCGCCACTTCCGCGAGATCGGCAAGGACATCCAGTCCGAGCCCTTCACCGCCGTCGGCGTGGGCGACATGTCCGGGGACGTCTTCGGCAACGGCATGCTGCTGTCCAGGGCCACGAAACTGGTCGCCGCCTTCGACCACCGCGACATCTTCATCGACCCGACGCCCGATCCGGCCTCGTCGTGGGAAGAGCGCAACCGCCTGTTCCAGCTGCCGCGCTCGTCCTGGCAGGACTATGACAAGGCGAAGATTTCCGAAGGCGGCGGCGTCTTCTCGCGCGGCGCCAAGTCGATCCAGCTGACGCCCCAGATCAAGGCCCTGCTGGAGATCGCCGAGGACACGGTCGATCCCATCACCCTGATGCGCGCCATCCTCAAGGCCCCCGCCGAACTCCTCTACCTCGGCGGCATCGGCACCTATGTGAAGGCCTCGACCGAGACCGACGCCCAGGTCGGCGACAAGGGCACCGATGCGCTGCGCATCGACGCCGGCGAACTGCGGGTCAAGGTGGTCGGCGAGGGCGCCAACCTCGGCTTCACCCAGGCCGGCCGCATCGAATACGGCCGCAACGGCGGCCGCTCCAACACCGACGCCATCGACAACTCGGCCGGGGTCGACACCTCCGACCATGAGGTCAACATCAAGATCCTGGTCGGATCGGCGGTCACCAACGGCGTCCTGCCGGCGGACCAGCGCACCGCCCTGCTGGCCTCCATGACCGACGAGGTCGGCCTCAAGGTCCTGGTCCACAACTACGACCAGACCCTGGCCCTGACCCTGCAACAGGCCGAAGGCGCGGGCGCTCTCGACGCCCAGCAGCGCTTCATGCAGGCCCTGACGGCGCGCGGCAAACTCGACCGCAAGGTCGAGGGCCTGCCCAACGACCTGCGCGTCAATGAGATGAAGGCCTCGGGCACGCCCCTGACCCGGCCCGAGCTCGCCGTTCTGATGGCCTATTCCAAGCTGGAGCTGGCCGACGAGATCGTGGCCTCCTCGGCCCCCGAGGACCCCTTCTTCGAGGAGACCCTGGTCCGCTACTTCCCGGCCCCGCTGGCGAAATACGAGGACCAGATGAAGGGTCACCGGCTGCGCCGCGAGATCGTCGCCACCGTGCTCTGCAACGAGATCGTCAATATGACGGGCCCGACCTTCCCGGACCGTCTGAAGGCCTCGGCCGAGGTCGACACCACGGCCCTGGTCATCGCCTTCGAGGCCGCCCGTCGCGTCTTCCGCCTCGACGAGGCCTGGGCCGCCGTCAACGGTCTGGACCTCAATATCCCGGCCGAGACCCAGACGGCGCTGTACACGGAAATCTCCACCGTCCTGCGCCGCCAGACCTTCTGGCTGGCCAAGCGGGCCGGCCGAGAGGGCGTCACCGTCGACAGCCTGATCGCCGCCTACCGTCCCGCCGCCGACGCCCTGCGTCAGGAAGGCGGCGGCGTCCTGTCCCGCTTCGAACAGGGTCTGCTCGACAAGCGGCTGCAGAAATTCGCGGCCATGGGCGTGGGCGAGGATCTGGCGAAGACCATCGCCATGCTGCGTCCGCTGGTCGCCACCGCCGACATCGGCGATCTGGCGAAGGAAGCCGGCTGGTCCGAACCGGCCATGGCGCGCCTCTATCACCAGGTCGGCGCCGCCTTCGACTTCGACCGCCTGCGCGCGGCCGCCGGCGGCATCCAGTCGGGCGATCATTTCGACCGTCTGGCCGTGCGTCGCCTGATCGAGGACCTGATGAGCGAACAGGTCGCCCTGACCCGCGCCGTCGCCAAGGCTTCCGACGCCTCGGTCGGCGCCTCGGAACAGGCCGCAGAAGATGCCGTCGAGAAATGGATCGGTTCGCGTCAGGCCGTCGTCGAAGGCGTCCGCGCCTCCGTCGACGAGATCGAGGCCTCCGGCTCCGGCTGGACCTTCGCCAAACTGACCATCGCCAACGGGGCCATCCGCTCCGTCGCCGCCTCGGTCTGATGCCGTACAAAAAATCGCTCCGGCGGCGTGAAAGCGTCACCGGAGCGGTTTCGGTTCACCGCTGGTAAAACCTTTCGGGAATACAAGGGTGTTCATGGAAACCACCATGGCCACCGAACCCACCGCCTTGCCGGCGCTTAAGCCCGGCTATCTGTGGCGCGCCATGGAGCATTCGGCGGTCGGCACCGCCCTGGTCGGCCTCGACGGCGGCTGGCTGCGCATCAACGCCGCCCTGCGCGCCTTCCTCGGCTATACCGCCGAAGAGCTGTTCGGCCTGACCTTCCAGGACGTGACCCACCCTGAGGACCTCCACAGCGACCTCAGCCTGCTGGAATCCCTCGTCGCCGGCGACATCCCCTCCTACCAGATGGAAAAGCGCTATATCCGCAAGGACGGCGGCGTGGTCTGGGCCCAGCTCAGCGTCGGCCTCGTGCGCGATGACGACGGCGCCCCCCTCTTCTTCATCTCCCACGTCCAGGACATCGGCGCGCGAAAGGCCGCCGACGCCGAGCGGCTGCGCCTCGCCGAGCGCGCCAACCTCGCCGTCAAGGCCGCCGAGATCGGCATCTTCGAATGGGATCTGGTCACCAACGCCCTGAGCTGGTCGCCGGAGATGTTCGCCCTCTACCGCGTCGCCCCGCCCTCCGGCGAACTCGACTTCGCCTTCTTCGCCCGCAACCTGCACGAGGACGACGTCGGCCCGCTGGAAGCCGCGATCCAGAACGCCCTGGTCACCGACGTCATCGACACCGAGTTCCGCATCCGCCGCCTCGACGGCGACATCCGCATCATCAAGGTGCTGGGCCGGGTCCACCGTGCCGCCGACGGCGCGCCGGAACGCCTCATCGGCGCCAACTGGGACGTCACCGAGGCCCGCCTCCTGTCGCAACAGGCCGAAGCCGCCAGCCAGGCCAAGTCCCAGTTCCTCGCGGTCATGAGCCACGAGATCCGCACCCCGATGAACGGCATTCTCGGCATGGCCCAGGCCATGGCCGCCGACGCCCTGCCCGAAGCCCAACGCGCCCGGCTGGAGATCATCTCGGAGTCCGGCGAAGCCCTGCTGGCCATCCTCAACGACATTCTCGATCTCTCCAAGGTCGAGGCGGGCAAGCTGGATCTGGAGGTCGTGCCCTTCGACCTCGGCCGCCTGCTCAACAGCCTCTCCCAGACCTTCGCCGCCACCGCCGGCGACCGCGGCCTGAAGCTGGACGTCGACCTCGGCTCGGCCGCCGGCGTCTATGAGGGCGACCCGACCCGCCTGCGCCAGATCCTGTCCAACCTCGTCTCCAACGCCCTGAAATTCACGGCCCAGGGCGGCGTCACCCTCAAGGCCCGCCGCGCCGGCGAGAGCCTGACCCTCGAGGTCATCGACACCGGTCAGGGCATGGACGACGAGGTCCTGAACCGCATCTTCACCCCCTTCGCCCAGGCCGACAGCTCGACCACCCGCCGTTTCGGCGGCACGGGTCTGGGCCTGTCGATCGTTCGCGAACTGGCCCGACGCATGGGCGGCGACGTCTCCGTGGCCAGCCGCCCGGGCGCCGGCTCCCGCTTCGCCGTGGTCCTGCCCCTGCCTTTCATCGGCGAGGCCGAAACCCCCGCCGACGAGGCGCAAGATACCGCCGACGCCCCGCTCCCGGCCCTGCGCGTCCTCGCCGCCGAGGACAACGCCACCAACCGTCTGGTGCTGCGGACCCTGCTCGGCCAGCTCGGCGTCGAGGTGACCATCGTCGAGGACGGTCAGGCCGCCGTCGAGGCCTGGCGCGCCGGTCCCGCCGAGGGCGGCGCCTGGCACCTGATCCTGATGGACGTCCAGATGCCGGTCATGGACGGCTTCACCGCCGCCCGCACGATCCGCGACATCGAGCGCAGCCTCGCCCTGGACCCGACCCCCATCGTCGCCCTGACCGCCAACGCCATGTCGCACCACATCGAGGCCTGCCTCGAGGCCGGCATGACCCGCCTCCTGCCCAAGCCCATCGACGTCCGCCGGCTGGCCGAGACCCTGGCCGAGGCGGCGGCGGGGCTCACGGACGCGCCGGGCGGCGCCTCGGAGACCGAGGCGGCCTGATCACCGGCCAGATCCGTGGGGCGCGTCGCATGGACCCGGGGGTGTCCCGGATCCATGCGATCTTCGCGTCTCAGACCTTCGGCGCGATCCAGGCGTCGGTGATCTCGTAGTTGACGTTCATCGCCTGCACATAGACCTCGAAGCGGAAATACTGGGCTCCGGGGTCCCGCACGAAGCTGCCCTTGAAGAATTTGTAGGCCTTCTCGGCGGCGACGTTGACGACGGCGGACGAGATCACGCCGCCCGAGCCGTCCAGCTGGTGGACGACGAGCGCCAGCGGATAGGTCGGCCCCGCTGACTCGGGGGCCCGAAGCGCGGCGCCGAAGGTGAACTCACTATAGGGCGTGCTGGACGCATCGGTGTCCTGGTAGATGGACTGGCCGACGGCCGTCGACGGGATGGAGAAGAACAGCGAGCAGTTCGAGCTCTCGCGCGGCGCCTGCGGGTTCTGGTTGTAGGCCCAGTTCAGATCGCCGATCCGGTTCCAGGGCGCGATCGTCCGGCACTGGCTGCCCGACACGCCGCAGGTCCGGGTCTGGCCGCTCGAGTTCTTGCACTGCATGTGCGTGTTCGAGAGCATGTTGATGCTCGTATAGAGCGGGTCGATGTGGAATTGGGCCGGATCCCAGCTGTTGTTTTCGGCCGGGAAAATATAGGTCCAGTCGTGGCAATCGACCAGGTAGTAGTCGGTGTTGCCGAAGTGAACCGCGCCGTTATTGGTGCCGACGCCGCAGCGCTGGACCGCGACCGGATTCGGGCCGCTGACCTTGGCCGACGACTGCCAGGCCTCCCATTTGGTCTTGCCGTATTCCTTGGTGAACATGAACACCTCGATGGCGTCCGAGTTGGTGCTGTTCTGGCTGAAGTGCCAGACCTTGATCGTGTCGAGCTGCTTGCCGCTCTGGTAGAGATAGTTGGCATAGTTGTTCCACCGGGTCAGCGAGGTGCTGGTCCGGTCGACCGTCGGGCACTGGGGGAAGGACGCCGTCAGGGTCGTCGAGGCCTGACCCTGGCCGAACGGAACCGTCAGCCCCTTGGGCGCCAGGATCCACGAATCCGACAGGTCGCACTGACCGTTGCGCCAGAACGGCTGCCAGCCGCCGCCCTGATCATAGGTCCCGGCGATCGAGGCGTGATAGCCGTCCGTGCTCATCATGTCGTAGGCCGAGAAGCCGTCCGTCGGATTTCCGGGCGCGAAATAGGGCACATTGCCGGCCCGGGTGAAGAAGAAGTTGGAGACGACGCGGGTGCGCCCATAGATGTCGGCGACCGGGTAGGAATCGCTGATCTGGCCCAGGATGTCCTGCACCGGCTGGTCCCACTTATGGTAGGGCAGGGGCTCGCCCGGCAGCAGCTTTCGGGCCCGCCCCGGACAGGTCACCGGATCCTCCGTCGTCACCGCGCCCGTCGTCGCATCCGTGCAGACCTGCTGCACCAGATAGTCCTGGATCGTATCTGCCCTGGCCGCAGGGGCTCCGAACACCGCCGACCCTCCGATCAGCATGGCCGCCAACACCATTTTCCAATTCATCAGTACCCGCCCTGAATAAAACCCAGCCACGAATTATGGCGGTTCACGATACACGCGAAGCGGGATTTGGCCTCGCGGAAAATCGCGAATTCTGGCCTTGAGCGCGCTTTAGGCGACGCGCATTCCGGGTACGGAGTTATGCACCCCCACAATGTCAGGTCGTTTCAACGCCCTCCGACCGAACGCCATCGGCCCGCATCGGTCAGGCCGGGATCGGCGCCCCGGTCTACCCCGGCGATGACGGCGGTCAGTCTGAACGGTCGGGACTCCACCCCGCCACCGCATCGCGGAATCCCTGGACGTCGCGGTTCAGCTGCACCAGCTGCGCAACCCCCATCCCGGCCGCCTCGAACAGCCTCTGCCCCAGACAGGCGCTGCGCTCCTGCAGCGCCCGGCCCTCATCACTCAGGCTGACCACCACCTGCCGCTCGTCCTCGGGATTGCGCCGCCGCGACAGCAGACCCAGCCGTTCCATCCGCTTGACCAGAGGCGTGACATTGCTGGAATCCAGCCCCAGCCGCCCGGCGATCTCCCCCACCGTCCGACCGTCGGATTCCCACAGCGCATTCAGCACCAGATACTGCGGATAGGTGATCCCCAGCGCATCCAGCAGCGGCTTGTAGGCCCGGCTGATCGCCATCGAGGCGCTGTACAGGGCAAAGCACAGCTGATCATCCAGCGTCGGCTTCCATCCTGATCCTCCCCCCTTGGGGGAGGTGGCTCCGAGCTCTTGCGAGGAGACGGAGGGGGCTGATCCAGATGCGGCGCGTGGGGCTGGCCCCCTCCACCGCTTCGCGGTCCCCCTCCCCCGATGGGGGAGGATCATTGGCTCCCAGTGACGCACTGTTGATGGCGCCGTCCCGAGACCCGCGCTATCTTCCGCTCATGAACGCCATCGATCCCTCCACCGGCCCGGCCACCCTGCACTACGGCGACGGCGAGTTCGCCGTGCTCAAGCCCGGGCCCTATGTGGTCTGCGCGGTGTCGGGCAAGACCATCCCGCTGGAGGCGCTGCGCTACTGGTCGGCGGAACGGCAGGAGCCCTACGCCAGCCCGGCCGAGGCCCTGACCCGCATGGTCCCCGCGAAGTGATCCCCAGCCGTCGGGGTCTGATCGTCGGCGCCGGGTCAGCCCTGCTGGCGTCCGCAGCCCCGCCGGCCTTCGCCGACGAGCCCAGCCTGACGTTGAACGGCCAGTGGCGACAGGGCGGCTTCGCCTTCGGCCGCACCTGGCCGCGCGCCGCCATCCACGTCGACGGCGAGCCCCTGACGGCGGCGTCGGAGCACGGATTGTTCGTGGTCGGCTTCGACCGCGACGCCGGCCCCTCGACGACGATCGAGGCGCGCTCGGCCCTGACCAGCCTGAGCCGCACCCTGGACATCGCCCCCGGGACCTTTCCGGAGAGCCGCATCGACGGCCTGCCGCCCGCGACGGTCGAGCCGACAGACCCGGCCCTGCTGGAGCGGATCAAGGAAGAGGCCGCGCTCAAGGCCGTCGGCTTCGCCAGCAAGGCCGACACCGACGACTTCCGGGACGGCTTCATCTGGCCGCTGGAAACCTACCGGATTTCAAGCCTGTGGGGCGCGCAGCGGATCCTGAACGGCACCCCGGCCCGCCCCCACTACGGTATCGACTTGGCGGCGCCGCAAGGCACGCCGATCCGCGCGCCCGCCGACGGCGTCGTGGCCTTCAGCCGTTCGGGCATGCATTTCGAGGGCGGCCTCGTCCTGATCGACCACGGCCAGGGTCTGGTCAGCTGCTACCTGCACCAGTCGCAGATCGACGTCGCCGTGGGCCAGAGGCTGGCGCGGGGTCAGGAGATCGGCCGGGTCGGCATGGAGGGCCGCGCCACCGGTCCGCACCTGTGCTGGCGGATGAAATGGCGGGACCGCAATCTGGACCCGTCCCTGATGGTGGGCGCAGCGGCGCCAACTACTTCAGGTTGAGAAGCTTGACTGGAATCCGGTTGAAACTTCGGCCTTTATGGACCGTGGCCGTTTAGGCGCCTAACATACAACCGGGCGCGCCGGATTCGGCGCTACGGTCAGATCAATTCATGTCGTCTCTTCATTCGCTCAGCGTCCTGCTGGTCGACGATAATGCACCCATGCGCACCATCGCCTCGGCGATCCTGCAATCGGCGGGCATCCGCAAGATTCGCGAGGTGGCGGACGGCGCCGCCGCGCTCGAGGCCCTGCGCGAGCACCCGGCCGATATCGCCATCGTCGACTTCAACATGTTCCCGCTGGACGGGGTGGAGTTCACGCGTCTGGTCCGCAACAGCCCGGACAGTCCCAACCCCTATCTGCCGATCATCATGATGACCGGCCATTCCGAGCGGGCGCGGGTGATGGAGGCGCGCGACGCCGGAGTGACCGAATTCGTGGTCAAGCCGATCACCGCCAAGGCCATCTTCGACCGCATCCAGGCGGTCATCATCCGCCCGCGTCCGTTCGTGAAGACCGAGGGCTATTTCGGGCCGGATCGCCGACGCGCCAATGCCGCGGGCTATCAGGGTCCCTTCCGCCGGATCAGCGACGCCAAATAGGTCTCAGGCCCAGGTCGGTCAGGCGTCGAGCGGACCCAGCGCCGCATAGACGCTGTCGGGCCAGCGCTTGTGGACCCAGAACCAGTCCTCCGGGACTTCGCGCACCCGGTCCTCGACGAAGCTGTTGCCGGCCTGGATGCCGCGCAGGACATCGCCGGTCTTGTCGCCCGTGTCCGGAACATCGATCGGCTCATGGGCGGTGACGCGGAAGCGCACGCCCGGCAGGCGCACCACCGACAGGGGCTGCATCACCGTGCCGAACTTCAGGGCCAGACGCGCGGCGCCCGGCGAGGCGTTGACCGGCTCATCGAAGAACCGGACCTCGGGCCCCTGATTGTATTTCTGGTCGACCAGCAGGGCGATCGAGTCGCCGCGCTTCATCCCGACCATCAGCTCGCGCGTGCCGTCGCCCTTGGGCGCGAACAGGCGGATGCCGTAGCGCTCGCGGCTCTGGCGGATCAGGGCGTCGACATAGGGGTTGTTGGCGGCGCGATAGGTGACCTGACACGGCACGCCGGCCGACATGATCACCGCCGCCATGACCTCGAAATTGGCCAGATGGCCCGAGATCAGGACCACGGGCTTGCCGCTGTCGCGCACGGCGTGCAGCCGCTCGATGCCCACGACCTCGACCCGGCCGCCCTCGGGCGTCAGCTTGTCCATGACCGCCAGCTCGGCGAAGGTCCGGCCCGTCCGGTCCCATTGCTCGACCGCCAGCCGGTCGCGCTCGGCGGCAGGCATGTCGGGGAAGGCGATCTTCAGATTGCGCCGGACGATCTTGTGGGTGCCGACCAGCGGACCGAGCGTCCGCAGCAGCCAGCCGCCGAAGTCCGAGGCGCGCTCGACCCCCAACGCCCTGAGCAGGGCGAAGAGGGCCGCGAACGCCACGGCCTCGATCCGCCAGACAATGTCTTGCCCCAGCGGAATCTTGTGGTCTTCACCAGGCAATCGTCAGTCCGCCGTCCACGACCAGGGTCTGGCCCGTCACATAGGCCGCCGCCGGGGAGCAGAGATAGACGGCGGTGCCGGCGATCTCGTCCGGCTGGCCGATCCGCTTCAGCGGATTGGGCTCGACGGTCTTTTCGAGGATCTCGGGGTTCTCCCACAGGTATTTGGCGAAGTCGGTCTGGACCAGGCCCGGGGCGATGCAGTTGACCCGCACGTTCGACGGTCCGAACTCGACCGCCAGGTTGCGGACCAGCTGCATGTCGGCGGCCTTGGACACGTTATAGGCGCCGATCAGGGCGTTGCCGCGAAGCCCGCCGATCGAGGAGATGATCAGGATCGCGCCGTCCTTCCGCTCCAGCATCTGGGGCGCGACCATCTGGACCAGCCAGTGGTTGGCCAGGACGTTGTTGTGGAAGATCTTCTCGAACTGCTCGTCGGCGATGCCCGCCATCGGCCCGGCGTAGGGGTTCGACGCGGCGTTACAAACCAGGATGTCGACCTTGCCGAAGGCTGAGTTGGTCTCGTCGACCAGCCGCTGCAGGTCCTCCTTGGAGGCGATATTGGCCGGGACGGCGATGGCCGTGCCCTCCCCGTACTTGCCGTTGATCGCCTCGGCGACCTCATCGCAGGGCCCCGCCTTGCGCGAGGAGATGACCACCTTGGCCCCGTGCTCGGCCAGCCGCTCGGCGATGGCCTTGCCGATTCCCTTGGACGAGCCGGTGATGATCGCGACCTTGCCGGTCAGATCGAACAGTTCCATCGCGTATCCCCTTGAGTTTCCGTTGGCGTTTCCAGGCTTCATCGCGGGTTTCTTTCCGCGACGCTCTAGCCGATCCGTCCTGATACCCTGATACTCGGGCGATTCCACCCGGAACCTCGTCTGATCACGCGAGGCTCCCCAGTCTGGCAGCCGATGCGCGCACTGACGACCGCCTTCCTGTTCTTCGGCTACGTCTTCCTGGCGATGACGGTGGGCGCCTTCCTGTGGCGACTGGGTCTGGGCGGCGGCTCGGCCTTCGCGGCGACCGTCGGGACCCTGGGCGTTCTGGGGACGATGCATCTGTTCATCACCGGCGGCGCCCAGCGCAAGGCCTTGCGCGCCGAAATCGCCCAGGTCCGTGAGGCCCACCGCCTGCTGGCCGATGCGATGGAGTCGACCCAGGGCGCCCTGACCGAACTGGCCCAGGCCATCGAGGCCGGCGCCCTGACCAATACCGAGGAGCTGACCGGCGAGGTGCGCATCCTCGAAGGCCTGATCCAGCAAATGAGCGAATCCATCGAGGAGCGGCTGACGGTCACCCCGATGGTCGCGCCCGACAGCCCCGACGCCATCCGCCGCCAGCAGGGCAATATCCTGCTCAAGACCGTTCACGACGCCCTGTCGGAGAACCGCGTCGACCTCTACCTCCAGCCGGTGGTCAGCCTGCCGCAGCGCCGGACCATCTTCTACGAGAGCTTCACCCGCCTGCGCGACGCCACCGATCGCGTCATGATGCCGGCCGAATACCTGTCGATCGCCGAGGGCGAGGGTCTGGTCCCCGCCATCGACAACCTGCTGCTGTTCCGCTGCGCCCAGATCGTGCGCCGGCTGGCGCGTCAGGACCGCAAGGTCGGGGTCTTCTGCAACGTGGCCCTGTCGTCTCTGGGCGACGAGACCTTCTTCCCGCAGTTCCTCGACTTCCTCAGTGAGAACCGCGACCTGAACCACGCCCTGATCTTCGAACTGGGTCAGGCCAATTTCGAAGCGCGCGGCGCCGTCGAGGCGCGCAATATGGCCCGTCTGGCCGACCTCGGCTTCCGCTTCTCGATCGACAAGGTCCAGACCCTGGACCTGAACTTCGCCGACCTCCAGCGTTCGGACGTGCGCTTCATCAAGGTCGCCGCGGACCTCCTGATCGAACAGCTTCTGGATCTGGACGGCGGCTCGCCGATCCCCTCCTTGCGCGACATCCAGGCCGCCGACTTCGCCCATCTGACCCGCCGCTACGGCATCGAGGTCATCGCCGAGAAGTGCGAGAACGAACGCCAGATCGTCGACATCCTCGAACTCGACATCTCCATGGGTCAGGGCCACCTGTTCGGCGAGCCGCGCGCCATCAAGGAACAGGTGCTGGCCGAGACCGATCCGCCCGCCGACTTCGTCCGCTCGACCCTGCTGTCGGCCGAGAAGCGCCGCCGCTACGCCTGATCCCTCGCCCGACGCAGGTCGGACGGAGCCCGGGTGCGATTTTTTCTAAACCGGCCGGCGCGATCCTTTCGCCACCGCGCCGGTTGCGGTGTTCCGCCGCACCCCGCACATTCGCGAACCTTTCCCCGAAAGCTGTTCGCCGATGCTCGCCCGCTTCTTCGCCATTCCCCTGTGGATCCGCACCGCCGTCGGCTTCGCGCTCGGCATCGTCGCGGGGCTGATCCTCAGGGAGAACGCCGAGACCTGGCTCCAGCCCATCGGCGACCTTTATCTGAACCTGATCCGCATGGTGGTCGCGCCCCTGGTGCTGTTCACCATCGCCTCCTCCATCGCCAGGCTCGGCGAAGGCGCCGGGGCCGTGCGGCTGGGCCTCAGGACCCTGCTGTGGTTCGCCGTCACCTCCCTGCTCGCCGTTCTGGTCGGCTTCGCCTTCGGGCACCTGATCAATCCGGGCGTGGGCCTGTCCAACCTGCCGCTGGGCGAGGTCAAGGACCGGGTCATCCCGACGCCGCTCGAGGTCCTGCTGGGCGTCGTGCCCACCAATCCGTTCAAGGCCCTCAGCGACGGCAAGGTGCTGCAGATCATCTTCTTCTCGGCCCTGGTGGGGGTGGCCCTGGTCGCGCTCGGCGACCGCGCCGCCAACGCCCGCCGTCTGGTCGACGAGGGCGCGGCCATCATCTTCCGCATTACCCGCTGGGTGATCCAGCTGACCCCCATCGGCGTCTTCGGCCTGATCGGCTCGGTCGTCGGCGGCTATGGCTGGGAGGCCCTGTTGCCGCTGGTCAAGTTCATCGTCGCCATCTACGCCGCCTGCCTGTTCCACATCCTGGTGGTCTATTCGGGCCTGCTGAAGCTGCACGGGCTGAAGGTCGTGTCCTTCTTCCGCGGCGCCTTCGCGGCCCAGCAGACGGCCTTCGCCACCTCCTCCTCGCTCGGCACCCTGCCCATCACCCTGCGCCAGACGGTCGAGCGGCTGGGCGTGCCCCAGGCCTATGCCGCCTTCGCCGTGCCGCTCGGAGCCAACGTCAAGATGGACGGCTGCGGCGCCATCTATCCGGCCATCGCGTCGATCTTCATCGCCCAGTATTTCAGGATCGACCTGACCCTGACCCAGTACGTCCTGATCGGCCTGACCGCCGTCCTGGGCTCGCTGGGCACCGCCGGCGTGCCCGGGACCAGCATCGTCATGCTGACCCTGACCCTGTCGACCGCCGGCCTGCCGCTGGAGGGGATCGGCTATATCGTGGCCATCGACCGGATCATCGACATGATGCGCACCGCCACCAACGTCACGGGCCAGATGCTTGTCCCGGTTCTGGTCGCCCGCGAGGAAGGTGTGCTGAATCGGGACATCTATGACGGCCATGTGGCCTGGCTCCCGGGCGATCCCGAGACGGATGCGCCGGAATTGGTCAAGGCGAGCGGCATCTGACGCTTGCGCTTTGGCGGGGAGCGGGCTACATCGCCGCCTCCCCGGTCGAGGCCTGATTCAGCCCCGACCAGCCGGTACGGATGCTTAGCTCAGCGGGAGAGCACCTCGTTCACACCGAGGGGGTCGCAGGTTCAATCCCTGCAGCATCCACCACCCCTTCCCCATCACAGCACCTCGCAAACCCAGACCCACACTGGGTTTGAGCCCGACGCCCGTTTTCGCCCGGGCGGTGTGCGGCGGACGTGATTTTACATTTCCCCCGCCGGGCGACCGTTTCCCGCCCTTACGGCCAAGCTTCGAAAACTTCGTCAGTGAAATCAGCCGTCGGGCTCGCCCCCGGGGCGTAAACGCGCCTTCCGTTTGTCCGCGTGCGGTGCAAGCGCCCGACGCGGCGCACCTCTTGCTCTAGGCCTGTAAAGACAGATTGGAGCGACCACTGTGAAACGGGTCATCATCATCGCGATCGCCGCAACCCTGGCCTCGGCCGGAGCGGCCTGGGCCGGCACCGGAGCCGGCGGCAACGGCGGCGGCCATTCGGGCGGCGGCTCGTCGGGCGGCTGCGGAACCTGCGGCGGTTCGGGCGGCGGCGGCGGAAGCCATGGCGGCGGCTGGGGCGGCGGTGGCGGCCACGGCGGCGGTCATGGCGGCGGGCGTCCGGGCGGCGGCTCCTACACCGGGAACTTCAATTCCAACGTCAACGTCAACGTCAATGCGAACGCCAATGCGAACGCGAACGCCAACGGCGGCGCGAACTACCGCAACGCCATCAACGCCCACTCGTATTCGGGCTACGGCTCGATCCAGGGCGGCGGCGGTGGCGGCGGCTACAGCTACGTCGACGACGGCTTCTATCCGGCCGGTCCCGGCTATGGCGGCGGCGTCCAGATCTCGGACGACTGCGGCTGCGTCGCCGGCCCCAGCCAGCCCTTCGGCTATTCGGTCTCCGGCTTCGGCCGCGCCCTGAGCCAGACCCGCGGCTCGGTCGCCTATACGCAAGGCTCCAGCTACTCCAGCACCACCGTCTACCAGGGCGGCGGCGCCCAGGGCTGTTACTCCTGCGCCCCTGCCCCGGCCCCTGTTCCTTCGTGCGGCCCCTACGGCGGTTCGTACCCGGGCGGCTATCAGGGCGGTTACGGCAATGGTTATGGCGGCGGCGCCTGCGGCCCCGTCCCGGCGCCCCAGCCCAACCCCTGCGGCGGCTATCCGGGGAACGGCTATCCGAACCGCTACGGCAACGGCGGCGGCTCCTGCGCCCCGGTTCCGGCGCCCCAGCCCCAGCCCTATCCGGGGAACTGCGACTGCGACGTCCCGGCCTATGTCCAGCCCTTCTACGGCCAGCCCCAGGCGCCGCGTCCGGTCACCCTGCGCTCGCAGGGCGTCCGCGTGGCCTCGCCGCCGGTCAACGTCCCGCCGCAGCTGGTCTACATCCAGGGCCCGCCCGTCTATGTCGACGCCCCGCCGGTCAATGTCGCGCCCGCCCAGATCTATCTGGAAGCGCCCAATGTCCGCGTGCGTCCGTCGGAAGTGACCGTGGCCCCGCCGGAAATCCACTACACCCCGGCCCAGCCGCATCCGGAAGACGACTGCTGCACCGTGGCCTCGCCGGCCGCCGTCGGCGCCGCCACCGGTTCGCAATACTCGGCCCACGCCGCCGAAGGCTCGCGCTACGAAGCCTCGGCGACCTACTCCGACACCGCCTCGGGCCAGACCGCCTACGTCAACGGTCAGCCCGTTCAGGCCTACAGCACGAACCCGAACGAGTTCCACTGAGGCTGGTAGCGTAGCGTAAGCGTATGAACGGGCGGCGGGATTTCGNNCCGCCCGCTTCAATTCCAGCCTCTAGTGCGCCCCACGCGCGCTGCCGCCCGTACCCAGCCTCAGGACGACGTCGTCGATCTGGACCCCGCCCCGGTCGATGACCAGGTTCTGGTAGTTGCGCTGCCCCTCGGTCGTCTGGGCCTCGACGCCCTCGGCCTGGCTGGAGAACTGGCGGCGCAGATAGGTGGCCAGCTCGCCCGCCGTGACCATCTGGTCCCCGTCGCCGTCCGCGTCGCCCGCCAGACCGGTTCTCAGGAAGTGGGCCAGATATCCGCCCGCCTCGAACTTGTCGGCCACCGCGCTGGTTAGATCCTCTTCCGAGCTGAACAGGCCCATGACGCCCGGCCGGTCGACGACGTTCCTTGCGAACCCGCCCGAGAAGCAGCTGTCCAGCACCAGCAGCGACAACCGGGTCCGCAAGCCGCCGAACAGCTGGGCCATCTCGCGGTCCGAAATCTCGCCGTCGCGCAGGACGATGGCTTCGCCGCGTCCGTCCGGCTCGGTGGCGCTGATCGCCGAGGGATCGGCGTCGCTCTGGTCGCCATGGCCCGAGAAGAAGAACAGGAACATGTCGTCCGGCCCGGCCTGGGCGGCGACGCGCTGGAAGGCCTGCCGCACCCCCTCCACCGTCGCCTCGGCATTGGTCAGGGTGACGCTGGCGGGGTTCAGCACCCCCTCGCGCCGCAAGGTGTCGGCCAGCTTCTCGGCGTCGTCGTCGGTGTACTCGAGATTATTGGCCGCCCCGCCGTAGTCGGACACCCCGACCATCACCGCGAACACCCGCGGCCCGCCCTGAACCGCCGCCTGACGCGGCGTGCCTTGGCTGGGCTCGACGCTGAAGCGGTAGGAGCCGGTCTCGCCCGCGTTGAACGAGGTCACCATCACCTCATACTCGCCGCTCTCGCTCAGCACCGTATCGAGGCGGCTGTTGGTGCCGTCCTCGCCGTCGTCGTTGGAAATCTGCTGACCCGACGGCGTCCTCAGGATCGTATAGGCGTCGAAGGCCGAGGAGGTCAGCTCCACCGCCACCCTCTGCCCGCGCGTGCCCTGGAAGCGGTAGGTGTCGACATATTCGCCGGACTGGAGGGTCTCGTCCCCGCCCTGCAGCTCGCCCGAGACCGTATCGCCGATCCGCATCAGGCCGCTGCCGCCCGTGGTCGGACGCGTGGCGCTCTGCGTCGGCCGGGGCGGCGGGGCGTTGGTTCCGTCGGCGACCGACAGGCGATAGCGCCCGCTCTCGCCCGACTGATAGCTGGTCGCCCCGATCACATAGGCGCCGTCCGCCGGCAGGGTGACGATCAGCCGGCTGTCGTGGCTGCCCTCGCGGTCCGCGTCGTCGTCGTTGAAGGCCGAGAAGCCGCCGGGGCCGGTGATCTGCAGATAGGGGTCGAACTCGCTGGAGCTCAGCCGCAGGTCCAGCGCCTGGCCCTGCCGCCCGTTCAGGGTGAAGCGGTTGACGAACTCCCCGCTCGACAGGGTCTCCGCCCCCTGCCCCAGCCGCCCGTCGCGGCTCTGACCCACGCTGATCGGCGCCGCATCGGCCGGAACCGCGACCGGCGCCTGGGCCTGCGCCGTCTGGCGCGACGGCCCACGGTTCAGGACCGCCGCGCCGTTGACCGCCTGCCGCCCGCCGCTGCTCGCGGTCTGCGTCGCCTGCCCGCCCTCGGTCAGCGCGATCGCATATCGCCCCGTCTCGCCCGCCTGATAGCTGGTCGCCGTGACCCGGACCTCGCCGTCGGCGGGGGCGGTGAAGCTCACCCGGCTGTCGGAAGACCCGCGCCGCGAGGCGTCGTCGTCATTGTCCTCGCTGAAGGTCCCCGGCCCGCGCACCACCAGATAGGGATCGAAATCGCCCGATTGCAGCGTGATCGTATAGGTCCGCCCGCGCTGGGCCTGGAACGTCCAGACGTCGCCGTACTCCCCGCTCGACAGGGTCGTGTCGCCGCGCCTCAGATCGCCGCTGCCCGTCCGTCCCGCCTGCAGCACCGGCGTGGTCGAGATCGCGATCGGCGGCGGAATGACGTTCTGCGCCGGTCCCAGATCGGCGCGCGCCCCGCCCCGGGCCAGCATCAGCCGGTAGTCGCCCGCCTCGCCCGCCTGGAAGCTGGTCGTCTGCAGCCGATAGGTCCCGGTCGTCGGAAGGGTCACCTCCAGACCGGCGTCGGTCACGCCCGTCGCCGCGTCATCATTCTCCTGAGAGAAGCCGTTCGGCCCGTTCAGGATCAGATAGGGGTCGAAGGCGCTGGACGACATCCGCAGGCTGATCCGCTCTCCGGCTCGCCCCTCGAACGCCCAGCTGTCGTAGAACTCGCCGCTCTGCAGCTTCGCATCGCCTGCCTCGAGCGCGCTGGCCATGACCCTGCCCGACGGCAAGGCCTGCTGCGCGACGGCCGAGCCCGCCAGAACCGCCAGAGCGGTCGTGGCCATCAGAACGGTCCTGAACATCGAAATCCCCCCGGAAGACCCGCGCACACTAACGCGTCCTCTCCACCTGTCATCAACTTCAACGAACGGCGCCCCGCCACCTACTGAATCTGATATATCACCACCATTCGGCCTTGTTCCGGGCGCAAAGGGCCGCCCCTTCAAGAAGTGACCCGCACCCGCGCGCGCCTCGCCCCCTGCACATCCGCGCCCAAGCTCGCGTTTCGCCCCGAAGCGCCCTACGAGACAATTCATGCCCTTCCCCGCCAGTCATCCCGCGCTCGACCTCGCGCTTTCCGAACGCGGCTATGCCGAGCCCACCCCCGTCCAGGCCGCCGTGCTGGAATCCGAAGCCGGCCGCGACCTGCTGGTCTCGGCCCAGACCGGCTCGGGCAAGACCGTCGCCTTCGGCCTGGCTCTCGCCTCGACCCTGCTGGGTGACGCCGACCGCATCGAGGACAACGGCGCCCCCGCCGCCCTGATCATCGCCCCGACCCGCGAACTGGCCCTGCAGGTGTCGAAAGAGCTGGAGTGGCTCTACTCCAAGGCCGGCGCCCGCATCGCCACCTGCGTCGGCGGCATGGATCCCCGCGCCGAGCGCCGGGTTCTGGAACGCGGCGCCGCCATCGTCGTCGGCACCCCCGGCCGTCTGAAGGATCACCTCGAACGCGGCGCGCTGGACCTGTCCGGGCTCAAGGCCGTCGTCCTCGATGAGGCCGACGAGATGCTGGACATGGGCTTCGCCGAAGACCTGACCTTCATCCTCGACAGCGCCCCGGCCGATCGCCGCACCCTGCTGTTCTCGGCGACCCTGGCCCGCGACATCGTCCAGCTGGCCCGCACCTATCAGCGCGACGCCATCCGCATCGACACCGTCGCCGGCGCCGGCTCGCACGCCGACATCGAATACAAGGCCATCCGCATCGCCCCCAACGAGGTCGAGCTCGGCGTGGTCAACGTGCTGCGCTACTTCGAGGCCCCTGGCGCCCTGGTCTTCGCCAACACCCGCGAGCGGGTGAAGCACCTGACCGCTTCCCTGCGCGAGCGCGGCTTCGCCGTCGTCGGCCTGTCGGGCGAACTGACCCAGGCCGCCCGTTCCGAGGCGCTGCAGGCCCTGCGCGACGGCCATGCCCGCGTCTGCGTCGCCACCGACGTCGCCGCCCGCGGCCTCGACCTTCCCGACCTGGGCCTGGTCATCCACGCCGAGATCCCGGTCAACAAGGCCACCCTGCTTCACCGTTCGGGCCGCACCGGCCGCGCGGGCAAGAAGGGCGTCTCGGTGATGATGGTCTCCTACACCCGCCGCCGGAAGGTCGAGCTGATGCTCCAGTCGGCCGGCATCACCGCCCAGTGGGAAGGTCCGCCCTCGGCCGAGATGATCCGCGAACAGGACCGCGTCCGCCTGCTGGCCGACCCCATCCTGACCGCCCCGGTCGATGACGAGGAAGCCCTGGAGCTCGGCAAGCTGCTGCTCGAGAAGACCTCGCCCGAACAGATCGCCGCCTCCCTGATCCGCCTCTACCGCCAGAAGCTGCCCTCGCCGGAAGACGTCTATGACGACGACCGCATGAAGCGCGCCCAGGCCACCGGCGTGAACGACCGCGGCCAGCGCGACGGCCCCCTGACCGACTTCGCCCGTGGCGGCGACATGGCCTGGTTCCGCATCAACATCGGCCGCGACAAGAACGCCGATCCCAAATGGCTGCTGCCGACGCTCTGCCGTCTGGGCCATGTGACCAAGGGCGACATCGGCTCCATCAAGATCTTTGACCGCGAGACCAAGTTCGAGATCACCAAGGCGGCGGAAGCGAAGTTCCGCGCCGCCATCGCCTCGGGTCTGGAAGACGGTGTGACCGTCAACGACGCCGTCGCCCCCGGTCCGAAGGAAAAGCCCGCCAGCCGCTGGGACAAGAAGCCCTTCGACGGCGACCGCCCCGAGAAGAAGCCCTGGGCGAAGAAAGAAGGCGGCGGCGCCCCGCGTGGCGACAAGCCCGCCTGGAAGCCGCGCGAGGACCGCGCCCCCCGTTCGGAAGACGGCTCCGAGAAGAAACCGTGGGTCAAACGCGATGACGCTCCCGCCGGCGAGAAGAAGCCCTGGGTGAAACGCGACGCCCCGGCCCACGCCGCTGCTGAAGGCGACGCCAAACCAAAATGGGTCAAGCGCACCAAGGACGCGCCCGTGCCCGAAGGCAAGACGGCCTGGGTCGACAAGCCCAAGGGCCCCAAGAAGCCCTGGGCCCCGCGCACCGACTCCGCGCCCGCAGCGGTTGGCGACAAGCCCTGGACCGGCAAACCCAAGGGGACCGGCAAAACCTTCAAGGGCAAGAAGAAGTCGAACGGCTAGGCTGCGCTGATTTGTCCCCACGCTGAGCGTCCGCGAACAAGCTTGACCTTTTGCGCGAGCACCCAAAGCGTGTAAAAAAACAGCCCATGGCTGAAAAACTTCATTGCGGAGGCGAAAGGGAGCTGCGCCTCGCCGCCTGCATTCGCGCGCGCACACGGCGACCTCGTCGGGGGCCGGCCCCTGTCCCGGGCCTCGGGAGGATCGGGCGGCGCGGTTCGACCCGTCGACCGCCCCCGCGATGAGCGGGCCTTCATTTCAGTAGCTGATCCCGTGTCCGTAGCCGTGTCCCGTCCCCCCTCGCACCGATGAAAATCCTCTTCTTCATCGACCCCGTCATCTATCAGAATGACGGCATGTTCTTCGCGCCGCACGTCAACTTCGTGCGCTGCCTGATTAACGCCAACCTGTCCGACGACGTCCACTACGCCCTGGCGACCAGCCCCTGGCTGCTTGACGAGTATCAGACCCTGGTCTCCGCCCACGGAGGCCAGGCGGACATCGAACTCCTTCCGCTGAATCCGGTCTCGATCCTCTCCGGCGTGGGTTTCGAAACCACGGCGAACTCCGTCGACATGTTCTCTCCGCAGCCGGGCAACGCGGCCTACCGCGCCCTGATCACAGAGCTCCGGTCCCGGTTCGAGCCCGACGTGGTCATCTGCTCGACCGAAAACCCCTACATCGCAGAGGTCTTCGCCGACCGCGTCGTCCTCTATCACGACATGTCCCACATCCGCCGCACGGACGGGACGTACAACCTCTATCTGGACCCCTGCGGTCACGACGGCCGCAACATCCTGAACGCCTGCAAGGCGGAAATCCTTGACCAGGCCGGTGACGACGCCGTCTTTTCGCGCCTGGCGCTGGAACACCAGACGGCCCTGTTCGGCGGCGTCGAGGCGATGCAGGCCCGCCTCGCCTTTCGCGACTGGCGACGTCAGGCCGGACTGGAAGGCGAGCGCATCGCCCTGGTCGCCCTTCAGCCGGTGGGCCCGCTGCTCAGCGTCGAGGGTGCCTGGGAAGGCCGAAGCACCGCCGCCTTCCTGACGCACAGTCTGGCGGCCCTGCCGCCGGGCTGGAAGGCCGTCGTCTCCCATCACCCCGCCGACGAGACCCTGCATCGGCTCGCGCCCTACGTCGCGCAATGCTTCGAACAGTCGCGACAGCCGCCGCCGGAAATCTTTTCGAAAGGCTCGGACCCCCTCGTGCCCGAGTTCGACGCGATCATCTCGATCTCTTCCAAGGTCGGTCTGCTGGGCGTCCTGTGCGGAAAGCCGGTGATCTCGCTCGGCCTGTCGGGGCACCACCGGTATTGCGGACGTCGTGTGGAGGATCTGGACCAGACCGAACCCCTCGCGCCGGCCGCCATCGGCCGCCTCGTCCGCTTCATGTCCAACCGCTACTATTTCACGTTCGAGGAGCTGTTCACCCGGCCCGGCTTCGTTTTCGACCTCATCAGGTCGATAGGGGCCTACCCCGACCCCCGGCGCTGGCAGCTCGATTTTTCGGACTGGACGCCCGAACGGTTGGCGCGGCTCTACTGAGGGCATTCAGGCTTCTCCCCAACCGCGTAACCGCTTACACTGCCTGAAAAACAAGACGTCCCAGGCAGGAAGACATGGCCGAAGTCCGGCTCAGCGGCATCCGTAAGAATTTCGGCGCGACAGAGGTCCTGCGCGGCATCGATCTGGACATCCAGGACGGGGAGTTCGTCGTCTTCGTCGGTCCCTCGGGCTGCGGCAAGTCGACCCTGCTGAGGACCATCGCCGGGCTTGAAGAGGCCTCCTCGGGCGACATCGCCATCGGCGACAAGCGCGTCAACGACCTGTCGCCGTCCGATCGCGGCATCGCCATGGTCTTCCAGTCCTATGCCCTCTATCCGCACATGTCGGTCTACGAGAACATGGCCTTCGGCCTGAAGCTGGCCAAGACCGACAAGGCCGAGATCGACGCCAAGGTCCGCGCCGCCGCCGAAACCCTGAACATCACCGACTACCTCGACCGCAAGCCCAAGGCCCTGTCCGGCGGCCAGCGCCAGCGCGTCGCCATCG
>DBBK01000274.1 GCA_002292165.1 Brevundimonas sp. UBA986
CGAGGCCGAGGCCGCCGCCGAGGCGATCGACGCCGACGTCATGCTGGAAGGCGCGACCTATTCCATCCTCGAGGAGGATGAGGACAAGGGCATCTGGCGTATCGACGCCTTCCCCACGACGGACGAGGAGGCGGCCGGGATCCAGGCGCGGCTGGCCGATCATCCGGGCGTGACGGTGACGGTCGAGGTCCTGGCCGACGCCGACTGGCTGGCCATGTCGCTGTCGGGACTGCCGCCGGTGAAGGCCGGAAGGTTCTTCGTCTATGGGGCGCATGACCAGGGTCTGGTGCCCGCCAGCGCGGTGGCCCTGAAGATCGACGCGGGCGCCGCCTTCGGCACCGGCCACCACGGCACGACGGTCGGCTGTCTGCTGGCCTATGACGAACTGCTCAAGCGCGAGAAGTTCGAACGCGTTCTGGACGTCGGCTGCGGTACGGGCGTGCTGGCCATCGCGGCGGCCAAGACCGGCAGCCGCATCGCCGTCGGCACGGACATCGACGGCCCCTCGGTCCGCATCGCCAATGAGAACGCCAAACTCAATCAGGCCAAGGCGCGCTTCGTCCACGCCTCGGGTCTGAACGACCAGATGGTGCGCAAGGATGGGCCTTACGATCTGGTCTTCGCCAATATCCTGGCCCCGCCGCTGGTGGCCCTGTCGCAGGACATCAAGCTGGCGCTGCGCCTCGGCGGGGTGGCCATCCTGTCCGGCCTGCTGCGGACGCAGGAGCGGCGGGTGACGGCGGCCTATCTGTCCAAGGGATTCCGGCTGGAGCGGCGCATCCATCGCGACGCCTGGAGCGCCCTGGTGCTGCGCCGGATGGGTTAACAGGACGCTCCCTGGGGAACTCCCGCCGTCAGGGGCCGTTTCGGGGGCTTAGTGGCGGGAGGAACCCCATGACCCAGTACGACCCCAAGCTTGATCCCATGCCCGGTTCGGGGCGGCCCCTGCCGGGCGAGCCGGTCTATACGGAGACCGTGATCGTGCGGCGCGAGTCCAACACCGGCTGGTGGATCGCGGGCGGGCTGGCGATGGTGATCGGCATCGCCGTGTTCTGGATCCTGGCCTCGCGGGCGACAACGCCCACAGACGACACCGAGGCGCGGCTGGCGGAGGCCCAGGCCGCGCAGGCCGTGGCCCAGGCCCAGGCGTCGGCCGACGTGGCCGCCGTTCAGGGCCAGATTGCCGGCGGGCAGCAGAGCCTGGCCCTGGCGCGCGCCGACGCCGCCCGCGCCCAGGCCGAGGCCCAGCGCGCCGACAGCGAGGCCCGCGCGGCTGAGGCGCGCTCGGCTCCGCCCGCCGTCGTGACCCCCGCGCCGTCGAGCGGCGTGGCGGTGATCACCCCGACGTCGCCGCAGCCCTGATCCAAAGGTCGCGCTTGCCCTGAAGGGGGCCTGAGGTGCTAGAGGCGCGTCATGCCTCTGCACATGATCAAGCTCAGCGTCGGCGTGGACAACGTCGAATGGCTGGAGGAGCGCGCCCGCAAGGGGCCGCTGGTCGTCCACACCCGGATGACGCCCAAGCGGGCGGCCGAGATGGAGGACGGCGGCTCCCTCTACTGGGTGACCAAGGGCGTCATCCAGTGCCGCATGCCGATCACCGACATCACCACGCGCGGCGAGGGCAAGGCCAGCGAATGCCTGATCACCCTGGCTCCCGAGGTGATCCGCACGGCCCCGCAGGCGCGGCGGCCGTTCCAGGGCTGGCGCTATCTGGAGCCGAAGGACGCGCCGGTCGATCTGACGACGATGGACGCGGGCGACCTGCCGGACGAGCTGGCGATCCAGCTGCGCGAGATGGGCGCCTGGTAGAAGCCGGGGTAAGGTGGGGGCATGACCGACTACGCGGACTACGAAGTCATACTCGCCGTCCTTGAAACGGGCTTGCTCAAGGCGCGCGAAAATCCGCGTCCGGGCGAGCCCTTGCCCGACGACAACTACGTGGCCTTTGTTGTTCTTCAGGAACTGCGCCGTGCGGGCTGGGATATCCGCAGGTCTCCTGAGGCTCGCTGAAAAGGACTTCCGCATGACCGCAACCTTCGGCCAGTGTTGCTATGTGACCGCCGTCCATGATGTGGCGGCGACGCAAGCCTATTTCGTGGACAAGCTGGCGTTCGAGCCGCTGGACATCGACGCGCCGGGCTGGCGGTTCGTGCAGCGGGGCACGGCGCGGTTCGACATGGGCGAATGCATCGGCGTGCCCGAGGCGAAGACCCTGGGCGACCATTCGTGGATCGCGCGGATCTTCGTCGAGGGGCTGGACGACTATCACGCCGAGATCGCGCCGCGCGGGGCCGAGATCCTGAACGGGCCGACGGACAAGCCGTGGGGGCTGCGCGAGATGGCGGTGCGGACGCCGGACGGGCACCGGATCATGTTCTGCGAGGTGATCGGATAAGGTGGCGGGGCGCCCCGACCCGCGATCTCCGCATCGACATCGGCGACCCGGGATTCGAGCATCGCAAGATAGGGCGCGCCGTATTGAGCCATCTTCTCGGGCGAGTATCCCCGGATGGCGACCTTGTAGCGCTCCACCTCGTCGACGAGCTGGGCTCTGAGCCGTTCGAGCTGGTTCAGGGTCAGGCTCTTTCGCTGCAGATGGGCGTTGACCTTATCCATGAGACTCAGAGCTCCAGCCCCGCCTCGCCCCTGAGAATCGCCTCGGCTTCGGGGGTGTGTTTGGCGCCGGATCGGTCGTGGAGGATCAGGGCGGGGAGGAGCTTCAGCGGGGCGCGGCCGGTGCGGACGGCCTGGACGAGGACGCGTTTGGCGGGCTGATCGGCGAAAGGCTGGATGGGCAGGATGGTGAAGGACCCCGCCTTTTCGCCCAGGGTGGACAAAATGTCCGCCAGACGGTCGGCGCGGTGAATCATCAGGATCTTGCCGTTTTCACGCACGGCCTTGAGCAGGATCGACGACCAGGCGGCGAGGCCGTCGTCGGCGATCCAGGCGTCGCGCTTGCCGGGCGCCGGAGCGCGCAGGGCCCCCGCGTCGTCGAAGAAGGGCGGGTTGGAGGCGGCCCAGTCGAAGGGCTTCAGATCCAGCGGCCGGAAGCCGTCGGCGACGTCGCCCGTCAGGACGGTCATGCGGCCCCCAAACCCGTTCAGGGCGGCGTTTTCGCGGGCGAGGGCAGCGGCTGTGGGATCGCGCTCCAGCCCGGTCAGCAGGGCCTCCGGACGGCGGGCGGCGACCTGGGTCAGGACGGCGCCGGCGCCGCAGCCGGCCTCGAAGACGCGGTCTCCCGGCTTCGCATTGACGGCGGCCGCGAGGAGGGCGGCGTCCATTCCGGCGCGGTAGCCGCTCACCGGCTGGCGCAGCCGGACGCGACCGCCCAGCAGGGCGCTTTCGGCGACCTCCGTTCCCGGGGATTCCGATGTCAATACGGACGTCACGCGGCTTGACCCATCATGGCCCGACCACCATTGTCCCGCCAATCGGCCCGTCGCAAGACGGGACGACTTCTGACGGGCGTTTCCCCCCTTTGACGCCCGGGTTTCGAAAGAGTTTTGCGTGGACGCCGTCACCCTGACCTCCGACCGGCCCTCTGACGGGCGCAGCGCCCGGCCGACGGGCGACGTCGAGGCCCTGGCGCGTCTGGCCCAGGCCGACATGGCTGCCGTCGACGCCCTGATCATCGACCGGATGCAGTCCGACGTGCCGGTGATTCCGCTGCTGGCCGAACATATCGTGGCGGCGGGCGGCAAGCGGATGCGGCCCCTGATCACCGTGGCGGCCGCCCGGGCGGCGGCGGGATCGATCGAGCATCCGCTGAAGCTGGCGGCGGCGGTCGAGTTCATCCACACCGCCACCCTGCTGCACGACGATGTGGTGGACGGCTCGGAGCGCCGGCGCGGCAAGGTCGCGGCCCATTTGATCTGGGGCTCGGCGACGAGCGTGCTGGTCGGCGACTTCCTGTTCGCGCGGGCGTTCGAACTGATGGTCGAGACCGGCCAGATGCGGGCCCTGGGCATTCTGGCGCGGGCCTCCAGCGTGATCGCCGCGGGGGAGGTGCTGCAGTTGACGCGCGCCCACGACCTGAACCTGGACCGCGACACCTATCTGCAGATCATCTCGGCCAAGACCGCCGAACTGTTCGCCGCAGCGGCCGAAGCCGGGGCGGTGGGCGCGGGCGCCGACGACGCGGCCGTGGCGGCCCTGCGGTCCTATGGGCTGAACCTGGGTCTGGCCTTCCAGCTGGCCGACGACGCGCTCGACTACGGCGGCTCCAGCGAGGCCCTGGGCAAGAACGCCGGCGACGACTTCCGCGAAGGCAAGGTGACCCTGCCGCTGCTGCTGGCCATGGCCAAGACCAAGGGGCGCGAGGACGCCTTCTGGGACCGGACCATCACCAAGGGCGAGCGCACCGAGGACGACTTCCGCCGGGCGCGCGAACTGATCATCGGCACGGGATCGGTGACGGCGACCCTGGACGCGGCCGGCGACTATGCCGATGCGGCCAAGGCGGCCCTGAGGGTTCTGCCCAAGAGCGACTGGCGCGATGCGCTGGATCAGCTGGCCGACTTCGCGGTCAGTCGCGCGGCCTGAAGGCAAGGCTGGAGCCGTAAGGCCCGCCGCCTGAGGGTTGCTAAACGAAAGATGGCCGGGCCGCTCGGGCCCGGTGAATGGATGCGGAAAGGCGCGGCCTTCAGGTCAGCCTGAGGACCGCGTGGGCGATCTCGCGCCAGAAGACGCCGCAGACCATGCCGGCCGCCAACAGTCCCGCCGCCGAGACGAGCGAGAAGGGGTGACGCACCTGAGGATCCTGATGGACCATGTCAGCCTCCCTGCGGGGGCGTTGAATCGCCCCCGAACACATTAACCCGGAGGTTAACGCCATTCAGGCTGAACGCAAAGCGTGGCGCTTTGCGTGCGAAATCAGGTCAAGCTGGCGGCGAAACGCTGAATCCGGCCGCAGGCCTCTTCGAGGATCGCTTCCGAGGTCGCGTAGCTGATGCGGAAGTAGGGGCTGAGGCCGAAGGCCGCGCCCTGCACGACGGCCACACCCTCGGCCTCCAGCAGTTCGGAGGTGAAGACCTCGTCGTCGGTGATGGTCACGCCCGACGGCGTCGTCTTGCCGATCAGGCCCGCGATCGAGGGATAGACGTAGAAGGCGCCCTCGGGCGTCAGGCAGGTGATGCCCGTCGCCTGATTCAACATCGAGACGACCAGGTCGCGGCGCTTCTCGAAGGCGTCCTTGCGCGGGGCCAGGAAGTCCTGGGTGCCGTTCAGGGCCTCGACGGCGGCGAACTGGCTGATCGAGGTCGGGTTCGACGTTGTCTGGCTGGCGACCTTGCGCATCAGGTCGATCAGGGCCTTGGGGCCGCCGGCGTAACCGATGCGCCAGCCGGTCATGGCATAGGCCTTGGACACGCCGTTCACCGTCAGGGTGCGGTCGTAGAGCTTCGGCTCGACCTGGGCGATCGTCGTGTATTCGAAGTCGCCGAAGGTCAGGTGCTCATACATGTCGTCCGTCAGGATCCAGACCTGAGGGTGACGCAGCAGGACGTCCGCGAGGGCCTGGAGCTCGGCGCGGGTGTAGGCGGCGCCGGTCGGGT
>DBBK01000039.1 GCA_002292165.1 Brevundimonas sp. UBA986
CGCGCGCCGCCTCGACGATACGGCGGGCCGCATCGAAGGCGGTCTCTATATCCATATCGGTCGTATCCAGCAAGACCGCGTCCTCGGCCTGGACCATGGGGGCGGCGCCGCGGCCGGCGTCGCGCTCGTCCCTGCGGACGATGTCGGCCAGCATCTCGTCGAAGCCGATCTGGTCGCCGCGCGCGGTCAGCTGCTTCCAGCGGCGCGTGGCGCGGGTGTGGGGCGTGGCGGTGACGAACAGCTTGGCCGGGGCGTCAGGCGCGATGACGGTGCCGATGTCGCGGCCGTCCAGCACCGCCCCGCCCGACTGGCGCGCGAAATCCTGTTGCAGCTCCAGCAGGGCGGCGCGCACGCCCGGATAGCCGGCGATGCGGCTGGNNGCGGCCTCTCCGGCCTCGCCCGTGGTCAGGCGCGGATTGTCCGAAAGACCCGAGACCTCCAGTGACCGGGCGGCGACCTCGGCGGCGGCTCCGTCGTCCAGCGAGCCGCCGGCGTCGAGCACCTTCAACCCCACCGCGCGGTAGAGCAGGCCGGTATCGAGATGCGGCAGGCCGTATTCGGCGGCCAGACGCGCGGCGATGGTCCCCTTGCCCGAGGCGGCGGGTCCGTCGACGGCGATGATGAGCGAAGGCGTAGTCACCGTTAACCGATAGACCCGCCGAGGCCGTTCATCAAATCGACGAAGCCGGGGAAGCTGGTGGCGATCATGTCGGGCTCGTCCACGGTCACCGGGGCGGCGGCGGCGAGGCCGAGCACCAGATGGCTCATGGCGATGCGGTGGTCGTGGGCGGTGTGGACCGTGGCGTCGCCCGGAACCGGACCACCGGTCACGAGGAAGCCTTCGGCCTCCTCCTCGACCGCGACGCCACAGGCGCGCAGGCCGTCGACCATCAACTTGATGCGGTCGCTCTCCTTGACCCGCATCTCGCCGACGCCGCGCATGACCGTCACACCGTCCGCGAAGGCGGCGGTGGCGGCCAGGATCGGATATTCGTCGATCATGGAGGCGGCGCGCTCTTCCGGCACGACCACGCCCTTGAGCGCCGAATGGCGGGCGGTGATGTCGCCGACCTCTTCGCCGCCGCTCTCGCGACGGTTGGCGATGGTCAGGTCCGCGCCCATCTCGATCCAGGTGTCGAACAGGCCGGTGCGCAGCGGGTTCAGCATGACGCCCTCGACCGTCACCGAGGACCCCGGGACGATCAGCCCCGCCGCCAGCGGGAAGGCCGCCGAGGACGGGTCACCCGGCACGGCGACGGCGGTCCCGGTCAGGGGCTGACCGCCCTTGAGACGGATGATCCAGCCCTCGCCAGCCTCTTCGACGTCAACGGTGGCCCCGAAGGCGCGCAGCATCCGTTCGGTGTGGTCGCGGCTCTTCTCCGGCTCGGTGACCGAGGTCACGCCCTCGGCGTTCAGACCGGCCAGAAGAATGGCCGACTTGACCTGGGCCGAGGCGACGGTCTGGACGTGATCGATGGCTGTCAACGTCCCGCCGGTCAGGGTGGCGGGCAGAAGCCCCGCCTTTCCGCTCCAGTCGAAGGTCGCACCCATGCGGCTCAGATGGTCGGTGACCCTGCCCATGGGGCGGCCGCGCAGGGAGGCGTCGCCATCGAAGGTCGCGGTGATCGGATAGCCGGCGGCCGCGCCCATCAGCAGGCGCACGCCCGTGCCGGCGTTGCCGCAGTCGATGACCGAGGCGGGACTTTCGAAGCCTCCCTTGCCCGTCACACGCCATTTCCCGCCCCCCAGACGCTCGACCGTCGCGCCGAAGGCCTCGGCGGCCCGGGCGGTGGCCAGGACGTCATCGCCCTCCAGCAGGCCCTCGACCTCGGTCACGCCGGTCGCCATGGCGCCCAGGATCATCGAGCGGTGGGACATGGACTTGTCGCCCGGTGCGCGGACCGTTCCGGTCAGGGCTGAGCCGGGCTTGGAGGTCAGATGAGAGACGGAAGACACCCGCGTGGGCTCCGGAAAGAGAAAAATGGAGGGGGTGCGCCCCGCGATCGCGGCCGCAGTGCAGCCGCCGGGACCAAAGACGGCTTTTGACAGCGAGCCCCCACAGTGGCAAGGGACGCGACCGAAATCCCCACACCCAATCAAAGGCTCCCCTCACGTGGCCGATCCCCAACTTGGCGCCAAGCAGGTCTGTCCGAACTGCCAGGCCAAATTCTACGACCTGAACCGTCGTCCCGCCCACTGCCCGAAATGCGACACCGAGTTCGATCCTGAAGAAGCGATCAAGCTGCGCAGCCGCCGCGGCCGTCCGGGCGGTTACGCCGCCGACGACGCCGACGATCAGGTCGACGAGAAGAAGGTCTCGGACGACGAGGACGAGGAAGAGGACGTCGCAACCCCGGAAATCGACGAGGAAGGCCATGAGCCGATCCTGACGCCGGACGACGAGGACGACAGCGTCACCGACCCGACCGACGAGCCCGGCATGGGGTCCACCGACGGCGACGACGACGACGTCCTGGCCGACGATGACGACGACTCCGTGCCCTTCATCGAGGACGAAGACGACGACGCCTTCGACGAGGACATCGCCAAGGGCGGCGCCGACGACGACGATCTCTGATCGAACAGCGACATGCCGGAAGCCGGGCCCAACCCGGTTTCCGGAGCTTGCGCGAGACCTTCAGAAGGCGGCGGAAAATAAAATCAGAATCGGGCTTGATCGAAAAATCGGCCTGACATACTAACGCCGCCTCGCCGGGGACCACAGGGAACCGGACGACACCCACCGGGGGATCAAACCTTCGGAACGGGGCTTTAGCTCAGCTGGTAGAGCGCTTGCATGGCATGCAAGAGGTCAGCGGTTCGACTCCGCTAAGCTCCACCATCGGTCCCTTCAGACGCTGCTTGCGTTTGAAGGGACCGGCCAACTTCCTCACCATTTTCGAACCAGAGCGGCCGTCACTCGTATGGCGCAGTTGCATCGAAAATGGCGTGTATTCGGAAGCGTGGGGACCGTTGGCAATGCCAAGTCCGACGTCGAGGGTTTGACCCCCGCTCAAAGACCTTCGCTCAACGCAAAGACGCCGAACGGTGGGGCGTCTTGCAAGAGCGCGATCTCGACGAACTGGAGAGCCGGGGCGAAACCGCTAACGCGGTCCCGTGCGATCTAGAACTCGGAGAAGCTCTCGATAGGCACGCCGCACTGGTGAAGGTAAAGTCGGGCGATCACTACCTACTCATTGCAATGAAGCGCCGCCCTATCGCGAAGAGGCGACTCGAAGGGCTCAATCGGACCCACTTCATTCGATACCGAGACGATCGCCTAAGTGAGGTCGGCCCCCGTACCGTGGCGAGAGAGCTTTGGCTGATTCAGAGGACGTACGACCTCGCCCGGAAGGAGTGGGGCTTCGCCGCTCTAGAGAATGCAGCGCGGGACGTGTCAAAGCCTCGGCAACCAAGGGGTAGAGAGCGTCGTCTGGAGGCAGGCGAGGAAACTCGCCTGCTGGCAACTGCCGCCACGATAAAGACTGCCAACTTGCAAGCGATCATCCGCTTTGCAATTGAGACCGCCATGCGCCAGGGCGAAATCCTTGCGTTGGACTGGCGCTACGTTGATCTAGGAAACCGCACGGCGCTTCTTCCCAAGACGAAGAACGGTCGAGCCAGAACGGTCCCCCTATCGCGGCGCGCCACGGACATTCTGACTTGCCTACCCACGCGGTCGGGCAGGGTTTTCGCCACAACACCGGACGCCTTAAAGCAGGCTTGGAACCGGCTCGTTATTAAGGCGGAATGCGGCGACCTCCGCTTTCACGATCTGCGCCATGAGGCTGTTTCGCGTCTCTTTGAGAAGGGGCTGGAAATGCCGGAGGCCATGATGGTCTCTGGGCACACAGACCCGAGAATGCTGGTCCGCTATACGCACCTCAGCGCTCGCAAGCTTATAGAAAAGCTGGACGCGAGCGATGTCTCTTGAACAACGATAGGGCGGTTCTTAAATAACCGTTCCCGAAACGATAGCTACCAGCTATCGTTTCGGCTTCTCCCCTTGCAACAGCACCGAGGAATATAGTCATAAGGAAATGAAATATGAAAACGACAGAGGAATATTATAGCACCCTCTATAAAGGCGTCCAAGGGAAATGGGTCGTCTTGAGTACCTTCAAGCCGGATACGAACGTCGGGGTTCTTGTTGAGAATCTGCCTGCTGAGATCGCAGCTCGCTCAAGCGAAGCTGACCAGTCCCTGTTCGCGACGTTTGCGGTGTTCGACAAGCGCCCTCTCACCGGCAGAGGCAAGGGAGCGGATATCGGAGCCATTGTTGCCTTCTTTGCGGACATGGATGTGTCGGATGGCGGGCATTACGCCGATAACAAAAACCCCCCAATGACGCTTGCTGAGCTGAAGTCGGCGGTTCTGGGTTGGGGCCTTCCTTCGCCATCAGCCATCGTGAACTCCGGGCGCGGATATCACTTCGAATGGAGGCTCGATAAGCCTTTCATCATTACGTCTCAGACGGAGCGAACGCGTGCGAACTTGGCCCTCAAAGGCTTCAACAGTTACGTCATAGAGAAGGCTGCCGAAGCGGGCATCAAACTCGACTCGATGGGCGACCTAGCGCGTGTGAAGCGGGCACCGGGGTCCGTGAACCACCGCCCCGGACAGCCTGCTCGGCCGGTCGAGGTAGTGGAATTGGAGCCTGACCGGACCTACTCTATTGAATTCATGGAGGGATTTAAGCCCTCGGTTTCACGGCACCGTGAAAGTCAAGCCGTCCTCAGTGAGAGCGGGCCCAGCTGGGATCAGGTCGTCGCCAACGACCCCTTCATCAAGCACTGCATCGCTAACGCCAAAACCATCACTTACGGGGAGTGGTTCGCTGGAATCAGCATTGCGGCTCGGTGCGGAAACGGACGCGAACATGCTCATGAATTCTCGCAGCTTGACCCTGCGCGCTATAACGCGCGAACGACTGACGAGAAGATCGACGAGACGCTGAAGGTAGGTGGAGCGGTCACCTACGCCTACATCCGTGAGGAGCTCGGCTTTAAAGGTCTGGACGAGGACGAGCTGGCGTCCCGGCTCCATAGTCCGCTCGACTTCGGAAAGATGCCACAGGCCGAGATCCACGTCCTACGGACGACGGTTTACGACCTGGGGTCGGATCGGTTCTTCGATATCCCAACGATGACTACCCGTACAAACGCTGCGTTTGCTATGCAGCATGGTCACCGCGTAGCGAGCCCTTTGACGATGTTCCGGTCATCGCCGCTGTCGATCAAAGCTGTGAAGGCCGACTATTTGCCGGGCTTGCCGAGGCTCGTCGGGACCGGGGAGCGCGTGACGCTCAATACGTGGCAAGAGTCCCAGCTGAAGCCGGTTGAGGGTGAGTGCCCGACGATACTGGCTCACTTCGACTACCTGATCCCAAACGAGGCCGAACGTAATCACGTCCTCGATTATTTCGCCCATCTGGTTCAGCGCCCCGGCCAAAAAATCCGGCACGCTCTCTTTATCGCTGGTGGCCAAGGCACCGGCAAAAACCTAGCCGTCAGTTGGTTGGAGAGGATAATCGGTGAGCCAAACCACCGCCTATTAGGTGCAGATGCGTTGCCAAGCCGGTTCAAGGCCGACCGCATCGATAAGAGTTTCATCACGGTGGATGAGGTCGCCGGCATCGACCATCAAACGGCCAATGACATGAAGGGCTGGATCACCGGTGAATATATGCCGGTCGAGGAAAAGGGCGTGCCGCGCTTCCAAGGCCGCACCCCACGGGGGTGGGTGTTCCTCAGCAATATGATCGACGGTCTGAAGCTGGACGACGATGATCGACGGTATGCGATCATCCAAGCGGCTAGGACCAAGCAGTCAGGTGCCTACTACGACGACCTGATCTCCAAATCCGAAAGCGAACTTCCGGCCTTCGCATACTACCTCGGAAAGCGGCCACTGGATGGATTCGAGCCCAATCGCCTTACGCTAGACAGCCCCATCAAGGGACTGATCGCACAACTCAGTCTGAGCCCGTTTGAGCTTGGACTTAGGCAGGCGATGGACGGCGAAGAAGGCGTTTTCGTTCGTGACTTCGGGACTGCGGAAGCCGTCGTTAAAACCGTTGTTAGCGGGGGCTACGCTTACAACCCGCCGACCCCGGCACGCGTTGGGATTATCCTCAGCAAGGAGAACGCAATCAGTCTCGACCAAATGCGGATTCCAGGCGTCGGTAAGAAACGCTTATGGGTGTGGCGCAATCACGAAAAATGGGCGTCAGCCAGTCCGCAGGAACTGGCCGACGAAGTACGTCGCACTAAGCCTCTGATAGAGGGAGCGATGTTGCGCGAGACGGTTTAGCGCGACTGGGTTGGGTTCTGGCTCGCTGGCGATGACCAGCGAGCGTCGCTTTCCCGTATCAGCATATCGGACGGGTGCAGCTAATAAACATCGGCCATCCAATCGATCTTCATGCGGAGGCCGTAGTTGGCAGTCTCGCACTCGCAATCCTCAGGTGGGAGAATGTGAGCTTCGAGCGGCGCGACCTTTTCGCCGTTCAAGGTCCGGCATCGCTCACAGACCGGCGGCAGCATGTCGTAGGTCCATGAGATGGCGTCGGTGCTGATCTCCATTTGCTTCAAGTTGAGGGCGTCGTTCCAGAGGGAGCGCCATCGGGAGAAGGTGAAGAATGCTCGGAGAAGCGTCTTCTCATGCGCTGCTAGAGGCTCGACCAGACCTTTCGGCGTAATCTCAGCGAAGGCAGCACGGCTCATGAAGCCGTTGGCACGGATGCCGATGGACTTTAATTCAATGCGGGAAAGCTGCTCGCCATTCTTGCGGTGAGCCGTGCACAGGGCGCGCGGATGGATACCCGCGCCGTCCTGCACTGCTGCAATCAAGAAGGGGCGGGCATTTTCCTTCAGGTAAGCAAGGCGTCGGATCGCTTCATCGACGGCAAGGCCGACGACCGTCTCTTGGCTGCTGTTGAGAACGTCCATTTCAGAACTGCGCCTTAGGCGGCTTGGTAAACTTGGCCTTCTCGCACTGGCCGATGATCTGGCTAGGGCCTGTATCTATCATCATCATGCCGCTTATCCGGTTGATCTCGACGAACCGTCCAAGTCGCAACCTCTCTGGCGTTACGCTGGTGATCGAATCCCGGGCGCTACAGTCACTGGTCGTGCAGTAGACGTTCGCGTCTAGGTCCACGGAGAACCGAAGGGTCTGCTTGCCGATCTGCTTGGTAGTCTGGACGTTCCCAATTTGAACGGTCTGGAGAATGGTGCCCGGGCAAACAAGGTCAAACTTCTGGGCATTCTCGCAACCCGCCATCGCGAGAAAGCCTAGAAAAGCTATACGGCGCATTTGATCCCCCGACCTTGGTGATTAGGGACCATAAGCCCGGATTGTTCCTGACTAAATATGGGATACTGAAGCCATCCCGACCGCCGCATTGATCCGCCAGGACTCACGATAGGCAACCCGCTCGGCTGGGTGCCCGAGGACAAACACGGCACTGGTCAACGATCTTGCTTGCCTGTCTCGGTGGATCAGCGTCTCGGCAAACTTGGACCACTGCACCCTTACACCTTCCGTCCAAGAAGCAACAATGGAGATAGATATTTTTGGATTGTAGATTTTGAGACAGTGAGACACTGAGACAAAGAGCAAAACCACAATGCACCGATGACGATAATCTGTGGTTTGTGTAATCTATTGTGAAATGATCCAGAGAAAGAAAGGGACATTTCATGCGGAAAGAATACCAAGAACGACTAAAAAACTCAGATCTTATTAATATGGCCCCTTGGCTCTTTGTAACTAGCGCCCAACTTGCTAAGGCGCTCGGCGTACATATCCAAACACTCTCAAATTGGAGGCTGCGAGGAACCGGCCCTGCCGCTGCTCCGTCGGGCTTCTTCAAAGGCCGTCCCTCCCGTTACATGGTGGGTCATGTGATGGGCTGGGCTGCTGAACAGGCCGGAGAGTTCGTTGCGCCGTGGAGGTTCAACGCAGTCTGGCTTCGGGACAACATGCAGTTCGCCAAAGCCGACGACCGGGAGGCAGTTCAGGCCAGGGTGAAAATGTTGATGCGCCTGTCCCGTGACTTTAGGCCCGGCGACCTGACAGCGCTGGGTCGGGACGGCCTTTTGCGCTAAAATTCGACAGAATGCAGAAATGGCCGGCGAGCTCTCAAGACGAGCTGCTTTGCAAGCTCCGATTGCGCCTATAGGCTTGGCAATAACGCCCCCCCCCAGGGGACAATGCCAAGCCGGAGCAATGTGGTGGCAGACGATGTTATTGACCGCCTGCGCCAACTCCGGACGGAGGTGGCGGCGCGCGACATGAATGAGGCTGACACGCGGCATCGCGTGATCGACTTTATCCTCCACGACGTTCTCGCGTGGCCTAGAAACCAAGTGAAAACTGAACCGTACGTCGGAAATGGATTTGCCGACTATGTTCTTGTTAAATCCAATGAAGACCCGATAATTTTTATCGAGGCCAAGAAAGACGGCATCTATTTCGAACTACCCCGACCGGTCAAGGAAGACGAGTGCAGCGCTTATATTAGGATTGATAAGTTATTAACTGATCAACCAATTCGCGACGCGATGACGCAGGTTAGGACTTACTGTCAAGATACCGGGTGCGAGTTTGCTGCCATCACTAACGGAAACGAGTGGATATTTTTTAAGACATTCGAGCGCGGCAAGAGATGGGAAACACTTCAGGCATTTGTCATTCGATCATTGGTATATTTTGAACGCGAATACACAAAAGCTTACAACGAGCTCGGATTCGTCTCGATAACAGACTATCTGTCTCTTCAAGAACTTCTAACGTCTTCTTCTCCGAAAGACAGGAGCATATATTACGCGAAGGATAGGATACCATCGTACTCCCACCCAATAACCGCTAACCGACTCGCTAATTTTCTGAGGCCAGTGGTAAATCATTACTTTGGCGTGATCGGTGACGACGATGCAGAGTTTATGGATCGATGCTACGTTTCTCAGCGAGACTATGAACTCACGTTCGACGGCATGAGATCCGTCATTGCCGACTCCCTCTCCCCCTATTTCGAAGGGTATGGCGTCAAGCAGCTAACTGACACCGGAAAGGGCGGCGCGCTCGGCGGCAAACTCACCAAGAAGCTGAAGCATGGCAGAGTGGGAGAGGTTTTGGTCCTCTTTGGGGGGAAGGGTGCCGGAAAATCCACTTTCATCAAACGACTACTCCACCACAATCCGCCCCGCTGGCTTCGCGATCACGCCGTCATCGCGATCATCGATCTCCTGAAGGTCCCGGAAGAACCAGAGGTGATAAGGAAGGCAATTTGGGAGGGGCTTGTCGATCGCCTGGACCCTGAAGGACTCTTAAGCGCCGAGCGGTCCACGCTGCTGGACAAGCTTTTCTCGGACCGCTTTGAAACGGCAAATCGCCAAGAACTCGCCGGCCTGCCGAAAGCATCTGAGGCTTACAACACCCAATTAAACGGTCTGATTGCGTCTTGGAAAACAGATAAGAGGTATTGCGCTCAGAGACTCGTCAATTACTGGCGAGGACAAGACAAAGGTGTTATCGTAGTCGTTGACAACACAGACCAGTATAATAGCGCAAATCAGAATTTCTGCTTTACTTCCGCGCAGGAAATTGCCGCTGAACTTGGATGCGTCACACTTATATCGATGCGTGAAGAGCGTTTTCATAGCTCAAAAATTCACGGCTTATTGGATGCGTTCCAAAACTCCGGTTTCCACATTAGCTCGCCGAAGCCTGCCGAGGTCTTTCGGAAGAGGCTCGAATATACCAAGTCATTGCTCGGTGGAGCAGGGCGCGGAAGAGATATGGTAGTCAGTCAAGACACCGCAGTGGTGTCTGATAGCGCTACATACCTAGGAATAATTAGCCGAGAGTTCAGAATGGAGAAATCTCCTCTGAACAGCTTTTTGACCGCATGCGCACATGGCGATACACGTCTATCGCTGGATCTGTTCCGCAGCTTTCTACTTTCTGGCTATACAAACGTAGAGGAAATGCTTGCTGCCGGAGAGTGGAATTTTAAGATCCACCAAGTCATCAAGCCCGTCATGATTCCCACTAGATATTTCTATGACGAGAGCCTTAGCGATATACCGAATATATACCAACTTCGCTACAATCGTCACAGTTCCCACTTTACGTCTTTGAGGATTTTGAGGAAGCTGTCCAAAGGCGTGGAGGGCTCTTCTGTAGCTCACATACCCATGGCAACCCTGAAGTCATATTTTGCCGAGACATTTAATATGCTCGATGACTTCAAGAGGAACGCTGACACGCTGCTGAGACACGGCTTTGTAGAGGCCGACAACCGCATTGATGAGTACAGTGAGTCCGTAGATGCAATGCGTATAACCGGATACGGCTTATATATGCTTAGAGACCTTTCACACATATTCGCATATTTGGATCTAGTTTGTACCGATACAGGGGTTTTTGACGAACCGACGAGCCATTATCTCGTCGAAGCAGCCAAGAAGGAATATAAGCTATTCCTTTCCAATGATCGTGTCGCGAGGGTCAGAACGCGCTTGGATCGGGTGGAGAAATTCATCGACTATCTCAGTGCGGAGGAGAGCCGAGAGAGGGAGCTCTACGGACTAGGTATGCCAGTGGAGGACATGTTCACGCATAGGTGCAAAGTGAACTTTGAGTCTGAGAAACAAATCGTCATGGCTAGCGCGCAGCGGCAGAGCGCGGGTCGTCGAAACGGAGCCTCGGGAAGCGGTGGGGGAGACAACCGGCGCCCTCGCAGGACGTGGAAACGCTAGGGACTTTGAAACTAAAACGCCTCGCCCAGAGGGCGAGGCGTTGAAGAAATCGGATCTAGCAGTCTGGCGAGCGGCTATGCCGCATGAGCCTCAAGGCGGGTTCCCCCTAGATCATCCACTTCGAATCGAGCTCCAAAGAACTCCGTCAGAAAAGCCAATTGCCACAATAGGGCGCTAGCTAGAACGCAGCCATCATTAACCCGCTGTGCGAATCCGTCAATCGGCAAAGATTGCCTAGCTACGTCTTAAAAATCGACCCTATCAGGTAACGCCTCTTCGACCGATTGCATGAGACCGCCGGGAGACAAACCCAGGGCGCGGGCGACCACCACGAACTCTACAAAGTCCAAGCGTCTCTCCTTGTTTTCGATTTTCGAAACGAAGGACCGAGCCTTGCCAAGGCGTTCAGCAAGCCCCCGCTGCGACAGTCCTCCAGATCGACGTGCCTCAATCATCACAGTGATCGCCGCATCATAGGCTGCTGACGTCACCCAAGGGCGCTGCATCTTCCGGACTTCCCATCGTGGAGTCCGGTTGCTAAGCAATGTGAATAGCGCACCCATCATGGGTGCGCGGGAGAGGTCCATGTGGTTAGTTGCTCTCATCACTGCGGGCTTCGGATCAGTCGATCCTTTTCCGCAGGGTCCCGTTTCTGAGAACGCCGTATGGGGCCAGCGCGAACTAGATCGCTACATATCGGCAAACTGCCCCAAGCTTTTCGCGGCGGCTCCTACCGACCCGTTCGCACTGCCCACGCCGCAGGCTGCACCGGCTGAGCGGATCGAGCTGCAATATGCGCCGACCAGAGATGAGGCGGAGGCTGTAGCGCTGCACAGAACCTTCACTTGGAGCTACAATGCCGAAACCCAAATTCTAACCTTGGCCGCAACTCCATCTCTTCTCGCAATGACGACAAGGCTGGATGTTCCTTCGTCACTCAGGCGACGTGATAGCGCGCTTGAGATTCACGCTGCTTTCCCAACTTTCGGATACGTCAGCCCTCGTCCGTCAGAGGTGCGACAGAATGCGTTTGGGGCACGCGTTGAGGTTAGTGGCGCTTCGATTTACGAGCGAGGCATCGGTTCAGTCAGCCCTCTTGGGCGCAGCCAGTTTCCAAGGGCGACTTACGGCTCAAGTTACCGCCTCTCCCTTTCAATGCCCCCGGACGAAGCGAGAGCTTTCGTAACGCGGGTTCGTTTGGAGGTGGATGCAACGCCTTTGGAATGGAGTCCCGGAGCGTGGCTGGTTCACAGCTTCGGAAGCAAACGTGCGACCCTTGACGATCCGACCGAGCAGACGGTCGACGGTTGCTATCTCAACGTCATCGTGTCGGCGGTCCGGGTTCGTGACACTGGGAATGGCGTGGTCGCCAAAGAGTGGACCACCGAGACAGACCAGCGACCCGCTTATTAAACCGGCTGAAACGATAGCCAGTTTTACAAGATCCGACCCCGACCGCGTGTCACACCCTGTCACTCGGGCGTCACTCCAACGGATAGAAAAGGGCAGTAGGGGTCTGTCAGGTTCGTCGGCCATCGGCTAGATTTAAACCTCTGGGGCCGCCCCCGGATTGACGTGGTAAGTTAGTGGCCACGGGCTAACGCCGCCTCGCCGGGGACCACAGGGAACCGGACGACACCCAACCGGGGGGATCAAACCTTCGGAACGGGGCTTTAGCTCAGCTGGTAGAGCGCTTGCATGGCATGCAAGAGGTCAGCGGTTCGACTCCGCTAAGCTCCACCAATTTCCTGGGGGCCGACAGCATCGCTGTCGGCCCCCTTTGCTTTTCGGACCCCTCAAAAGTCCCACGCGCGCCGCGCCCTCGACTGTCAGTTGGGGTGGCGAGATCCGCCGAAAATCTGTTGGGCTCGGTAAGCGCCAGTCCGACACCTGGCCCCAAATTCGTAAAACACCGGTATCCCATGTTGATTTCCGGGTCTATCCATGGTCGGTTCACATCACAACCGAAACGAGCGCACGCCAGACCGCGCTATCAACCATCTCATCAAACACCGTGGGTTTCCGAGGTTGGGCCGCGCGCAGGCTTCAAAACAAACGTGACTGGAGACCCCGATGGCTGAAGGCTGGAAATCTCCTGCGACAATGATTGCCCTCGCGGGTCTGGTTCTATCTGTGGCCGCCTTTTCCACCGGCCGTTTTGATCAGGGCAGGCTGGCCAAATTGGAGGAAAACAAACTGCAGCTTGAACAGCTGCGGACCGATCTGGACACCGAGATACGAAAAAACTCAGAAGACAGAGAGGCAAGAAGAGCCGCTATATCGGAACAGAGAAGAAAAGAACTTCAAAGTGAACTTTCAGAAGTTCAAAGAAACATCGCCATAAGCCAAGATATGACTTCAGAGCAATTGGAATTGCACGATCTTAAAATTGAGTTGGCCAATTTTGTTGATTCTGGCCTCAACTATCGAGCCGACGCCACACGTCGAAAGATCGACTTACAGAAGGCAAGATTAGACGACCTCCAACATGATCTGGAAACGCTACAGCATCGCCGCAGCGAGTTGGAAAAGCTTCTGAGCCCCTGATCTGGTCAGACTGACCGCCCGCGATCCAGCATCAGGACGGTCTCGGCCAGGGCGGCGACATCGCGGTCGTCGTGGGAGACCACGATCATCGGCGTCTTCACCGTGTCGCGCAGCTTCACCAGATACGGAATCAGGGCCTGACGCCGGCCGTCGTCCAGCCCGGCGAAGGGCTCGTCGAGCAGCAGCAGGCGGGGGCGCGGCAGAAGCGCCCGGGCGATGGCCACACGACGCATCTCTCCGCCCGAGAGGCTTGTCGGGCGGCGGTGCGCGAAGCCCTCCAGATCGACCAGTTTCAGGGCCTCGGCGACCGTCATCGGGTTCGCCGCCCAGCGGGTCCCGAAGGCGACATTGCCGCCGACCGACAGATGCGGGAACAGCCGCCCGTCCTGAAACACATAGCCGAGGCCACGCTGATGCGGCGGCGGGGCCAGCCCCATGGCCGTATCCACCAGCGTCCGGTCGTCGACCGTCAGCCGGACCTCCTCAGCCGGGATCAGGCCCGCCAACCCCTGCAGCAGGGTGGTCTTGCCCGCCCCCGAGGGGCCGACCAGGGCGATCGCCTTGCCCGAGGCCTCGAAGGCCGCGTCGAGGGCGAAGTCGCCGCGCCGGGCGCGCACCCAGAAGGAGACGCTCATGCGCCCCTCCGGCTCAGGGCGCGGCGGTTGATCCATTCGGCGATGACGAGGGCGCCCACGGACACCAGAACCGACAGCAGGGCCAGCCGCAGGGCCGCCTGTTCCCCGTCCGCACGCTGCAGCACCGTATAGATGGCGACCGGCAGGGTCTGGGTCTCGCCGGGGATGGAGCCGGCGAAGGTCACGGTGGCCCCGAACTCCCCGAAGGCCCGGGCAAAGCCCAGCACCGCCCCCGCGACCAGCCCCGGGGCGGCCAGCGGCAGGGTGACCCGCGTGAGAACCTGTAAAGGCGGGGCGCCGAGCGTGGCGGCCGCCTCTTCCAGCCGCCGATCCACCGCCTCCAGCGACAGCCTGAGCGGCCGCACGACCAGCGGCAGGGCCATGACCCCCGCGGCCAGGGCCGCGCCGGTCCAGTGGAAGGCCAGGGTGACCCCGAAGACGTCGTGCAGCCAGCTCCCGACCGGTCCCCGAACCCCGAAGACGATCAGCAGGGCCAGCCCCGTCACCACGGGCGGCAGGACCAGAGGCAGGTTGACCAGGGCCTCCACCAGCCACTTGCCGGGAAACCGCCCGCGCGCCAGCAGCAGGGCCAGCCCCAGCGACACGGGGATGACGCCCACGAGGGAGGCCGCCGCCACCTTCAGCGACAGCCACAGGGCCTCGGCTTCAAACGGACTCAAGGGTGCGAACAGACCGGCCGCTCCTCAGTTCAGGGGCTCGAAGCCGTGGCGGCGAAACACGGCGCCCGCCTCGGCGGTCGGCAGCCAGCGCAGGAAGGATTTGGAGGCCTCGGGCGCCCCCAGCCGCATGGCCGCCGGATAGACGATACGGGGCTGTTCCGAGGCCGGCGGTTCCTCGACCACCCGGACCCCGGAGACGCCGACGGCATCGCTGCGATAGACCACGCCCAGCTGGGCCTCGCCCCGGGCGACGAAGCCGCGCACGGCCCGGACGTCGGCGGCGGTGACCAGCGAGGCTTGCAGCCCGTCCCAGACGCCGCGCGCCTTCAGCCAGTCCCGCGCATAGGCGCCGGCCGGAACGCTGTCGGGATCGCCGATGACCAGCTTGCCGCGCGTCCGCTTCAGCCAGACCAGCGGGTCGCCCTCGATGCGCGCGTCCGGCGCGGCGACCAGCACCAGCCGGTTGCCCAGCAGGTCCTGACGGCTGTCCAGATTGATCCGGTGGGCGGCGGCCAGACGGTCCATCCACGGGGTATCGGCCAGTATGATCACATCAGCGGGCGCCCCGGCCTCAACCTGGCGCGCGATCTGGCCGCTGGCGGCGAAGGACAGGCGGACGGTCTGGCCGGTCTTGCGCCGCCAGATCCCGGCGAGCTCGGTCAAGGCGTCGGTCAGGGAGGCGGCGGCGAAGACGGTGACCGGAGCGGCCGTCTCCTCCTGCGCCCGCGAACAGGCGGAGGCCACCAGAAGCATCCCCAGCAAGGGGGCGGTCAGAGCGGCGCGGCGCGAAATCCCGCTCATGGATGCGCCGGGGGGACGGGAAAGCGCACGATCTGGAACGCCGAGACCTGACGCACAGAGCGAGCGGGGCGGACGTCGCCCTCGGCCACCAGCCGGAACGGCCCGTCCTCGGCGGTCAGGGGCGCGCCGTCGACGGTGTCGGCTAGGATGATCCGGTTGGTCCGGACGCCCGGGTCCAGCTCGGCCAGACCGAAGACGACCGTATAGCCGTCGGCGGCCCGCACCACGACCGCCTGGGCCAGGGCCGGGCCGCGCAGGGCCGGACCAGTCTCCACCCCCGTCACCTTCAACACATCGATCAGCAACGGCCCTTCGAAGACATGGGTCTCACCGTGGATCGTCAGCGGGACCGAGACCCGGGGCAGGGCCGCGATATCCGGCGCCTCCAGCATCCGGGTCGCGCCATCGACCCCGGTCACCCAGACAGGCAGGTCTGCAGATTGAGCCGCTGCCGAGCCGGCAAGGGCGGCGCAGACGGCGAAACCGGCGAGGAGAAAACCGCGATTGAACATGGCGCTGACCCTAGCCTCTCGGACGCAGAATTTCGACGATCGACCCCAGAGGCGCGGCCGGGGCGAAGGGCGGCCGGCGCACCAGAACCTCGGCCTGGGCCATGACCGAGACCAGCGAGGAATCCTGATTGGGGAAGGGCGTCACCCGCCGCGCGCCGTCCCGGCCGGTCTCGATGCGCGCACGCATATAATGGTCGCGCGGGCCGTTGGACGGCAGGGCCTCTGCGAGAATGGCCGTCTCGAACCCCGTCTCGCCCGTCCCGCCCTGAAGCACCGTCAGGATGGGGGCGAGGAAGAGCTCGGCGCAGACCAGGGCCGAGGCCGGATTGCCGGGCAGGCCCAGCACCGGCCGCCCGTCGGGCAGGAGGGCGAACCAGACCGGCTTGCCCGGCCGCATGGCGCAGCCTTCGACCTGAAGCTCGGCGCCCATGGCCCGGAGTGTGGGCTTGACCCGGTCGTGGTCGCCGACCGAGGCCCCGCCGACGGCGACCAGAAGGTCGAAGCCCGCGCCCTCGATCAGGGACTGGATGTCGGCGTCCTCGTCGCGCGCGGGCCTTAGCGGTTTGGCCACCCCGCCCTGACGCCCGATGAAGGCGGCGAGACCCGGTCCGGCCGAGTTGTAGATCTGATGCGGGGCGGCGGCCTGACCCGGCTCCACCAGCTCGTCGCCGTTGGGCAGGATGGCGACGCGCGGTCGGCCGCCGNNAGACCAGCCGCGCCCACCCCGCCGAGGCTGCAAGGGCCAGCCGCCAGGGATCAAGCCGCACCCCCGCCTCCAGCAGGACCTGCCCCTCGCGGAAGTCGCCGCCCCTGGGACGGACGTAGCCGGCCGGACCACGCGCGGCCTCCAGCACCACATGGTCGCCGTCGCGCCGGGCCTGTTCCTGCACCACCACATAGTCGGCGCCCGCCGGCAGGGCCGCGCCGGTGAAGATCCGCGCCGCCTGACCCGGCTCGACGGACAGGTCCACGGGCCGTCCCGCCGCGCTCTCGCCGACGATCTCCAGCCGCGCCTCGCGGGCGACGTCGGCGACCCGCACCGCCCAGCCGTCCATGGCCGAGGCGTCAAAGGGCGGCTGGTCGCGCATGGCCCGCACCGGCTCGGCCAGCCGACGCCCGTCGGCCTCGTGCAACGGCACGGAGATCGTCCCCAGCGGCCGGGTCGCCGCCAGCATGGCGGCGCGCGCCGCCTCCACCGTAGGCAGGCTCATGCGCGGGTCCAGTCGCCCGAGGCGCCGCCGGACTTGGCCAGCAGCAGCACCTGTTCGATGACCATGCCGCGATCCGCCGCCTTGAGCATGTCGTAGAGGGTCAGCAGGGCCACCGTCGCCGCCGTCAGGGCCTCCATCTCCACCCCGGTCTGCCCCCGGGTCCGCACGATCGCCGTGACCTCCAGCCCGGCTTCGTCGGCGGTCGGCTCGACCGAGACCTTGACCGAGGTCAGCATCAGGGGATGACACATCGGGATCAGGTCGCCGGTCCGCTTGGCCGCCATCACCCCGGCGATCTCGGCGACCGCCCGCACGTCGCCCTTCTTCCCGCCACCCGACAGTGCGAGCGCCAGGGTCTCCGGCGCCATGACGATCCGGCCGCGCGCGGTGGCCTCACGCGCCGTCTCGGCCTTGTCGGAGACGTCGACCATCCGGGCGCGACCGTCGGCGTCGATATGGGTCAGGCGGGAGGGGTCGTCCGGCATCATCGCTCCAGCAGCCGGGGCATCAGTTCGACCATGTTGCAGGGCCGGTGCCGGCTGTCGAGTTGCCAGCGGATGACCTTGTCCCAACCGTCGCGCACCGCCCCGTTCGAGCCCGGCAGGCAGAAGACGAAGACCCCGTCGATGATCCCCGCCGTCGCCCGCGACTGCAGGGTCGACAGGCCGACCGTCTGGTAGCTGACCTGATGAAAAATCACGGAGAAGCCGTCGATCCGCTTGTCGAACAGCGGCTCCAGCGCCTCGGGCGTCACGTCCCGCCCGGTCAGGCCCGTGCCGCCTGTGGTGATGACGACGTCCGCCGCCCCCGCTGAAATCCACGCCCTCACCTGCGTCCGGATGGCGCCGATGTCATCCGGGACGATGCCGCGCGCGGCGCAGACCTGTCCCGCCTCGACGATGCGGTCGGCGAGGATCCGGCCCGAGGTGTCGCTCTCCTCGTCGCGTGTGTCCGACACGGTCAGGACCGCGATCCGCACCGGCGTCAGCGGGCCGTCCAGAAGCTTGCCGGCGGGGGCGGGAAGGATGTCGGTCACTGGCGCGTCAGTCATTTGGGGTCTCCCAGCGGGCGAGGTCGGCACGGTCCTGATCGCGCGGCTCGACCCAGCGCGAACCGCCCGGGCCCTCCTCCTTCTTCCAGAAGGGAGCGCGGGTCTTGAACTGATCCATCAGGAAGTCGCAGGCTTCGAACGCCGCCCGGCGACGGGCCGCCGCGACGGCGACGAAAACGATGGGCTCCCCCACCGCGATCGGGCCCCAGCGGTGCACAGCCAGAATGTCGTGCGCCTCGAACCGCGCCCGCGCCTCGGCCTCGATCCCTTCCATCACCGTCTCGGTGAAGCCCGGATAGGCGTCCAGCACCAGCTGCGCGATCCCGTCCCCTCCCCGGGTCAGGCCGGTGAAGCTGACGACCGCTCCGGTCGCCTGACGACCGTGCGAAAAGGCGTCCAGCCACTCGCCGGGGGACAGGGGCTCGGTCTGGATACGGATCACCTCAGCCCCCGCTGACCGGCGGCCCGAAGGCGATCTCGTCCGAGGCCTCCAGCGGCAGTTCGTCGCCGCGCTCGCTCCGATGCAGCAGAAGGGCGTTCTTGATCACCAGGGTCGTCGGCTGGTCCAGCCGATCGGCCAGCCCCGGATGATCCGCGACCAGCTTCGCCTTCAACGCGCCCAGGGTCGGGACGTCGATGACGCTTTCGCTCCAGCCGGTCAGATCGCGGAAGACGCCGAACAGTTTCACCGTCGCCATCCTCAGCCCCCCGTCATCGACATCGGCCGCGCCACGGCGGGCGCCGCCCCGGGCCGGTCGATATGGAAATCATGCCCCTCGGGCTTACCGCCGACGGCCGCGCGGATCGCCTCGCGCAGCGGTTCGTCCGTATGCGGATCGTCTCGCAGCACCGGCCGCAACGCCACGCCGTCCTCGCGTCCCAGGCACAGGACCAGATCGCCGGTGCAGGTCACCCGCACCCGATTGCAGGCCTCGCAGAACCGATGGCTCATCGGGGTGATGAAGCCGAGAACGCCGCCCGTCTCCTCGACCCGGACATAGCGGGCCGGCCCCGCCGTGCGCCGCGCGATCGGCGTCAGGGTCCATTGCGCCTCGAACCCGGCGCGCACCTCCGACAGCGGCAGATACTGGTCTGTCCGGTCGATCCCGGTCTCGCCCAGCGGCATGGTCTCGATCAGGGTCAGCCCCATGCCCCGACCATGAGCCCACCGCACCATCCCGGCCAGTTCGCCGGCATTGTCCCCCTTCAGGGCCACGGCGTTGATCTTGACCTCCAGCCCGGCGGCCTGAGCCGCGTCCAGCCCGGCCATGACCCGCGCCAGGTCCCCGCCCCGGGTGATCCGGCGATAGGTTTCGGGATCGAGCGTATCCAGCGAGACATTGATCCGCCGCACGCCGTGGCGGGCCAGATCTTCCGCGTGTTCGGCCAGCCGCGTTCCGTTGGTGGTCAGGGTCAACTCATCGAGGTCGCCCGATCGCAGATGGCGCGACAGTCCCGCCACCAGATCCATGAACCCCTTGCGCACCAGCGGCTCGCCGCCGGTTAGCCTGAGCCGTCGCGTGCCGAGACCGATGAAGGTCGTGCAGAGCCGGTCCAGCTCCTCCAGCGTCAGCAGATCCTCGCGCGGCAGGAAGGTCTGGCGTTCGGCCATGCAGTAGACGCAGCGCAGGTCGCAACGGTCGGTGACCGAGACGCGCAGATAGTCGATCCGCCGTCCGAACGGGTCGATCAGGGCGGATCGATGAGGCGCCATGGACGGGACGGACTGGAACAGGATCGTCATGCCGATCGCCCTTCCCGTCTCATAATCCGCTCCTTTCGCGCCTCGAACGCCCGACATCGCATTTCCGGCTCCCACATGAAACCTCGGCCTTTGGACAGGGTTCGCACGACAGCCCCCGCAGGTTTCAAGCTCCGACGTCGGACAGCCCCAAACGCACAACGCCCCCCGGCGGAACCGGGGGGCGTTCGCCTGTCATCAGTCCGGGGATCAGACCAGGTACAGGGCCTTCAGGCGCGCGATGTCAGCCGCATCGACGCCCAGTTCGCGGTCGAGATAGACCTCGACCGAGCCGTAATCGCGGTCGATCAGATCGAAGACCGCCTGCAGGTAGCGCTTGTCCACGCCCATGAAGACGGCGCGGATATCAGCCGGAAGTCGCATGAAGGCGGCGGCTTGCGGATTGGCGGCGACGGCCTCCGGCGAGGCGTCGGGGCGGTAGTACTGATTGGACAGCTCATAGTCCGTCAGGATGGTCTCGCGCGGCACGCCGAGGGCCGACAGGATCAGGGCCGTGGCCATGCCCGTCCGGTCCTTGCCGGCCGAGCAGTGATAGAGGACTGCCCCCTCACCGCGCAGCAGCTCCTCGAACAGGGCCCGCTGTTGCGGCCGTTGCGACTTCAGCATCTCCGGATAGGAGGCCGCAAAGACCTCCCGCGCCCGGTCCGCCGTCGGCATGCCGCCCTGGAACAGGGCCGCGAAGCCCAGGGTGTCCATGGAATAGTCGAAGGCGGTGATGGTCGGGGCGTTCGCATCGGTCCAGATCGTCGGCTGGGCGCGGCGTTCCTCAACGGTGCGCAGATCGTGGATGGAGCGCAGGCCGCGCGCCTCCAGCAGGGCCTTGTCGTGTTCCGTCAGGTGCGACAGCTCGGCCGTCCGATAGATCAAGCCCCACTTCACCATGCGCCCGTCAGCGGTACGATAACCGCCGATATCACGGGCGTTCTGCACCCCCTCCAGCGGCAGGAGGCGCGAATGCTCCTGCGATTGGGCTTGTGCGGGGGCGGGTACGGTCTGGGCGAAGGATGCCTGGACCGGGGCGACGGCCAGCATCAGGGCTGCGGCGCTGAGAAGAAGCCTCTTCATCTCGGTGTCCTTTCTTTTCGGGATCAGAAGCGGAAGCGCACGCCGGCCAGATAGCGGCGGCCGATCTGCTCGACCTCGGTCGGGTGCTGGACGTCGCCCTCGTAGGCGACATAGGTCTCGTCGGTCAGGTTGTTGGCGTCGAAGTAGAGCGAGGCGTTCCCGGTGACCGCATAGCGCAGCGACAGGTCGACGTTGTCATAGGCGTCGCGCATCTGGTCGCCGAAGCCGGCGAAGTCGAGCGTATCGATCCAGGCCGAGCGCCACTGGTAGCTGAGGCGCGCCGACAGGCCGAAATTCTCGTAGAACAGCGAGGCGTTGACGATGGTGCTCGACACGCCCGGGAAGGCGACGGTGCGGCCGTCCGGAGCCTCGAAATCGCCGTCCAGCAGCGACAGATTGCCCTGGAAGCCGAAGCCGCTCCAGGCGCCGGGCAGGAAGACGAACTGCTGCATATAGGCCAGTTCCACGCCGTACAGCTTGCCCTGGCCGCCGTTCAGGGTGGTGACGTAGTCATAGCCCGTGCGGTCCAGACCCGGAGCGTCGAACAGATCGCCGGTGACCTTGGTCTGGCTGTCGAACAGGACATTGTCGACGTTGCGATAGAAGGCGCCGGCCGAGGCCAGGCCCGAGCCCGGCAGATACCACTCCAGCGAGACGTCGCCGCCCCAGGTGCGTTCCGGCTCCAGATACGGATTGCCGGCGGTGACCCGGCGGCCGATATCGTCGATCGAGGCGCTGGTGCGCACGACCGAGAAGGAGGGACGCGCGATGCCGGTCTGGGCCGACAGGCGCAGCACGATGTCGTCCTTCAGGTCGAACTTCACATTGATGCTGGGGAAGAAGCTCGTGTCGTCCTGGCTGGTGTTCACCGGGGTGAAGCCGCCCGTGCCCGGAACGAAGCCGCCGATGTCCTGGGCCATGTGTTCGACGCGCAAACCGGCGACGATCTGGGCCGGACCGGCCTGGAACCTGGCCATGGCATAGCCCGAGATCAGGTCCTCGCCGATGACATAGCCGCCGTTCTTCGGCGTCAGGGCGGCGGGGTCGTAGAGGCCGGCGGTCTGGAGCTTGCCCAGGATGGCGTCGATGTCACGACGCATCGCGGTGTTGTCCACCCAGTTGATGCCGAAGCCGAGCGGGAAGCCGGTGCGCCAGGGCTGGCTGGTGACATAGTCGGCGGCGTTGAAGGTCGCCCCGATGCGCGGCAGCAGGCTGTTGAACACCAGGACCGTGGAGGTCGAGATGGCGGCGCCGGCGACATCGCGGCTGTCATACTCCAGACCAGCCGAGACCTGGACCTCGCGACCGCCCAGATCCAGGGTGCGGCTGACGTCGGCCTTGTAGACCCAGCTCTCGGTGTTCACCTGGCTGACGATCGGGATCAGGATGTTGACCGTCGGATTGCCCTGGCTGAGCGTGGTCCGCGCCGCGCCCCGGGTCAGGCCCGTCGGACCGACGGCGGTGTCATAGAGGGTGACCAACGGCAGGTTGGGGTTGGAGCGGTCATAGGTCAGCGACGGCGCCGAGCGCGGATCGACCCACATCTGGCGCATCAGCGGCAGGTAGGTGCTGTTCTCGGTCTCGGTATAGTTGATGCGCCAGGCGACGTCCCAGCCGGCCATATGATGGTCGCCGCCGAGCGTCGTGATCCAGTTGTCGTTGCGGTATTCGCCGTAGTTGAAGGCGCCGGTGACCGGAACCCCGACCAGGCTGCCCGTGGTCGCGCCGATGGTCCCGCGACCGGCGGCGGCGGCCTGACCCAGCTCGAGCACATACTGGTTGCGCTCCTCGTCATCGTTGAAGTTCGAATAGAGGGTCTTCAGGAAGATCTCGTGGCCGTCCGCCGGACGGAAGGCCAGACCCAGCATCGCCGCCTCGCTGGATCGGGTGACGCGATAGTTGCGGATGTCGAAGGTGGTCGGCAGGCCGGTCGTCGCATCATAGGCGAACTCGCGGTTATCGGTGATCTGCTCGCGCTCATAGTGGGAGGCCGCGGCCATCACGCCGAAGCGGTCACCGGACCAGGAGGCGCGCAGGGCCGCCTGTTCCTGGGGACCGCCGCCCAACTTCATCTCGCCGTAGCCGAGGTCGCCCTGGGCATGCAGGCCGCTTCGGTCGAACGGGGAGAAGGTGCGCAGATTGACCCGCGCCAGAATGGCCTCGCCCGGCAGGTCGGGCGTCAGCGACTTGTTCACTTCCAGCGCGCTCAGGATCACGGCCGGGACGGCGTCGAAGCGGAAGGCGCGCGAGACGCCGCCTTCGTCGACGCCGATGATGTTGACGCCGTCGACCGAAACGCTGGTCCAGCGGTTCGGACCGCCGCGGACCTGCAGATAACGTTCCTGGCCCTGGTCGCGCTGGACGGCCACGGCCGGCAGGCGGGCGAGGGCCGCGGCCGAGTTCTGGTCGGGGAACTGGCCGACGGTGTCGGCGGCGATGACATTGATCAGATTGTCGGCATTGCGTTGCTGGTTCAGAGCGGCGCGCTGGCTGCCGACGATGGGGCGGGCGGTGACGACCACGTCGTCGACGGCCTGGGCCTCATCCGGGGCCGTGGAGGCTGCGGCGGTCTGGGCCTGGGCCGTACCGGCGAGGAGGGCGATGGCGGCGACGCCGCCGCCGAGAAGGAAACGCAGGACACTGGAACGATTGTTGGACATGGCGACACCCCCGACGCGATTGGATGGCCGTCCGTTTAGAACGCTTGTTTCGCTGTTTCAGAACAGTTGTTCTCGATCTCCGCGACGCTATTGCGAAGGTTGAGCGACAAGCCGCGGCCAAGGTTGCCCCGGACGCCACAGCCCGGCACACAAGGATCATGTCGAGATCGTCCGCCTCCCCGCCTTCTTCCCTGGACAGCCGCACCACGCGGGCCGGAGACATCATTGAGGCCTATCTGGCCCAGATGGCCGAATCGGGAATCGCGGGAGCCACCGCGCGGGTCGTGGCGGCGCGGGCCGGAGCCTCCCCTTCGGCCATCAACTACCACTTTGACTCTCTGGAACGATTGTACGGCATCGCCCAGCTTCAGGCGATCACTGAAACCCGCGGCTGGCTCATGGCGCGGCTGGCCGAGGCCGAGGCCGGGGCGCCCTGGCCTCCCGCCGCCTTTCCGCCCTTCGCGACCGCCGTCATCGACGACTGGTGCACGCATCGGCGCGTCCTCGCCCAGGCAGAGGCCTGCGATTCCGCCGCCATGGCCTGGGAGGTTTCCGACACCGCCGGCCAGTGGATCGGCCTGTGGGACGAATTCTGGGCCGTCGCCCTGCCCCGCTTCTCCTTGCCGGCCCACCTCGCGCCCGTAGCGGCCGCGGTCCTCCAGTCCGAGCGGTTTGGACACCTCGCGCGCTGGCGCGCCCCGCATGACCGGGCAGGGCTGGAGGAGGTCTGCGTCCGCCTGACCGCGCGGCTGTCGGGCGACACCGAACTCCTTGGCCGGTCCGCGCCGTGGCGGACGGCGGCCGAGGCCCTGTCACAACGCGCGACCATCTTTCCGCCTCTGGCGGGGGCCGCGGCCAAGATCGCCCAGGCGGTGGTCGAGGCCGTCGACGAGGGCGGCGAGGGGGCCCTGACCCACCGCGCCACGGCGATGCGGGCCGGCCTGAGCCTCGGGGCCGTGACCCACCACTTCCCCACGCGCACCGCCCTGATGGCGGCCGGCTACGCCTGGCTCTATCAGAGCATCGTCGCCTCGGCCCAGAGGGCGGGAGCCGTCAGCGCGGACCACGACGACCTCGGCCGACACATCCTGACCTTCCTGGCGGTCGGGCAGTCGGCGCCGCGCGTCCGGGCCTTCGAAACCTTCTTCTTCTCCGCCACGCGGGATCCGGCCTTGGCCGATTTCGCGGCCCGGGTTCGCTACAGCCGCGGCGCGACCACCTTCAGCTTCCTCGGCCCCGTCACGCCCTGGCTGACGCGACTGGACGCCCTTCTGATCTCGCACTGGATTTCCGGCGCCGCGCGCCGTTCGTCGGCCGACCCGGACGGACAGGGCGCGGCCGAGCGGGCGATCCCGGCTTTTGCAGGCCTGCTGTTTCCGCGGCCTTGAGGATCAGGCGTGGAACGCAAAACGCCCCGCTGGGATCAGCGGGGCGTTTTGAAGTTTGGGTGCGG
>DBBK01000169.1 GCA_002292165.1 Brevundimonas sp. UBA986
AACGATCTGGAGGCCCGCGAGGCCGCTCAGGCCAAGGCTCAGGAAGCCGACGCCGCCCAAGCCGCTGCGAAGGCCGCCGAGAAGACCAAGGCCCACGCGCATGGCGACGGCCGGGCTCAGGGCCTCCGCACCCGCACCGTCGCCGAGATCACCGATCTGGACGCCGCCGTGAAGTTCTACTGGGGCGACAACCGCGCCGCCTTCGTCGAGCTGGTCCAGAAGCTGGCCGACGCTGACGCCCGCACGAACCGTCGTGCCGCCAAGGGCGTCGCCTTCCGGGACGAGCGCTACTGATGGCCTCGAACCCCTGCATCATCATCCGCACCGGCCGGGACCGCCAGCGCGCCTTGAACTGGGTCCACAACGCCCCTGAAGGCACGGTCGTCGAGTTCAAGCAGAAGATCCGAAACGACCTCATCGGCGCTCGGCGCCTGCTCATGGCGCGTACGACTCCAGGTATCGCGTTCCGGGTCATAGACATAGCCTTGGGCTCGAAGGCTCTCCGGCGTGTCCTCAGGGGCCAGCGGTTGCTGCGTCACTCGGACATCGCCCGGACGCGGCAGGTTCGGGCCGCCGGTTCCGTCGCCCGAAGCTCCCTGATCGCCTGCCGTGGCTGCGCCGACGACAGCCGGGGCGCCATCCTGTTGCCTGTCAGGCTTGGCCGGGCCGCCCCAAATCCCGACATCTGGGAAAGGCATGTCTTGCCCGACAAGTTGGGCAGTCGCGTTGATCATCATGGCGCGGTTGCGCGCCTTGGTCTGGAGGATTTCCGGCGAGTCGCCGAGCTGCGGCAGGTTAGCCCTGATTTGGCGCTGCGCCTCCGAGGAGGTAACGGCCGCACCGGACATGATCGGCATGACGGCGGCCTCGAATGTGCGGGCCGCCTGATCATATCGCTGATAATCCGGGCCGCCGGCCAGCCTCGCTACGCCACCGCCATCCAGAGGCACGGCCTCAAGCAAGCGTGCGCCCCAGTCATCGTTGTAACTGTAGCCGCCCCTTTCTGCCTCACGCATCCGGCCCTCGGCCTCGACCATAGGGCCGAGCCCCAAGGCGAGCCGGGTCCGTGCGTCGGCGCCGGCCAGCCCAGTCGCGCTGTGGCCGCCGGCCGCAGGATCCGCAGCAGCACCGGAGCGCTCGACCATCGCACCGCCGCGACCCTGCTGATAGGTCGATCCGTCTGGGCCACGATACCAGCCATCACCCAGCGACGTGAACCCGGCCGCTTCCGGACCGGTCGCGTTCAGCGGAACGATCTGTCCGCCACGGACGATAACCTTGGTGCCGTCCGGCGCGGTGCCGGTCTGACCTTCGCGAAGTTCAGCCATTCGTCAGTCCCACTTGATGGAGCCGGCATCAAACGACCGGGCAGGGGCACGGGATGAGGGCGACGCCCCCGGTCGAGACGCAGGGCGACCACGACCGACACGGGCCTCACGGCTCGCCGCCACGCCCTCGGTCGCTCGATTGTGGCGCTTGGCTTCTTCGAACCGCTCGTCCTCGCGGGCGTTGTCGGCCTTGGTCGAGAGAACGGACTCGGCGTAGCGCTCGATGATCACCGTGTCCGTGAACGACCCACCGCCGACCAGCGCCCGAAGGTAAAAGTTGCCCTTGAGCTCGATCCGGCCGCCGTTGGCGACGATATTGACCTCCTGAAGGGTCGTGAACGAGGTTGCGCCGCTCGAAAGGTCGATCTGGGCCGAAGTGAAGGCCGACACCTGATTGGTCACGGCCTGAAGCTCCAGAGCATCGGTCTGGACCACGGCGGCGCCGAGCCCGGTTGGGTCGGTCAGAACCCCGGCGCTGGTCTTGTCAAGGAAGGCCCGCACCTGATTGGACGCGACGTTGAGCTCCGTGAACGGGATCGTGCCGTTGAGGATGCCCGCGATGGTGAGCGCGAGATTGATCAGGGCCTGATCGGTCTGATCCTGGTTCTCGTCGGTCGCGGTCTGCGCGCGCCGCGCCTGCTCCATGAACTCCAGAAACCCGCTCGTCGGCTTCCGGTCGGGCTGGACGATGGGGGACTGAGCCGAAAGCTTCGGGAGCGCCATCAAGACACCTGAGCATAGGCGGCGTAGATCACCCGCTTGACCGGGTCGGTGATCCTCAACTTGAAGGCGCAACCGCGGCTCTGACCCTGCGGGCCCCATTTCACGGTCCGGAACCGCTCGCCCTGCTTGCCGAACACGCGGGGCAAGGGGGTGTTGAAATACTCGCCGTCCTCGGTGCGGGACAGGCTGATCTTCGGGTTGAGCGTCAGGCTACCGGTGCCGGCCTCCATGCGGACCTCAACCTCGGTGACGGAGAAGCGCTCCCCCTGATTGTCGAGCCACGGCGTGACCATCTCGAACGGCAGAACGGCGCCGTCCTCGTCATACCCGCCGAGCTCATACAGCTTGGAACCGCCGTACAGGTGCTTGCCGAAGGCATAGGCGTAGTGGGCGACCTGCCAGGTATCGGAGTTGTAGGACTGGCGCTCATGCCAGAGCTGGGTCGCCTGATCCCAGACGATACAGCCATCCGGGTTGCGGAAGACGATGAAGAGATGCCCTTGCCAGACGTGGGCCGTGCCGATGGTCAGGGAGACGTCCGACCAGCCCTTGATCGCGTCCTCGATGGCGAAGGTGCTGATGCGGGTCCCGGTCCTGCCATCGAGGCGGCGGACCGTCTTGTCCGAACCGATCCAGAAAATGGTCTCGCTCGACCGGGCCTCGGCCCTGACGCCCGCCAATCCCACGTCCAGCGGCGTGTCGGCATAGCGGTTGATAGGGAAGACGCTGTCGCCGGAATAGTACCAGAACTCGACCGACTCCTCGCCGAACAGCAGAAGATCCCGGCCCACCCGGCGCGACCGCACCAGTTTGTCGGGGGAGGTGTCGGCGCTGTCGAAGTCCAGTGCGTCGAAGTCGCCGCCCGGATTGCCCTGAGGGCTGATGAAGAACTGCTCCGACCCCGCCTCGGTGAAGACGTAGAAGCCGTTGAGGAACTCGACCGACGAAGCGGCCGGCGCGTCCTCGTCCGTGACCGGGGTAACGTCGGTCCCGTCGTAGACGTAGATTTCGCCCCCGACCGTCACCACGACATTGGTCCCGTCAGAAGCCATGTCCGCCACGCCCGCCGGGATGTCGCCCAACTCGGTAAAGGACCGGTCGGCGAAGACCTCGCACAGGGCGGTTCCGGTGACGACGAACAGGCGCCGGGCGGCGGTGCAGCAGGCGCGGATGTCGAAGGTGTCAGCGAACGCCAGAAGGCCGGGCGTTCCATAGACCGGAACCGGGCTGCGGCCATCCGGGGTCTGCTCCAGATAGCCGTTGATCAACCGTTCGGACGAGACAGCCGGGGAGGCGGCCTCACCGGATTGGCGGCCGATCTGGAGGGGTGCACGCATGGAGCCTCCCTTTCAGGAGCGGAACGCCATCAGTTGATGCAGGGACGTGGGGCTCAGGCGGCGGTTGGCAGGACTCCTGCATGGTGGTAATTTTCCACCATGCATCTTCCAGCTGATACCCTGAACACCCTGCTCTACGTCGCCGGCGCCTTGGCCGTTCTGGTCGCTGCCGCCGTTCTGACGGCCCGGTTCCGGCGTCCACCCGAGAGATGCCCCCATGGCCGCACCGGCGACTGCGAAGACTGCTGGTACGACCGGCAGTATTGAACGCCCCCTACCGCCCCATCCAGTCGAGCCCGGCCTGCATGATCGCCGCCGCGCAGACGTCGTGCAGGACGTTCTCGCCGTGCGCGTTGTCGTAGTAGTAGATCGGCTCGTTGGGGTTGGTGCACGGCGGGTACTTGTCGAAGTCCACCAGGGCGTCGGCGAAGGTGGACCAGCGCGACCGCATTTCGGCATTGATCGCGGCCTGAGCCGATGAGGTCAGCGGATCGCTGCCGTCCACCGGGTTCAGAGCCATCAGCGTCGTGACCCAGATGGCGTCGGCGCCTGCATTCTTCCGCGCCTGGCAGTAGGCGCTCATGTTGTCGACGGTCTGCGTGGCCGAGTGGTTGACCCGGTAGTCGTTCCCCAGCTCGTCCACGACCAGGACGTTGAAATACTGGTTGGCGAAATAGGGCGAGGCGTTGTTGCTGAAGTACGGGTCGATCTCCGTCGCCGCGTCGGCCGCCATCGCCGTCGTGGTCTGGCCCGAGACAGCGAAGTTCAGGACCGGCACGTCCCAGGTCGCGGCGATCCGCTGGGGATAGTGGATGCGGTTGTCCGCCCGATAGGGCCGGGAGTTGCCGTCGAAGATCAGGCGCAGGCGCTTCTCCGACGGCGGCTGGATCGTGCGCGACTGCGACAAGGCGGTGCGCAGCGAGGCCACGGTCGCCCGGCCGATGTCGCACTGGACCGCCATCAACTTGAACCGGAGTTGAAGGACGCTAGCGGTGTCAGCCGCACCATCGGGAATGGTGGTGACATTCCCCGAGGTCGAGCGAATAAAGCCTTCGTTGCTGCCCGAGACACCCGTGGGGATGTAGCAGAGCACTCCAGACGCGGAATATCCGCCCACGCTCATACCGGGCGAGACTCGGACATTGACGTCACGGCTGACCAGGGTGTTGGCGGGTACGCTGATGACGGTGTCCGACCCGAACTGCTGCCACGCGCCGTTAACCAACCCGAAGACCTTGATGTTGAAGTTGCCGCCGGTCGGTCCGCCGAAGGCCTGAACATTGGTCAGCCGATACGGGCGGGCGGCAACGGTGTTGGGGAACACGATGGTCGCCCCGGTCGCGGATGTAGTCCCCACATTGGTCAGGAGCGCCGTGCCCTGCACGCCGACCGTGCGATCCGCGACGACGGCCGACAGCATCTTGAGGTTGGCCAGGCCGACAGGGCTGACGAGGGTCGAAAGCTCAGCCATTACGAAGCCTTTGCGTAAACCGGCGCGCCATTGGTGACGACCTGACCGTTGTGGGTGACGAGAGAGAAGCCAGCGGGAGCCCCCCCGCCCTTTTGAGGGGCGGAAACCCCCAGCCCCAACCGCAGCGCCAGACCGGCCATCATGCGTCCTTGATCGCAACCGTCTCGGCCGCCCCAGTGACCGCGAAATCGCGCGTCTGGCCGTCCAGAAGAAGCCAGCCGCTATCAGCGGCTGCAGTGGGGTCGCTACCAAAGGCCAGCCACACATTTCCGCCCGATCCCGTGATCGTCCAGAATGCCGACGCCGAGGCCAGCCCTCCCTTGCTCGCAACGATGCTCGATTTCACCGAACTGGTCGTCGAGGTCATGGTGTCCACCTCGATCGGGATCGAGTTGGCGACCGGCATGGCGGCGCCGCCAGTGGAACGACCGCCGACCTGTGACAGAACGATGTGAACGGTGGCCATGTCCAGTCCTCAGAAATAGAGTGCCCGCACCGGTTCATTCCGAGCGGATGATTTCACGGCGGCGATGCGGGCCTGAGCCGTTCCGCTGTCGTATTGCTTGCCGAAGACCGACTGGCTGGCCGTCGCCACCAGATCACAGAAGGCGATGGCGACGCTGTCGGGAATGTCGTCCGCGTCCCACCAGCAAAGGCCCAACTCGATCAGTGTGGCGCGGACCTGATCCAGACGCTTGCCGACCTTCGCCGCATCCTCAGGCGCCGGTTCGCTGATCGCGTCGATGACGGTCAGGTTCTCCAGCGCCTGCTTGATGGCTTCCGCCCGGGTCATGTCAGGCGGGCTTCGTGGCGTCTTCGATCTTGGAGTTCAGCGCGTCGAGGTCTTCGCCCTCGTCGAACTCAACGCCGAGGTCGGACAGCTGCTGCCGCGCGTCCTTGATCTGCTGCTCGGCCTCGATCTCCTTGGCCTCCTTCAGCTTGGCGGCCAGGTTCTCGACGCCAGCCCGGGCGCTGTACTTGATGCCGCGCGAGTCGAGCTCTGCGCGCAGGTCATCGACGGACTGGTCGGGCTGGCCGTTTCCATCACGATCGATTTCGAAATGGGTGTTGCCGGTGATCTTGGCTTCCCAAGCCTTGTC